>NC_014100.1:2482998-2793373 GCF_000092285.1 Caulobacter segnis ATCC 21756 | reverse complement strand
GGTGTCAGAAAGACTATCGCGAACGGCTTTTTTGGTGTCGCTGCGCCGCTGTGCGCCGTGAGCGAAGATTTCCTCGCCGATACGGTCCTGAACGAGAGACTGTGTCACTTGCCAGACTTCGTTCGCCGAAATGAAACCGGTCCAGTCAGGCTTCACGGCATCGGCCCCGGCCAAGAAGTCGGCAGTAACGATGAAGGTGAAGCGCTTCGCCTCGCTCGTTCGGCCGTCCAGGATTCTGGTGTAGTCACTGCCGACCCATTTGCATTCGCCCACCAGCCGGTTGTTAACGTGCCAGGCGATGCCGTGCTGGCGGGTTGTCCGATCGGCGCGTTGGGCGTCGATCATCACGATGCGCGCCTGGCCATAGTCCGGCACATCGACGAAGCTTTCCCTAAGGAAACCATCGGGGATGTCGTCAAAGGTGACGGCCACGCCATCGACCACTACGGTGAAATCTGGATCGGTCAGAAAGCGGGTTCCGAGAATTTCGCGCACCGCTGCAGCGCTCAGGCGCGTTCGGGTCGCTTGAGTCGCGCGAACCTCCAGCCCATGGCCTCGCGACGAACGGCGGGAAATCTCTCGCCAATTGAACGGCAGCGAACCGCTGCTGCGCTTGACCTGGAAAGTCACTTCCTCGCCGCCAGCCCTGGTGACGACGTCATAGGGGTCCGAAAAGGCAAAGCCCGCCAGCCTGCCCTGGCCATTTCGACCATACGGCCGACGCGGCTTGCTGCTGCCCAGTTCGGGCGGCGGTAAGGACAACTCCCCTTCAGCCGCTACGCGGTTGTAGTTGAGCGTGCGCCAACGCTGAGCGAATTGCTCGCCGGTCAGGCCCTTGCCGTTATCTCTGATGGAAAATGGCCGATCCTGTGTGCCGTCGGGCCACTGGATATGGACTTCAGTGGCGTAGGCGTCCCAGGCGTTGGCCACCAATTCCACAAGCGCGACGGTCAGGTCGCTGATGATCGCGCCCGCGTGCTTGTCGAGAAAACGTTCGTCGAAAAGCTCCGGCTCACCGTCCACCGCCATGCGTTTCGCCCGCCCCTTGGTCGCTGACGTTGACTATACCGTCAAACTCGCGCCTGTCGCGCATCAACGGCTCTGCTTGGATTGTCCGGTTGCTCCTGAGCTTCCCTGAAGCGCGGAGCCCTAGACTTCCGGCGTGCTGAATGGCGCGCTAGCGAGTAGCGCCTCATTCTGCAAGATCACCGTACACCAGCGGCGCGCGCGAGTGATGGCATTGTAAAGTAGGCGACGCTTGTGCTCTGCGTCGCCACCGACCTGAAACGGCCAAAGTACCACCACGCCATCGAACTCCCGGTTTTTGGCTTGCTGAACCGTCATGGCCGCGAACGTCGGTTCGTCGAAATGTCCATGCTGACGTTGGAGCGCCACCTGCCTTCTAATGAGTTGAGCGACGTCGGCCGGATCAAACTGTGTTACGCCGCCAGCTGCCGCCTGCCGCCGCACGCGATTTATGACCGCGCGGCCGATACCCGCATCTGGAAGAGCGCGGAGCGCGGCGACGGTTTCCGCAAGATCGGTAGCGCCGTTGAGGTGAAGACCAGCCAGGATGGCGTCGGAGGCGTCACCTTCGGATCGTTCCCAGACAATTCGATAGGGACCGTTTTGCCGCTGTCCGATCGGGCCCGCGCAAACCCGTTGGATCACCTCATTCGCAAACCCACCCGCTGTCGCCGGCGTAATCACCGCCACGCCACCGCCACGTCGCCAAGCGATGGCGTTTGCCAATGACGCGGCAGCGAGGGGCGCACCGCGCGCTGCGAAAATGCGAAAATCTCCTGCGGCTACCGGCGCTTCACCAGCTCGAAGGGCTCGAGCGGCGGCAAGCAGCGAGTTGACGTTCGTCCTATGCACTCGGTCGAGCACCACCGGCTCGCATATACTGCGTAGCCACGCGACCGTCGGGTTTGGCCTTAGGGTTTGATCGAGGCATTGGAAGTCGTCAGCCGCGATAAACAGCCGGACTGCAGGCGTCAGCGCCGTGATCATTCGCAGCCGCTGGGGCTTCAGATCTTGCGCCTCGTCGACCAGAATAATCGGGAAACTCGCGGCGACCCAGCGGGCAACGTCAGCTTGCTCAAGTAGGAGGCCGGCAAGATCGCAGCACGCATCCCACTGCTCCGCTTGCGGCCGGGGGAACCCGAGTGCGTGCGCGCGACCCCGCCAACGTGCCACGAGTCGCTGAGCAAAACTGTCGATCGTCACGCAATGAAGGCGTCCGCGCAGGGTGGCAATACTACTGAGCTTCTGCTGCAGGCGCCGTCGTGCCCCGTGCATGAACGTGACAGCGAGCACCCGCTGCCCTTCGTCCAAAGGCGTTTCCTGGAGGGCTGCCTCGACCTCTCTCATCAACCGTACGGTCTTGCCGCAACCAGCTGCACCTTCCACAGCGAACAGCGTCATGGGCGGAAGTGCTTCACCCGCACATCGGCCTCCGGCTCGGATGTGAAGCGCGCCGATGGCAATCCAAGGAGCGCGTCACTGAGCCCGTTTAGGAGCTCTTGAGCCCGCCGCCGACAGAGTTCGACAACGCTCACGGTGTCGGCCACGGCCTCATAGACCGCGATATCGCCTTTAAGTCCGCCGGCTTCGCGAACCTCGGACTTCAGGTTCCTCGTCAGCGCGAGGATATCTGCTTGTCTCGCCGGCAAGATGGCATTTAGAGCATCCATAGACCGTGCGGCGTCTGCCTGAAGAACCCACCCGACCACATCCTCAATCGCCCACCCGTCGGGCCACTGGACTATGATCTGTGGTCCTCTTTCTAGCTGGCAGAGCGCATCGATATATCCTTGCCCAGCGACGTCGCCATCGACCACCGCGCAGAGGCGCGGGTGCAGTCGCGCCAGCGCGGTGATTGTTGCGACGACAGAAGCGTCGTGCGTCGGGATGAGGCCTATGCGGGCGCTGAACCGACTTTCATCGGCGGCCCAGCCCTGCCCAAGGTCGACCGCCTGAACGAGCAAGCGAAGCCATTCAAAATCCAAGCGGCCCTCAGGGATCAGAACCGCGTCGTGCATTAGGGCGGAGATCGTGTCGACGCGGTTGAGCTGGAATAGCTTTCGCACAGCGTTTGGCGCCGCTGCTGGGAGCCGACTAGGAAGAAGCGGGTTTGCACTCAGCACGCCGCCTTCATTGCGCAACAGAATGACTGACGCCGGATGAGCGATCGCTGCCACCATCGGCGAGTGAGTGGATACGAAAGTCTGCGACGAGAGCGCTTGGATTCGATGGACCAACCGGCGCTGCAACGGCGGCGGGACGTGCAATTCCGGCTCTTCGAGCGCCATCCAAAATCCTTCACCAGCGGCGGCGCGCTGCCGCCCGAACTGCAGCAGCAGTAGAAGGTGCTGGAGCGAAAGCAGCCCGCTCCCGTGCCGTCGGGCTGGAACGCCGATACCTTCACCTGTTGCATAGTGGGGCATGACGGCATCGAGCAGTCCCTCACTGTCGGTTGCGGTTAGACGAAGCTGCAAGGCGGGACTGGTGCGGAAGAAGCCGGATAATTCTGCGTTGAGGCGTGCAATGATCGGCTGGAGATGAGGATCACTTTCCAGAGGCTGGTTCGGCCGCCGAAGACGGTCGCGTTCAGCGAGCACTGACTCCGAAGGCTGGCCATCCGCCGAAGCGATGACCCGCCGGAACAATTCTGACCCAAAGGAGACGACGCGATCCCAAGTTCGGCTTGCTGGGACAAGGAAGTAACCGACGTCTCGAATGAGACGTGATGGAACAAGGGGCGGGGACTCATCGACAAAAAGGTCGCCGACGGCGTCGTCGTCGTGGAAGTAGCGGAGCGTTTCGACTTCTAATTCCGCCCGATCGAAGCGCGCTTGAAACCCGATTTGGCAGGCAAGCTTCACGTCACCAGCCGGCCGGACCGCTGTCACCTGGCCCGTGTCCGGAGACCACCACTTGGGGATCGCGCGATCATCTCTGAACCAGTCTGGATGATTGGCGAAGTTGTCATCGTCGAAACCCGCCACGGTCGCGACAAGGCGGATTCGGTCGGCTGGTTGAGGGTCGCCACCATAGAAGTCGTGCTCCGTAAGCATTCGGACCATCCGATCGCGGCCGAACAACAAGGCAAGAGCCTCAATGATGGTCGTCTTGCCGCTGTTGTTGGGGCCGACAAGGACGGTGTGTTGCCCGAATCGGACGCGTCCACTTCGAATGCCTCGGAAGTTTTCGATGCGCAGATCGACTACGTGCATGGCGCCTCCCCGTCGCATGCATATCACGTGTAGTGTGGAATAGCGCGCGCGGTATACGGGAGCTGATTGGCTCTGTAGCAGCACCTCAACATCCGGAGATTGCAGCAGGGCCAGCTTCAGCTGTTGGCTGCTAGGCAGCTCGACGGAAGTAGACGTTAGGATCTCCCGGCGCGATTTCAATTAGCCCGCGCTTAGTTAGCTTGGCTAAAGCTCGATCTGTTGCTGCAACACTCATTCTAAGAGCGCCCGCAATCGCCTCCACGGGTTCGGGGTTTCGAGACCGAGCGAGATATTTGAGTATGTCGGCTTGTAGGGCGGATTGAGGAAGCGGCTGTTCCGCCGTGGCGGCGAAATCCTCACCGATCACTCTCGCACTATCAACATAACCTTGTATAAGCTTTATCTGCTCACTGGCGACTTGGCTAAGTCTTGCACGCTCTGCACCTCCTGCATTGTCTGCTTCCTGCTTGATCTCATCAAACAGCGCGTTTTTCGTCTTCTCCAGTTGCTCGTTCAGCTGATCAAGACTGCGCTCGAAGTCGCGCCCGCGTCGCGCGACATTTAGAAAGTTATCTTCATTTCTGTAATCGCTTGGAGCATACAATACAGTTGAATTGAAGTTCAGCGTTATGAAGAACGCCAAAACTAAGACAACCGGAAATCCCATCACAAACCAGATGTAGGTAGCCTGGATCGGCTGCGCTACGAGCGGCAGCGTAACTGCGCCTGCCACCTCTGCAAGGGCGGCGAAAATTGCGATGATCGTCAGCGGATTGCTGATGGATTTTACATTCTCAACCATTCTCTGGTCCCCGGCTCGGCTCAACTATGGGGGGAGGCGGGCAGGTGCTCAAGTCTTGAGTCGGTTGGTCAATATCTCCGCAAAGCGAGGATGGGGATTGAGCGTCTTGTTTTTGGCGGCGGACCAAGGTCAGGTTTTGGCGCGACCTAGCCGCGATGGAGACTTTCGGATCTGCTGGGGAGGGCGGCGTCTCGTCAGATCGCCAGCGTTTCGCCATCGGCTGGGATGAGCAGGCGCTGTTCGTACCCATCCCGTTTCGAAAAGGCGCGTAGATCGGCCCGGCTAAGGATGCAGTGATTGAACGCTTCCATATGGCTGGCGATTAGCACCGCGTTTGGCGCGGCGCGGTGGACGGCGAGGACGTCGGCGGGGCCCATGATGATCGGATCAAGTCCGATCACCGTCGCCATTCCGGCGTTGAGGACGATCACGTCCGGTGAGTGGTGGGCGATGGCGCGCTCCACCTCGACGTTCCAGATCGTATCGCCGGCGACATAAAGAGTCTTGTGGGCGGGGTGGCTCATGACGAAGCCGCTGACCGGACCGAGGATCTGCGGCAGCGCCTTCACCGTCGCGTCGGAACCATGCTGCCCGCCGGTGCGGCTTAAACGAACGCCTTGAAACCCGGTGTTTTCGGTCAGCAATCGCACGTCAGAGAAACCGGCCGACCGCAGCTGGGCGGCGTCGTCGGCATTTTGGGCGAAGATCGGCAGTGACTTGCGCAGCTTGGCTTTCGCGGCCTCATCCCAGTGGTCGGGGTGCAGGTGCGTCACGATGACGGCGTCGACCTCGACGATCGAGGCGAGCGGCATGGGCAGTGGCACCAGGGGGTTGCGCCGCTGGCTGTTGGCCGTGCCTTCGAAGCCAGGATAGGCGTCCTTGTCGGCCAGCACCGGGTCCACGAGGAAGCGGGCGCCGCCATAGTCGATGCGCAGGGTCGCATTACGCACCTGGGTTAGGCTGGCGCTTCGCGTCTCACGCTGGGCGGCGGCGCCGGCCGAGCCGCTTGCGGCGAGCAGCGCCAACGGAAGCAGCGCGCCTGCGCCCACGGTCACCGCCTGGCGGCGTGTCAATGACTTCGGCGTGTGTGAAATATCGACCATCTGGATCCTCCTTCACGGCGACGTCTGCCGCGAACCCGATCGAAAGGCGCTGCTGCCGGGAGCCCGCGCTCGTCGCGTCAGGCGACGACGACCTCATCCAGCGTCCAGACGCAGCGCTCCGCTAGGCTCGGAATTCGTGCGAGGTAGATCTGGAAATGAGGCGTGGCGTGGTGCGCCTCGACTGCGGGGAAATCTACGTAGAGCTCATCGAGCACGAACCGGCCGGGTTCAGCCGGGTCCACCCACAAGTCGTAGGCTAGGTTGCCCGGCTCGGCGCGGCTCGGTTCGATCAGCTCTTCCAGCAGGTCCCGCAGCATATCGAGCTTGCCGGGCCGGGCGGTGAGCACCGCGATGGTCTTCACCTTGCCTGTCATATGGGCGCTCTCCGACCGGCCAGCCGGGCGTCGACTGGGCCTATTTGACCCCTGCCGCCGCCTTCTCGACGAAGGCGGCGACCTCGCGGGGATGCGAAAGCATGACGGCGTGGCTGCTCTTGATCTCGACGATGTTCGCCTTGGTCCGCGCAGCCATGAAGCGCTGGATGGAAGGCGGAACCATGTGGTCTTCGGTCGTCAGCATCCAACTGACCGGCTTGTCCTTCCAGGCGGCCGTCGTGAGTTTGGTCTGGACGGCGGCCAGTCCCCACGGAATCTGTGCGGCGGCCATGAAGCGCGCGAGGCTGGGATCGGCGTCGGGCGCGAAGGCGCTCGGGAACTTCACCGGATCGACGATGATGAAGCCGTCGCTCGGTGGAAGCAGTGGCGGGCCGCCTTCCGGCGCGGGCCGCGTCGCGAGTTCGAACACTGACTCGCCGACGTCGGGGGCGAGGGCGGCGATATAGACAAGGCCCCCGACCTTCGGATCCGCCCCGGCCTCGGTGATCACCGCCCCACCGTAGGAATGGCCGACGAGCAGGACCGGCTTCGTCGCCGTCGCGATGATCCTGCGGGTCGCCGCGACGTCGCCGTCCAGCGTGATCGTCGGATTCTGGACGACCAGCACCTCGTAGCCGTCCTGGGTCAGGATGTCATAGACAGCCTTCCAGCCCGAGGCGTCCACGAAGGCGCCATGCACCAGTACGATCGAGACGGGTTGGGTCGGCGGCTTCGCCTGCGCCTCGGACGCGGAAACGGCGGCAATGGCCATGAGTGCACCTATGAGCAAATGTTTCATCGGAGTTTTCCTTCCTATGCGGGAGCTTGCGGGTCGGGCGCGGTCCTCGCGCCACGATCACGCATCGATCGAGGCACGGCTGAGCGCGGCGATCAGCGCCTCGCCGATCGGGTGATCGGAGCGCGGGTTCTGACCTGTGATCAGTTCGCGGTCCTCGACCACGTGCGGCGCGAAATCGGGCCCGACGTCCACGACGCCGCCCGCCGTGGTCAGCGCTTCGGGCATGTGGAAGTAGAGCTTGCCGTGCAGGATGTTGTCCTCGATCGGCTTTTCCTCGCTCGACGAATAGACCGTCATCCGATAGCCGGCGTACGGCCAGCCCTGGGCGAGTTCCGCCGCCTTGGGCTTGTCGCCGGCGATGAGGGCGGCCCGGAACTCCCGAGCGTGTTGCATCGCCGCGATCGACGCCATCGGGCCATGGCAGAGATAGGCGGTGGGCTTCTTGTGCGCGTGGAAGTGGCGCAGAATCTCGCCCAGCTCGGGATCCTGCATGAGGTCCACGACCGGCGCCTGACCGCCAGGGGTGAAGAAGGCCGCATATTGGTCGAGCCCGCCGTCGAGCACGGCGCGCAGCGTCTTCACGCTGTTCATGGCCGGGTCGTTGGCGAAGAAGTTCTGGGCCCGCTTGTGCGCGACCGGGTCATTGTCGAAGTGGACGGCCTGATCGGAGACCGGATCGATGAACGGCTTGTTCCCGTTGGGAGTCGCGAAGGTGATGTCGTAGCCGGCCGCCAACAGCGCCATCACGGGCACGACGAGTTCGTTCAGATATTGGCCGGTCGGCCCAGTGCCGCCTCCCTGGATTTCGATCCGCGTGGCGTTCGAGCCTACGACGAGCACCTTGCCCTTCGACATGGTCTTCCTCCGTTCGCGGGACTTCCCGTTGGGGTGGCGCCGCCGGTTTTGGGAACTGACGTCGGCGAGGTTAGCCCTGGGGCGCGCGGCGCCGGGGTAAAACGGGGTAAAGAACGGGCATTGTCCTGGGCGTCTCGCAGGCGAAGTTCGTTCTGTTCGCCAGGCGGCCTAAGGCCGTGATAACGAGAGCCGACATCGTGCGCGGAAAAGGCTCCTGCGCTTGAAACACGATCCAGCCTTCGAGATAGCTGCGGGCCGACGAGACGAGATTGTCGAGTTCGGCCCCTTTCATCTCCACAAGCTGCACCGCAAACTGCGGTGCGGACCTGAGGAGGTTCACATCGGCGGCCGCGGGATGGATGTCCTTGTGGCGCTCGCCGAACGGCAGGGCCAGGTCGTTCCCAAGCAGGAGCTTATGCGGGCGGCCTGGCCGCACACCTTCGTTCACGAAGCCAATCTGAAGGTGACGATCGCATACCTCCGCCGCGCGCTGCGTCGCCACGCGCCCGCGGGCGAATTCATCAATACGGTCGTAGGGCGAGGTTACTGGCTCAGCGCCGATGGTCCGCCCGGCGAGGACCGTTCGGTCGGGGATGCCGCACTTGCCGCCACGCCGCTCCCGCAGCTCCACGACGTCATCGGACGCGAAGCCGAGATCGCCCGCGTCAAAGGCCTGCTCGAGGCGAGCCGCCTGGTGTCGGTCGTGGGCGCCGGCGGGATCGGCAAGACGACCCTGGCGGCGGCGGTCGCACACGATCTGGCGGCGGAGCCCGGCCGGGCGGTCGCGTTTGTCGACCTCTCGCGGGTGATCCGCGAGGAATTCGTCGCCGACGCGCTGGCCACGGCGCTTGGCGTGAGTTCGGGCGGCGCCAGTCTTCAAGGTCTGTGCTCGATCCTGGCGCGTCAGAGGATGCTGCTCGTGCTGGATACCTGCGAGCACGTGCTCAGCGCCGTCTCGCACATCTGCGAGGTTCTGCTCGCGCGAACCGCGCATCTGCGGATCCTGACGACAAGTCGCGAGGTGCTGCACGCTCGTGCCGAGCAGGTGCTGTGGCTGACCGCTCTGGCTGTCCCCCCTGACGACCAATTCGACAAGATCGGACCCTTGCTGAGCTACGCCGCACCGCGGCTCTTGGTTCGACGGGCTTATGAGGAACGCAGCCATTCTCCTCACGACGCCGACGCGCGGGCGCTTGTCCAAATATGCCGCGAGGTGGACGGCTCGCCGCTGGCGATCGAGCTTGTCGCCGCGCGTGTCGCCGCACGCGGCGCTGCAACGGCTTTGGCTGAACTCAAGGACAACCTGTTGGTCTTGCGGCGGCGCCCCGGCGCGGAGCCGCGCCGCCATCGGACGCTACTGGACACCCTGAAATGGAGCTACTCCCTGCTCACGCCGCAGGAGGCCTCGGCGCTGCGGGCATGCTCGGTCTTCGCCGGTGTGTTTGGGCACGAGGCCGTCCTGGAGCTGGCCGAGAGCGTCGCGCTTTCGCCGATCGAAATAATCGACGCACTGACTGGCCTCAGGTCGAAGTCGATGGTCGCCATGGAGCACCGCGAAGGCGGATTGGCCTATCGTCTGCTCGACAGCACGCGCGCATTCGCCGCGGCTCTGCTCGAGCGCCGTGACGAGGCGGCATCTGCCTATTCCGCTCACGCGCGCTGGGTTCTCAAGATGCTTGGGCAGGCGGCGGCCGACCAGCCTGCGATGTCGCCGCGCCTTTGGCGCGCGGTCTACGCCAACCTGATCTACGATATGCGGAAGGCGCTCGACTGGACATTACATCGGTCGGCCGATCGGCTGCTGGGAGTCCAGTTGGTGGCTGCTGGGCTACCGCTGTGCCACGACCTCTCACTCAGCAGCGAGATACGCGCCAACTGCGAACTCGCCCTTTCGGAACTCCGGCGCATGGGCGTTCGGGAGCCCTCGCTTGAGCTGAGACTGGTGGTCGGATTGGCTTCGGTCAGTACCTATCTCGCCACCGACCCTAACCAAGCCAGCGCTCTGTTCCAGAAAGCGACCGAACTGGCGCACGCGACAGGAGATCCTCGGGCGGAGTGTCGCGCCCTCGGCGCGTTCGCGACCTATGAGCTGATGCGCGGCCGCGTGGATAATGTGGCGGGCGCCCTCATGGCCATGAGACCGGCCGCAGCGCGTGCGAACCAACCCGCCGCGCTCTGGGAGGAAGAGCAACTTCGCGCGCAGTACGAGATCCGCATCTGCGATTTCGAAGCCGCTCACGCGCGCGTCCAGCGTCTCTTCAGGGAGATGCAGGGGGAGGCTCAGCGCGCTGTCCCGAGCTTCCAGATCCATCAGAAAATGAACGTTCAGGTCCAGCTAGCGGCGCTCAACTGGCTGATCGGTCGGTCGCGTGACGCCATTGGCGTCGCGGAGATGGCGGCCGTGGACGCGCAGCAGGTCCAGCATGGCCTGACCTTGGTCCATTGCCTGGCTCAGGGCGTTGTCTGGACCCTCATACAGGCTGGCGAATACGAAGCCGTGCTGCCGCATATCGAGACGCTTCGAAGCGCCGTCTATCGCCACGGCATTGCGGCGTGGGTCCCCGTTGCGGACACCTATTCCGCGGTGATCGCCGCCTATCTCGGACAGAAGCCCGATCCGGCGCGACTCCGCAGCGCCTTCTACGGCGTGCGCGCGGGGGTGGCTCAAATCCGGCACGATGCCCGCTTCACGCTCATCGCCGATGCGATGATCGCCAATGGCCAGGCGGACGACGCCGCTGAAGTCCTTCAGCATGTATTCGACACCAGCGCCGAACCCTGGGGGAAGTGCGAACTTCTTCGCCTGAAGGCCGCTGTTGAGCAGATGAACGGCCGCGCGGGCCATGCGCGAGACTTGCTTTTCTCGGCGGTGGAGGCGGCGCGGGCCAGCGGCTCGATCGCCTGGACCCTTCGCGCCGTGAGCGACTTGACGTCGCTATCGCAAGGCATGGAGTGGGGGCGGGAAAGCCTGAGCGACTTGACTGCAATCTGCGAAAGCTTCGCGGGCGAATACGAGACGCGAGACCTGCGCAGAGCCCGAAGGTTCCTGACCGAGCTGTCCTGATCGCTTCGTCCGATTACGGATCAAGGGGAAGGCGACTATCCCCACCGGTGATCCAGATCTTCCAGCCCCAGTAAGGACCTGTCAACGACTTCCTAAGCCCAGCCGGCTGAATGTCGTCTTCCTGGAGGAACATCAAGGTCGGCTCATGGCGCAGCGCCGCCGCAGAAGCTGACGCCGGCAGCGGCCGAGAAGGGTGGAAAGCCGCCTCCGCTTCCTTGGAGCGAACGTCCGATTCCTGGAGGCGCATCAAGGGCGGCTCTTGGCGCCAAGCGAGCAGAGGGCGGCCAGCGCTGGCCACCCCCAATTCCCAGCTGCAACTAAGCCTGCTTCATCTCGGCCGCGAATTCGCCGGCGAAGTCGCGATAGCTGTACAGCGGGCGGCCCAGGATCGCGGTTAGGCGCGCGACATCGCCGGCCTCCGGAACCATGCCGTCGCTGACGAAGCGTTCGGCCATTAGGCGCATCTCGTAGGCCATCCACTTGGGCATGAACGCGGCCGCGTTCTGCTCGAAGCCGCTGGGATCGTCGCCGCCATAGAGGACCGGGCGGCCCAGTACGTCCGACCAGATCGCCGCCACGGCCGCCCCCGTCAGCGTGTCGGGACCGACCAGGTTGAGCGTCTCGACCGGCAGCTTGCTCGATGCCTGGTCTTGGCGGATCAGCTCGATCGCAGCGACCTCTGCAATGTCGCGCGCGTCGATCATGGCGATGCCCTTGGCTCCGATCGGCATCGGATAGACGCCGTGGTTCAGGACCACGTCCTTGATCGTCAGGTCGTTGTCGATGAAGTAGGCCGGGCGCAGGATCGTGGCGGAAAAGCCCATCTGCTGGATCATCCGCTCGGCGCCGAACTTCACGGCGAAATGCGGTACGTCCACGAAGCGATCGGCATGCAGCACCGACAGGTAGACCACCCGTTCGACGCCGCACTGGCGGGCGATGTTCAGGGTGATCAGCGCCTGGGTGAATTCGTCGCCCGCCACGGCGTTGATCAGGAACAGCGTGCTCACGCCCTTGAAGGCGGACCTCAGGGCGTCGATGTCGAGCAGGTCGCCCTTGGCGATCTCGACGCGGGTCGGGAAGTCGGCCTTGGCGGGATCGCGGACCAGGACGCGGACCTTGGCGTCGCGCCGGATCAATTGCTGAACGACTTGGCGGCCGACACGGCCGGTCGCGCCGGTAACGAGGATGGTCATAGGGAAATCTCCGGGTTGGAGTGGGTGGACACCCGGAAAATGATCGATCCACATTAAGACCAATAGTCGCTAGATTTGGACGAACCGTCTCAATGGTGGAACAGATGGATCTCCTGGCTCTCGCCGATTTCAATCTCGTCGCCCGGCATGGTGGCTTCGGCCGCGCCGCCCGCGAAACCGGCCGCCCCAAGGCCACGCTGTCACGGCGGGTCTCTGAGCTGGAGGCCAGCCTGGACTTGCGCTTGTTCGAGCGCGGTGGGCGGACATTGAAGCTCACCGAAGAGGGCCGGGCGCTGTTCGCTCGCACCGGCGCTCTGCTGGCCGAGTTGGACGAAGCCGCCGCCGCGATCGCTTCCGGCGGCGGGACGCCGCGCGGCCGCCTGCGAATCAGCGCGCCGCTGCTGTTCTCCCAAACCGCAATGGGCCGCCTGGCCGCTGAATTCGCCCTGGCGTTCCCCGAGGTGCGACTGGAAGTGACGACCGACGACCGCGCGGTGGACATGGTCGAGGAGGGCTATGACTTGGTGATCCGGGTGAACCCGAACCCGGACGCGGGCCTGATCGGCCGCATCTTCCTGCGCGACCGCCTGGTCGTTGTGGCTAGCCCGGACCTGGCGCGACCGAAGGACAGTTCATCCATACGGGCCGTGGTCCGTGGCGCGGGAGCTGACGCCGAGACCTGGGATGTAACGACCTTGAACGGTCCTTCCAGGATCGCGGTCGAGCCCGTCTTGCGCCTGTCGTCGCTGATCATGGTCCGCGACGCGGTGCGGGCCAGCGTCGGGATCGCCCGCCTGCCGATTTCGTTGGTTAGTCACGACCTGGACGCCGGCCGACTGGTCTCCTGGGGCGACGTCGCTGGGTCGGAGATCGCGCTATGGGCGCTCTATCCTTCCCGTCGGCTGCTCAGTGCGCGTGTCTCCGCCTTCCTGGATCATCTCAAGGCCGCGTTTCCCACAGGCGCGCCTGAAGAGCTCGCGAGGTACGTCGAGATAGGCTGAAGCTTGTGGAAAGAGGATCAATCACTCCGGTGCCGAGTAGCAGGTCGGCTTTTGGAGCCGAGCGCAATGTCCGCTCGTGGCGCTGCTATGACTACTGGCCACGAACGAGAAAAGAGGGAAGCCGCTTTTTGTCGGCGGCTTCTCACCGCCTCGACGCGTTCAGTGGCCCCCGTTCAGCCGCTGGAACATGGCCTCATAGCCGCCGACCTCGGCGAAGCGCAGCGGCTTGACCCGCTCGACCAGGATCTCGCCGCGCGGCGTCTCGCCTCTTTCGATCAGGTCGATAACCTCCGTCGTAAAATCCGCCAGCGGCATGGAGCTGGGGTTCTCGGCATGGCCGGGCATCAGATCGGTGGCGACGGCGGGCGGCGCCAGCTCCAAAACCTCCACGGCCGTGTCGCGCAACTGGTGACGAAGCGACTGCGTCCACGAATGCATGGCTGCCTTGGTCGCGTTGTAGGTCGGGGTCGCCGCGAGCGGAATGAATGCCAGGCCTGAGGTCACGGTGATCACCGTCGCCTTCGGCTGCGCCTTCAAGTGCGGAAGCAGGGCCGCCGTCAGCCGTATAGGGCCTAGGAGGTTGGTGAAGATCGTCGCTTCCACGGTCGAGAGATCGAGGGCGGGCGCCGTGAGATCTTCGGCCTTCATGATACCGGCGTTGAGGATCACGGCGTTCAGGCCCGGATGGCTCTTGACGACGCCAGCGCCGAAGGCGGCGATGGCGGCGGGGTCCTCTACGTCCAGCGTGGACCAGGCCATGCCCGGATTGGCGGCGGCGGTTTCCTTCAGCAGGCTCTCGCGACGCCCCGTGATGATGATCTGATTGCCTCGAGCATGCAGAGCCTCGGCCAGGGCGCGGCCGATGCCGCTGCCGCCGCCGGTGATCAATATGGTGTTGCCGGTGATGTTCATTGTTGCCTCCGACGCGTGGCTGAGCGGTTGCAAATCAGGTACTGATCTCACTCTCCATTGGAAAGTAGGCACCAAAAGTCGCCATACTTACCGAATAGAAAGAATTGGAATGGCAACGCTTCCGCCAGCGAGAATTTCCGACCCCGCAACCGGCGAGTATGCCGATCCGCGCGTCGAGGCCCTCGTCAATGAGGTCATCGGCAGGGTGGCGGACAAATGGACCATGCTGGTCCTGGAGATCCTGGCCGAGCACGGCGAGACCCGTTTCACCCGTGTTGGCGAACTGGTCGGAAACATCAGCCAGAAGATGCTGACCCAAACCTTGCGTCAGATGGAGCGGGACGGGCTTGTCGTTCGAACAGTGCATCCCGTGATCCCGCCAAAGGTCGAGTATCGCCTGACAGATCTAGGCCTCAGCCTTGCCGAGGCCTTCTGTGGCGTCTGGATGTGGGCCGAGAAGAACATCGAACGCATCGAGGCTGCACGGACGGTTTTCGATGCGAGAAAGGCATAAAAGGCGCCGCGGCCGCCCCACCAGACTGATGATCGGATGGAATGAACGAGCCGATCCTGGCGCCGTCGCGGGTGGTCGTGTTCGGAATGGCGGGCCGGATCTCGGCGTGGTCGCGATCGCGCGGAGCAGAGGCGCGAGCGCCGAGCCCGCGCCGATTAACAAAGCCCAGGATCGAACGGCATTGGGCATTTTCCAAAAAGAAATGGCGGATGACCGGAGCCATCCGCCAGGCGCGAGGTGGGGAGGTTAGAAGGACTTCTTGACGCCGATCTCGAAGGTCCGGCCCAGCGGGTTTCCGGTCCACGGGTCGTAGCCGAACTCTTCCTGGGCCGGCGGCGGATCCTTGTCGAAGATGTTGGCCGCCGTCAGCGTCAGCGCCATGTCGTCGCCCAGCTGCAGGCGATAGGTGAAGTCGGCGGTCACCCAGTCCTTGCCGTTCTCGCCGTACTGGGCGCCGGCCCGCTCGTCCTGGACGGCCGAGACGAAGTTGACGCCGAGGCGGAAGTTCTGCCGGCCGAGGGCGTAGTTGACGCCGAGGTTGGCGCGCCACTTCGGCGCGGCCTGGGCGAAGGTGGCGAAGTTCAGCGTGCCCAGACGGTCGTCGCCGGTCGATATGGTCACGCCGTCCAGGGTCGTCGGACCGGTCCGCAGGGCGGTGACCCGCGTGGCGGTGACGTCGATGTCGAGATCACCGTCGCCCAAGGGCAGGCCATACTTGGCCTGGATGTCGAAGCCCTTGGTCGTCTGGCCCGGGCCGTTGCCATAGCGGGTGGAGACGGCGTTGAAGGTCCCGACGCCGCTCATGCCGACCGCGCAGCCATTGTTGAAGCTGATGCGCGCCAGCAGCGGCTGCTTGGCGACATCGCAAGTGGTGATCGTGCCGCCGGCGCCGTTGAAAACCAGGCTGGCGATCTGGTTCGGGTCGGCGACCTGGCCGATCTGGTCCTTGGTGCGGATGTCGAAATAGTCGACGATCAGACGGAAGTCGTGACCGTCGGCCAGGCCGCGGCTCTGCCAGATCGCGCCGACATTGCCGCTCTTGGCGGTTTCGGGCTTGAGGTTGGCGTCGGTGATGAACTGCGCCGCCAGCCAGTTGCTCGCCGCCACCGTATAGGTGCGGGCCGCGACCGTGATGGCGCCGGGCGTCACGCCCAGGGGCGGGGTCTGGTAGTTGGTGCCGTACGAGGCGCGCACGGTGAGCGGACCCCAGACGTTCCACTTGCCCGAGACCTTGTAGACCGTCGCGCCCAGGTCGTTGGAGAAACGCTCGCGGCGGGCCGCCAGCTGGATGTCGACGTTCGAGAAGAGCGGAACCTGCAGCTCGCCGAACAGCGAGTACTGGCTCTGCTCGGCCCGGCTGGGCAGGGTTGGGGCGAAGAGGACGAATGGCCCAGGCGCGTCGGGGGTACAGCCCCGGAAGTTCGGATCGGCGGTCGGCAGAGGCGTCGGGCTCAGATTGCCCGATCCGGCGCCGTTGGCGCTGGTGGTGTTGCTGGGCCACTCGCACTGGATCGAGCCGTTGTTGAACGCGCTGGGCACGTTCACCCGGTTGGCGAGCGAACGATACTGCGCGCCGAGCGCCCAGCCGATCTCGCCGCCAGGAAGCTCAATGCCGGAGCGACCATCGAACACGAGATCAGCCGTGAAGTTGTGGCTGAGCGTCTCGACCGCGCGCGGGTCGAACATCCACAGCGCCAGGTCCTCGGGGTTTTCCTTGCCGGCGACGTAGTTGGGATTGGCCAAGCCGCGAACCGGCTGGCCCTTGAACGAACTGGAGAAGGGGTTCCAGTACTGGCAGCCGTTCTTGCCGGCGGCCGCGGCGTTCTGCGTGCCGAAGCGGCTGGGGTCCAGGTCCGTGGCGTGGCAGTTGGGGCCGCCGAAACCGTTTAACGCCTCCTGGAGGCGATAGCCGATGGTGTCGGCGTGGGTATTGTAGTTGTAGGCGTCGTTATAGGTTAGGGCGAAGTCGTAGCCGACCTGCTTGGCGAAGGGGGCGAGATCGCCGAGCTCGCCCGTGAGGCCGGCCGACACGCGCCAGACCTTGTTGTCGATACGGTCGGCCACGCCAAAGCCGTCGCCGCCCGAGTAGTAGGGATTGCCGCCGTGGCCGAACAGCCGATAGGTCACTGGCGTGAAGCCCTGGGCGCCGACGATGCCGTTCTTGGCCGCGAACTCGGCCGCGAACGGGTTGGTGATCGGCACGTAGAACTGGTTCACCGCGCCGGTGGCCAGCGCCGGCCCGCGCGAGACGGGCTGGGCGGGCGAGCCCATCACTTGCGGCAAGGTCACCTTGCCGTACGAGGCGTCCGTATGGAACTTCATCGTATCGGTGATTTGCGCCTTCAGCTGGGCGTAGAGCCGATAGGTGTCCTGGTTCTCCACCAGTCGGTAGTACGGAATGTAGTTGTAGGCGCAGGTATAGGCGTTGTCGTAGCGGCCGCCGACCGCCGCGCAGCTGGCGGGCGTGAAGTCCGAAACGATGCCGCCGACGGCCGGCCCCCACTCGCCGACATCGGTGGCGCTGGGCGTGGCTGGAAGAGCGCCGCGCGGGATCCAGCCGGTCAGGTTGGTCAGCGTCGACCACGGCGCGGGGTTGTAGCCCGTGACCGGGTTCAGCGACGCCTTGGTGAAGTCCCGCTCCATCGTGTTGAGGCGCGAGCGATGCTCGTACTCGGCGGAGACCAGAAGGTTGACCCGGTCCTCGCCGACGCCGCCCATCACGCCGACCGAATAGTCGCCCTTCGAGCCCCGGATATGCTTGTACTGGCCCTGAGCCTCCAGGCCAACGAACTTGTCGCGGGTAATGAAGTTGACGACGCCGCCGGTGGCGTCGGCCCCATAGATCACCGCCGCGCCGTCCTTCAGCACCTCGGTGCGCGCCAGGGCGATGGACGGGACGTTGGCGGTGTTCTGGTTCATCCGCCGGCCGTTCAGGAGGACTAGCGTCTTGTCGGCCCCTAGGCCGCGCAGATTGTAGTTCACCGAACCGACCAGGGCTGGTCCGCCGAAGTAGTAGGACTCGCCGGTCGTCGGGCCCGAGATGGTCAGGCTCTTGGCGAATTCCAGAGCGGTGGGTGAACCCTGCTTCTCAAGCTCGGCTTGCGAATAGACCTCGACGGGCAGGGCGGCGTCCAAGGCCGAGCCTCGGATGTTCGACCCGGTGACGACGATCTCCTCGACCTGCGTGGATGGCTCCTGGCCCGACCGTTCCTGGGCCAGGGCGGGCGCGCCTAGACCCGCCAGTCCCATCAACAGCGCGGCACCCGACGCGCCCATAAGCCCGATTTTCATGATGCGTTCCCTCCCGTTGAATGAGTCTGTAACGCTCATTCTTACAAGAGTGAGTGTTGTGTTATCGCTGCCGGTACGTCAATGACCATTGTTCGGTCATGGGGTCGTAGCCGCGCGACGCCGGCTGTGACGCGAATGATTGACAGGCGCGCGCCGCGCCCTACTACCCAGCGTATGGGAGCGACGAGGAGGATGGCTTGGCGGGAGAGAGCAAGGCGAGGCGGACCAAGGCCGAGCAGCGCGCCCAGAGCCTGGAGCAGATCCTGGACGCGGCCGAATATCTGTTCTCGCAGAATGGCCTTTATGGCGTGACCCTGCGCGATGTCGCCCAGCGGGTCGGCATCCACACCACGCTTCTCAACTACTACTTCAAGGACAAGACCAACCTGTTCGAGGCGGTGTTCGCTCGCCGCGCTGGCGTGACGTCAGGCCGACGCATGATCGCCCTGGAGCAGTACGAGCAGGCGGCCGGCGACAAGCCCACGGTCGAGGGCGCGCTGCACGCCTTCCTCGATACCGACCTCGATCTCTACTACGAGGGCGGCGAGCACTGGATGAACTACGCCGCGTTCTGCGCGCGGGTCAGCAATACGCCCGAGGGCGCGGCGCTGATGGACGAGCACTTCGACCCGGTGGTCCTGAAGCTGGTCGGCATTCTCAAGCGCGCCCTGCCGGACTACGCCGACGAGGAGATCTTCTGGGGCTATCACTTCGTGTCGGGCGCGCTGATGAACACCCTGGCGCGGACCGGCCGGATCGACCGGCTGTCGGGCGGCCTCTGCCACTCCGACGACTTCCCGGCGGTCAAGAAGCGGATCGCCCGCTTCATGGCCGCGGGCTTCATCGCCCTGAAGGGGTAGGGTGTCAGGCGGCCTGGCGCGCCTCCGTCCTGCGGAAGATTCTCGCCAGCCAGAGGAACAGGCCGATCGCCACGACGTAGATCGGAACCAGGGTGAACAGCGCCATCTGCAGTGAATTGTGCGGATGGCTGGCGCGGAAGAAGTCGCTGGCCGCGCCGACATAGGTTGGGCCAAGGCCCAGGCCGATGAAGTTCATCACCAGCAGCAACAGCGCTCCGGACATCACGCGCTGTTCGGGACGCACCTCCTCCTGCACCAGCGCCACCGCCGACGAAAGGTAGAAGTAGTTGAGGAAGGTCGGGCCGATCAGGAAGGCCAGGGCCAACGGCCAGGTCGGCGCCCAGACGAAGCCGATGTAGAAGGGGATCGCCAGGCTCAGGGAGATCACCGGCGCCATGGCGTAGACCAGCTTGGACTTGCGCGTGAAGTGGTCGATCACCCGGCCCGAGACGTAGATGCCCGCGCTCATGCCGACGCCGACGACCAGCGCGTACCAGACGGCCACCTCGCTGAGCGTCATGCCCTTCTCGCGCATCAGGAACAGCGTCGTGAAGTTCCCCAGTCCGTAGGTCACGAACTGGGTCGCGCCGCTGCCCAGGGCCGCCAGCATCAGGGTCGGACGCGAGAAGAACATGCGCAATGTCGGCCAGAACGCGGCCTTCTCCGGCTTGGCGCCGACCCCATCCAGCGCTCCGCGGCGGGGTTCCTTCACGATCATGGGCAGGACCGCCGCGGCGACCAGGCCGACAAGGCCCAGGACGATGAACGCATAGCGCCAGTTGAACGCCGCCGCGATCGCGCCGCCAAAGGCGATGCCCAGAGCCGCGCCCACTGGCGGCCCCAGATTGTAGATTCCCAGCGCCGTGCCGCGACGGCCCGGCGGGAAGTAGTCGGTGATGATCGCATAGGACGGCGGCACGCCGCCGGCTTCGCCGAAACCCACCGTCATGCGCGCGAAGGCGAATTCGCCATAGCTGCGTGACAGGCCGCAGGCCACGGTCGCCGCGCTCCAGATCCCGCAGGCTAGGCTAAGCACCGCGACGCGATTGGTGCGATCGGCCAGCCAGCCGACCGGTATGGCGATGAAACAGTAGAACATCGCGAAGTAGAGGCCGCCGATCAGCCCAAGCTGGCCGTCGGTGACGTTCAGCGTGTCCTGGATCGGTTTGGCCAGGATCGACATCAGCTGACGGTCCAGGAAGTTCAGGACGTAGACGAACCACAGCATGGCCAGGACCACCCAGGCCCTACGGTCCGGGACGGGGAGGGGACGGTCTGAGCGCGCGGCCGCGGCCGCGTCGCTGGTGCGCGCGAGATCGTTCAAGGTTTCCTCCCGGACGCCCGTTCTCGGGCTTGGCTCGCCTTGAGGATGACGTCAATCGTCCTCGTTCGTCAACATTCACACTCGCGAGAGTGAGTGTTGACAGTCGGACGGTTCGTCGCCACCGTGTCGCCGCGACGTCGACGACGGAACGATCGACGCGCCTGGGGAGTGAACGCCATGAAGGCAGGGCTGTTGGCGTCGGCTTGCGCCGTCGCGCTCGTCGCGTTTTCGACAACGCCGACGCTGGCTCAGGTGGCTGGCGCGGGAGAGCAGGGGAGGGGCGACCGCAAGGACGCCGAACTGGTGGGAGAAGTCGTCGTCACCGCCACCCGTCGTCCGGAGAAGCTCCAGGACGTGCCGCTCAGCGTCACCGCCTTCGACCAGAAGGAGCTGACCGCCAAGGGCATCGTCGGCTATGAGGGCCTGGCCCGCCAGACGCCCGGTGTGGTTCTGAACCGCGCCACCGCCAACTTCAACAACTTCACGGCGCGGGGGATCGCCACCAACGGCTACGGCGCCAACCTGCAGAGCACGGTCGCTGTCTATATCGACGAGCTGCCGATCTCGACCATCGGCAACACCACCGTGCTGGATCCCAACCTGTTCGACGTCGAGCGGGTCGAGTTCCTGCGCGGTCCCCAGGGCACGTTGTTCGGTTCGGGCTCGCTGTCGGGCGCGCTGCGCATCCTGACCAAGGCGCCGAACCTCTCCAGCCGCGAGGGCGCGGCCCTGGTCGATTACGGCCTCACGGGCTCAGACTCCCTGCGCCAGCGCTACAACGGCATGCTCAACCTGCCGATCGTCGAGGACAAGCTGGCCCTGCGCGTCGTCGGCTTCTACCGCCACGAGGAAGGCTATCTCGATAACGTCGGCACCGGGGTCCACAACTCGAATACGCTGGTCGACTGGGGCGGTCGCGCGAACCTCCTCTGGAAGCCGAACGAGCGCCTGTCGGTGAAGGCGCTGTTCTCCTACGAGGACAGCAACCCCAAGGACTCGTCGATGATCAGCCCGGCCCTCGGCCGCGAAAAGCGGATCTCCGATCGGCCGGACCTGTTCGTCGGCAAGCTGCGGACCCACAACCTCACGATCGACTATCAGTTCGACGGGGCCCGCCTGACCAGCTCGTCGACCTATTCCAAGTTCGACCAGAAGTTCTTCGTCGATCTGGCCGGCACGTTCGGCGGCGCGATTGCCTTCGCCCTGGACGCGGGCGGCTTCCAGAAGACCTTCGTCGAGGAGGCGCGCCTGGCGTCCGATCCCGGCGGCAAGGTCGACTGGGTGGTCGGCGGCTTCTATCTCGATCGCCGCCTGGACGTGGACTACTTCTACCGCTCCAACCCGGCCTTCCTCGCCGCGCGGGGCATCACCGGCCTGCCGGACGAATACTACCAGCGCCAGTACACCCACTTCCTGTCGCACGAGAAGGCGGCGTTCGGGCAGCTGACCTACCACTTCACGGACAAGGTCTGGGCGACGGGCGGCGTGCGCTACGGCAAGGTCGACTCCCAGGGCTTCACCGAGGCGGGCGGTTATAACAGCGCCTATCTGACCAACGCCCTTCTGGGGATCCGAGGGCCGCTCGCCCTGATCCCGATCGCGGCGGCCACGGGGGTCAAGGCGACCGGCAGCAAGCCGTCGTTCAAGGTCAGCCTGTCCTATAAGCCGTCATCGACCCTGACGACCTACGCCACCGTCTCGACCGGCTTCAGGACACCCGTGGTCAACGCCTTCGCGGGCCGGCCGAGCCTCGTCAATCCCAGCGATCTCGTCATCCCCAACGGCGCGTCTTCCGACGATCTGGTCAACTACGAGGTCGGGGCCAAGGGGCGCTTCCTGAACGGCCGTCTGGCGGCCAATGTCGCGGTCTATCTGATCGACTGGAGCAACATCCAGGTCCAGGCCAACCGGGTCTCCGACAGCGTCCAGTTCGCCACCAATATCGGCGCCGCGCGTAGCAACGGGATCGAACTGGAGCTGCTGGCCTATCCCACCAAGGGCCTGACCGTGGGCCTCAACGGTTCCCTGAACGACGCCAAGGTCACCGAGCTCAGCCCGGCCGAGGCGGCGATCTCGGGCGCCGTGCTGGGCGCGCGGCTTGCCTCGCCCAAGGTGCAGGGCTCGCTGTTCGTCAACTATGGCTGGGATCTCACGCCGAAGGCCAAGGCCAATCTGTCGGTCGTGCTGCAGCATGTCGGCTCGTATCCAGGGTCGTTCCCGCACGTGCCCGGACAGCCCACGGTCACCAGCGCGACCTACGGGTTCACGGACTCGTACCAGAACGTCAACGCCACCTTCGCCGTGGCCATGGGCCAGACGACCTTCGGGGCCTATGTCGAGAACCTCTTCGACGATCACTCGATCACCTACGTCCATCCCGAGGCCTTCCTCGCCAGCCGCTTCGCCACCATGCGACCGCGCACGGCGGGCGTGCGCCTTGGCTATGCGTTCTAGGAGGGAGCGATGAGCAAGCGCGCCCTGGGATCGGTCTTCGCCCTGGCCCTCGCGGTCCTGGCGGGAGCGCCGGCCGTCGTTCGGGCCGACCAGCCCGTCGTCCGCGCGCCGGCCGGCGCTGTTCGCGGCGTCGAGGCGAACGGTCTGCGCGTGTTCAAGGGTATTCCCTATGCGGCGGCGCCCGTGGGGCCGCTGCGCTGGAAGCCGCCGGTCGAGCCTCCGACCTGGCCGGGCGTGCGAGAGGCCGTCGATTTCGGCCCCGCCTGCTGGCAGCCCAAGCCGCGCGCCGGCAGCATCTACGCCTCGCCGCTGAAGGCGTTCAGCGAGGACTGCCTGTCGCTGAACATCTGGACGCCGGACAACGCCAAGAAAGCGCCCGTGCTGGTCTGGATCCACGGCGGCTCGCTGATCGGCGGCTCCAGCAGCGAGAGCCTCTATGACGGGGCCGCCCTGGCCGAGCGGGGCGTCCTGGTGGTGTCGATCAACTATCGTCTGGGCGTGCTGGGGTATCTGGCCCATCCCGAGCTGAGCGCGGAGTCTCCAGACCACGTTTCGGGCAACTATGGTCTCCTGGATCAGATCGCTGCGCTCAAGTGGGTCCAGCGCAACATCGCGGCGTTCGGCGGCGATCCGGCCAATGTGACGATCGCGGGGGAGTCCGCCGGCGGCCTTAGCGTCATGTACCTGATGGCCTCGCCGCTCGCGCGCGGACTGTTCCACAAAGCGATCGCCCAGAGCGCCTACATGGTCTCCACGCCGCCGCTGCGCGAGCCGAAGTTGGGCCACGTTCCGGCCGAGGCTGGGGGCGAGGCGACCGCGGCGAAGCTGGGCGCCAAGAGCCTGGCCGATCTGCGCGCCATGGACGCCGAGACGATCACCACCTCGGCCCTGATGGCCGGGTTCCAAACGTTCGGCGCTGTCGACGGCAAGGTCTTGCCCAAGCAGCTCGTCGAGACGTTCGACGCTGGAGAGCAGGCGCGCGTGCCGATCCTGGCCGGCTTCAACAGCGGCGAGATCCGATCGTTGCGGGTCCTGGCCCCGCCGCCGCCCCCCGATGCGGCGAGCTACGAAAAGGAGATCCGGGCGCGCTACGGCGACCTGGCCGACGATTTCCTCGAGCTCTATCCGTCCGACAACGTACCCGAGAGCGTGCTGCTGGCGCCGCGCGACGCCCTCTACGGCTGGACGGCGGAGCGACTGGTCGCCAAGCAGACGGCTGCTGGCGCGCCTGGGTACCTCTACTACTTCGATCACGGCTATCCGGCCGCCGACGCCGCCGACCTTCACGGCTTCCACGCTTCCGAACTGCCCTATGTCTTCGGCACGGCGGCGAGTACGCCGCCGGCTTGGCCGAAGATTCCGGATACGCCCGGAGAAGCCAGGCTCTCCACGGCGATGATCGGCTACTGGACCGCCTTCGCCAGAAGCGGCGTCCCGACGGCCGCCGACGCGCCGGCCTGGAAGCCATACGGCGCCGATCACGCCTACATGGCCTTCGTCGACCAGCCTCGCCCCGGAGAGCGCCTCCGGCCGGGCATGTACGCCCTGAACGAAGCCGTGGTGTGCCGCCGTCGGGCCCAGGGCGACACGCCCTGGTTCCTCAATGTCGGCGTCATCTCGCCCCCGCTGCCCCCTGGAGTTCCTCAGTGCCGATAATCGACGGCGAGATGCAGGCCTTTTCCCTGACGCTCGACAAGTTTCTGGACCACGCCGCCAAGTGGACGCCGAACGCGCAAGTGGCGACGGCGCATGAGGATGGACGCATCGACCGTGCGGGCTATGCCGATCTGCAGGATCGCGCGCGGCGGGTCTCGGCGGTGCTCGAGGCGCTCGGCGTGCGCGGCGGCGACCGTGTCGCGACCTTGGCCTGGAACAGCCAGGCCCATGTGGAGGCCTGGTTCGCGATCATGGGCATCGGCGCGGTCTGCCACACCCTGAATCCGCGACTGACGGCCGAGCAGTTGGCGGCGATGGTCGTCCAATCCGAAGCCAGGATCGTGATCGCCTCGGCCGACCTGGCGCCGCTGGCTCGGAACATCAGGGAGCTCGCGCCACACATAGCGCGCCTGCTGATCATCGACGGCGAGGCGGAGGGCGGCGAGGCGCTGGCGCCGATGATCGACGCCGAGGCGAGACGCGCGGTCTGGGGCCGCTTCGAGGAGACGGCGCCCTGCGGTCTCTGCTTCACCTCCGGCACCACGGGCGCGCCCAAGGGCGTGACCTACACCCACCGCTCCAGCTACCTGCACACCCTGAGGATCTTGCAGGCGGACGGCATGGCGATCTCGGGCGCCGACGCGGTGCTGGCCGTGGTGCCGATGTTCCACGCCAATGCGTGGGGGCTGCCATTCGCGGCGCCGGCCGTCGGCGCCAAGCTGGTCTTGCCTGGCCGGAACACCGATGGGGCGAGCTTGGCGCGGTTGATCGCGGCCGAAGACGTCACGATCGGCGTCGGCGTCCCTACGGTCTGGTCCGGACTGATGGATCATATCGAGGCGACGGGCCTGGCGCTCCCCTCGCTGAAGCGGATCATCGTCGGCGGCGCGCCGATGCCGCCCGCGCTGATGGCGCGGCTCGAGCAGCGGCTGGGCGTGCGCGTCCAGACCAGCTGGGGCATGACCGAACTTTCGCCTTGCGGCGTCCTGGCGCCATTGTCGTCGCCGGGCGACGCCGCGGTGGCGGGGCGTCCGGCGGTCGGGGTGGACCTGCTGCTCACCGACGCCGACGGCGTGGCCCTGACGCAACAGCGTGGCGTCGAGGGGCATCTTCGGGTGCGCGGCGCCTCGGTCGTCGCTCGCTATTTCGGGCAGGAGGGGCCCGCGACCGACGCCCAGGGGTGGTTCGCCACGGGCGATCTGGCGCGCATCGCTGACGACGGCGTCCTGATCATCACGGGCCGGTCCAAGGACCTGATCAAGTCCGGCGGCGAGTGGATCAATCCGGCCGAGATCGAAGCCCTGGTCTGCGCTCTGCCGGAGGTCTCCCAGGCGGCGGTGATCGGCCGGTCGCATCCCAAGTGGGGCGAGCGCCCGATCCTCTTGGTGGAGGCTCAGGGCGATATCAGCGACGAGACACTGTTGGGGGCCTTGCGAGGGCGAGTGGCCAACTGGTGGCTGCCCGACGCCGTCTATCGCTTGCCGCGCATGCCCCTGGCCGCGACTGGGAAGATCGACAAGCTCCGGCTCCGATCCGAGTACGGCGTCGGCTGAAGGACGGTGAGGGCGCTCCTTAGGCAAAACGCGCCCCGACGAACCCGAGAACAATGGCGGGCGCTGGCTCGCGAACCAAAGGAGTTATCGATGTTGCTCGACGGACGGATCGCGATCGTCACCGGAGCGGGCGGCGGCCTTGGTCGCGCCCACGCGTTGTATCTGGCCAGCCAGGGCGCCAAGGTCGTCGTCAACGATCTCACGCAAGCGGCGGCGGATCGGGTCGCAGCGGAGATCGGCGCGCTCGGCGGCGCGGCGATTGGCGTCGCCGCCTCGGTCACCGACGAGGCCGCGGTGGCCGCTATGGTCGAGCAGGTCATCGCGCGCTGGGGACGCGTCGACATCCTGGTCAGCAACGCAGGCATCCTCCGCGACAAGTCCTTCGCCAAGATGAGCCTGGACGATTTCCGCTTGGTGGTGGACGTGCACCTGATGGGCGCGGCGGTCTGCGCCAAGGCGGTCTGGGAGACGATGCGCCATCAGGGCCACGGCCGCATCGTGATGACCACCTCGTCCTCGGGCCTCTACGGCAATTTCGGCCAGGCCAACTACGGCGCGGCCAAGATGGCGCTGGTCGGCCTGATGCAGACGCTGGCGATCGAAGGCGAGAAATACGGCGTCCGGGTCAACTGCCTGGCGCCGACGGCCGCGACGGGCATGACCGAGGGGGTGCTGTCGCCCGAGACCCTGAAGCGGCTGGACCCCGCCTTCGTCAGCCCGGGCCTGCTGGCGCTCGTCGCCGACGATGCGCCGACCCGCACGATCCTGTGCGCGGGCGCCGGTCACTTCGCGACCGCCAACATCACCCTGACCGAGGGAAGTTACATCGGTGGTGGCCGCGACGCCGGCGAGCAGTTGATCCGGCAGTGGGGCGCGGTGACCGACCGCGCCGGCGAGACGGTTCCGGCCTACGGCTTCTTCCAGTCCGAGCGGGAGATCGCCAGCGCCGAGCAGTTCGCCGATCGCGTGGCGGAGCGCGCCTGATGCGTCACGCCGTCATCGTCTCCACGGCGCGCACGCCGATCGGCCGCGCCTATCGCGGCGCCTTCAACGATACGCCGCCGACCGTCCTGGCCGCCCATGCGCTCAGCCACGCGGTCTCGCGCGCCGGCGTCGCGCCGGACGAGATCGACGACTGCCTTCTCGGCTGTTCGCTGCCACAGGGCGGCCAGGCGACGATCGGCCGAATGGCGGCCCTGCGCGCCGGCCTTCCCGTCGAGGTTCCGGGCATGACCCTGGACCGCCAATGCTCGTCGGGTCTGATGACCATCGCCACCGCGGCCAAGCAGATCATCGTCGATCGCATGGACGTCATCGTCGCGGGCGGCGTGGAGTCGATCTCGCTCGTTCAGACCCCGCAGATGCGCGTTGATCAGGACCCTGGCCTCGTGGCCATGCATCTGGACGCCTACATGCCGATGCTGGACACCGCCGAGACCGTGGCCGCGCGGTACGGCGTTACGCGCGAGGCTTGCGACCTCTATGGCCTGTCCTCGCAGTTCCGCGCCGCGGCGGCCCAGAGCGCCGGACGGTTCGATGCCGAGCTCGTCCCGATGACCGCCACCATGCAGGTCAGCGACAAGGTGACGGGCGAGCTCTCCAGGCGGGACGTCACGCTCGACCGCGACGAGGGCGTCCGCCCCGACACCACGTACGAAGGCCTGTCGGCCCTGAAGGTGGTGCGGCCCGGCGGCGTGGTCACCGCCGGCAACGCCAGCCAGCTTTCGGACGGCGCGTCAGCCTGTGTCGTCATGGAGGCCGGACTCGCCGAGAAGCGCGGGCTGGCCCCCTTGGGTCGCTATGTCGGCATGGCTGTCGCCGGGACCAAACCGGACGAGATGGGCATCGGGCCGGTCTTCGCGATCCCCAAGCTGCTGGAGCGCTTCGAGCTCTCGATCGACGACATCGGCCTCTGGGAGTTGAACGAGGCCTTCGCCTGCCAGGTCCTCTACTGCCGCGACACGCTGGGGATCCCGGACGAACTGCTGAACGTAAACGGCGGCGCCATCGCCATGGGCCATCCTTATGGCATGTCGGGCGCCCGCATGACCGGCCACGCCCTGATCGAAGGCAAACGGCGGGGCGCGAAGTATGTCGTGGTCACCATGTGTGTCGGCGGCGGCATGGGCGCGGCGGGACTGTTCGAAGTGCTGTGAGGGTGGGCGCGGCTTTGCCTGACAGCGAATGCGCTTAACGCTCCTCTTGCGAATGTCGCGTTCTTGGAGGCGAGCCAACGTCCGGTGATGGCGCGACTGCCCCGCGGCTAAGCGGGGCAGCGCAATCCTTACAATTCTTTCCTTCGGCGCAGCAGCAGATAGCCGGCCGGGATCACGAACATCGACAGCAGGGGCGCGGTCAGCATGCCGCCGATCATCGGGGCGGCGATGCGACTCATCACTTCGGAGCCGGTGCCATGGCCCCACAGGATCGGAGCCAAACCGGCCAGGATCACGGCCACGGTCATGGCCTTGGGCCGTACCCGCAGCAGGGCGCCTTCCCGCACGGCGGCCTCGACCTGATCGGGCGTCGGGTCCGGTCCTAGCGTGTCCATGGCGTGCTTGAGATAGATCAGCATCACCACCCCGAACTCGGCCGAGACCCCGGCCAGGGCGATGAACCCGACGCCGGTAGCCACCGATTGGTGGAAGCCCGCCAGATACAGCGTCCAGATCCCGCCGGTCAGGGCGAAAGGCAGGGTGGCCATGATCAGCCCCGCCTCGTCGAAGCGCCGGAAGATCACGTAGAGCAGCACGAAGATGATCAGCAGGGTGGCCGGCACGACGATCTTCAACCGGTCGGCGGCCCGCTGGAGATATTCGAATTGGCCCGAATAGGAGAGGCTGACGCCGGGCGAGAGCCGCACCTTCTGGTCGACCGCCTGGCGCAGGTCGCCGACGACCGAAGCCAGATCCCGGCCCCGCACGTCGACATAGACCCATGTGGTGGGCCGGCCGTTCTCGCTCTTGAGCATCGGCGGCCCGTCGGCGATCTGAATCTCCGCGACCGTGCCCAAGGTGATCTGCGCCCCGCCCGGCGTCAGCACCGGCAGGGCTCGCAGCCCCTCCAGGCTGCCGCGCAGCTCGCGCGGATAGCGGACGCTGATCGGATAGCGGGCCAGACCCTCGACCGTCTGGCCGATGGTCTCGCCGCCGATCGCGCCGGAGACGATCGACTGGACGTCGTCGATATTGAGGCCGAACCGCGCGGCGGCGGCCCGGTCGATGCGGACATCGACATAGCGCCCGCCGGTCAGACGCTCGGCCAGGGCCGAGCTGACCCCGGGCACACCCTTGGCCACGCCCTCGACCTCACGGGCGATACGGTCGAGTTCGGTGAGGTTCGCCCCCGACACCTTGACCCCGATCGGGCTCTTGATGCCCGTGGCCAGCATGTCGATGCGGTTGCGGATCGGCGGGACCCAGACATTGGTCAGGCCGGGGACGCGAACGCGCTGGTCCAGTTCGGCCACCAGCTTGTCGGGCGTCATACCCGGCCGCCACTGGTCGCGCGGCTTGAAGCGGATGGTGGTCTCGAACATCTCCAGCGGCGCCGGATCGGTGGCGCTTTCGGCACGGCCGGCCTTGCCGAACACGCTGTCGACCTCCGGCACGGTCTTGATCATCCGGTCGGTCTGCTGGAGCAGCTGGCCGGCCTTGGCCGCCGACAGCCCCGGCAGGGCCGAGGGCATGTAGAGCAGGTCGCCCTCGTCCATGCTGGGCATGAACTCACCGCCCAGATGGGCCAGCGGCCAGGCCGTGGTCGCGAACGCCAGCAGCGCGACCAGCAGGGTGGTCCTGGGGCGGCGCATGACCCGATCGAGCAGCGGACGATAGGCCGCCGATAGCACGCGGTTGATCGGATTGGCGGCCTCGTCGGGGATGCGGCCGCGGATCAGATAGCCCATCAGCACCGGGATCAGGGTCACCGACAGGATGGCCGCCGCCGCCATGGCGTAGGTTTTGGTGAAGGCCAGCGGCCGGAAGAGGCGCCCTTCCTGGGCTTGCAGGGTGAAGACCGGGATGAACGACAGTGTGATGATCAGGAGGCTGAAGAACAGCGCCGGCCCAACCTCGGCGGCGGCCTCGGTGATCACCGCCCAGCGGGTCTCGCCGGCCAGGGTCTCGCCGGGGTGCTTGTGCGCCCAGCGCTCCAGTTTCTTGTGGGCGTTCTCGATCATCACCACGGCGGCGTCGACCATGGCCCCGATGGCGATGGCGATGCCGCCCAGCGACATGATGTTGGCGTCCACGCCCTGGCTCTTCATCACCAGGAAGGCGGCCAGCACGCCCAGCGGCAGGGAGAGGATCGCCACCAGGGCCGAGCGCAGATGGCCCAGGAACAGGGCGCAGACCAGGGCCACGACCAGGAACTCCTCCAGGAGCTTGCCCGTCAGGTTGTGGACGGCGCGGTCGATCAGGCCCGAGCGGTCATAGGTGGTGACCACCTCGACGCCCGGCGGCAGGCTCTTCTTCAGCTCGACTAACTTGGCCTTCACCGCCGCGATCGTCGTGCGGGCGTTCTCGCCGGAGCGCAGGATCACGACGCCGCCGGCCACCTCGCCCTGGCCGTTGAGCTCGGCGATGCCGCGCCGCATCTCGGGGCCGACCTGGATCGTCGCCACGTCGCCGAGACGCACCGGCACGCCGCCGGCCGCCGTCCTCAGCGGCACGGCCTGGAAGTCCTCGAAGGTCTTCAGATAGCCGGTGGCGCGGACCATGTATTCGGCCTCGCCCAGCTCCAGCACCGAACCGCCGGTCTCGGCGTTGGCGCCTTTCAGGGCGGCGACCACTTGCTGGTGAGTGACGCCGAAGCTGGCCAGCTTCATCGGGTCGAGCACGACCTGGTACTGGCGCACCATGCCGCCGATCGCCGAGACCTCGGCGACGCCCGGCAGGGTCTTCAGCTCATAGCGCAAGAACCAGTCCTGCAAGGACCGCAGCTGGCTCAGATCGTGAGCGCCGGTCTTGTCCACCAGGGCGTACTCGTAGACCCAGCCGACCCCGGTGGCGTCGGGACCCAAGGCTGGGCGAGCGCTTTCGGGCAGGCGTGACTGGACCTGGTTCAGATACTCCAGCACCCGCGAGCGGGCCCAGTAGAGGTCGGTCTTGTCGTCGAAGATCACATAGACGAAGCTGTCGCCGAAGAACGAATAGCCGCGCACGGTCTTGGCCCCTGGCACCGACAGCATGGTGGTGGCCAGCGGATAGGTGACCTGGTTCTCGACCAGCTGCGGGGCTTGGCCCGGATAACTGGTGCGGATGATCACCTGGGTGTCGGAGAGGTCGGGCAAGGCGTCGATCGAGGTCGAGCGTACGGAGAGGCTCCCGGCCACGATCAGGGCCAGGGCCCCGAGCAGCACAAAGAAGCGGTTGGCGACCGACCAGCGGATCAGGGCGGCGATCATGCGCCACCGCCGATCTTGGCGATGCGCCGGATGACCGGATCGGCGGGCGGCGGGTCAAAGGCGAACTGGACCTGATCGCCGACCTTCAGACCCCTCAGCAGCATCGGATCGGCCCGGAAGGTCATCGTCATGGCGGGCCAGCCGATCGCCGGCACCGGGCCGTGGGATAGGGTGACGCCGTCCTTGGCCACCTGCTCGATGCGGCCGGTGGCTTCAGCCAGGGCCGGTCTGGCCGGCGCCATCGGCTTGGCCATGGTCATGCCGTCCGGCGACATTTGAGAGCTGGACGATGGAAGCGGCTGGACCTGCAGGCCGGCCAGGCTGGCCTCGGAGTCGATCAGGAACTGGCCCGACGCGATGATCCGCTGGCCCGAAGACAATCCCGCCAGGATCTCTGTTCGGCCGCCAGCCTCGCGGCCGGTCCTGACCTCGACGGCCCGGTAGCGCCCGCCATCGGCGGCCAGCATCACCACGTTGCGCGTACCTGTGCGTATCACCGCCTCGGACGGGACGAGCAGCGCTGTTCGGGCCGCCGCATCGAAGGCGATAGTGGCGAACATGCCGGGTTTGAGGCGACCGTCGCGGTTGGCCAGTTCGATCCGCGCTTGCAAGGTGCGGCTGTCGCCCTGGGCCTGCGGGAGCACGGCCTGGACCGTCCCGCGCAGGGCCTCGCCGGGATAGGCCGCCAGGGTGACGCCGACGCCCTGGCCCGGCCGCAGCTGACCGGCCTGGGCTTCAGGCACGGCGGCCGTGACCCAGACCTTCGAGAGACCGTTGATCTCGGCCAGGGTCTGGCCCATCGCCACGGTCATGCCGGCCCGCACATCGAGCTTGGAGATCACCCCACCTAAGGGCGCGGTGACGGTGATGGTCGTGCGCGGCCGGCCATCGCGGTCGAGCGACGCGATGGCGCCGTCGGGCATGCCCAGCAGCCGCAGGCGCTGGCGGGCGGCGGCGACCAGGGCCGCATCACCGGTGCGCCGGACGGCCAGGTATTCGGCCTGGGCGCCGCCCCATTCGGGAACCAACAGGTCGGCCAGCGGCGCGCCGGCGGCGATCACGTCGCCGGGCGCGCGGCCATAGACCCGCTGCACAAACCCGCCGCTGCGGGCCTGGACGACGGCGACGTCGCGCTGGTTGAAGTCGACGATGCCGGTGGCGGTCAGGCCGCTGGAAAGCACGCCTTCCTCCACGGTCGCCAGCCGGAAGCCGAGGTTTTGGGCGGCCGATGGATCGATGCGGACCCCGGCCGCCGGACCGCTGGTCTCGGCCTCGCCGGCGTATTTGGGGACCAGCTGCATGTCCATGAACGGCGACTTGCCCGGCTTGTCGAAGTGCTGGGCCGGGACCATCGGGTCATACCAGTAGAGCGCCTTGCGACCGTCGGCCGGGGCCTGAGACATCGCCGGCTTGGCGGTCAGGCGGGCCAGGCCATAGCCGCCGGCGCCGGCCAGGACGACCAGGGCGGCGCCGGCCCCGAGCAGGACCTTCATCGAGGGGGACGGGTTCATTGGTCGTCGCTTCCGTAGGTCAGGGTCAGGCGGGCGGCGTCGAGGGCGACGGCGGCCTCGCGATCGAGAGTGGCGAGCTGGGCGTCGGCCAGGCCGGAGAAGGCGGCCAGAACGTCGGGCAGGCCGGCCGTGCCAGCGCCGTAGGCGGCGGTCTCCAACTGGGCCCTTTGCTTGGCCAGCGGCAGGAGGGTGTCGCGAGCCCGCAGCCATTGCTCGTGATGCATGACGTGGTCGGCGAGGTCGGCTTCGAGCTGGGCGCTCAGCGCCCGACGGGTGTCTTCGCGTTGGGCGTCCGCGCGGCCAGCGCTGGCGGCGCGCGCGGCGATCATCGGGTCCTGGCGGCTCTTGCCCCACAGCGGCAGGCTGACGCTGACGCCGGCCGAGACCATGTCGCCGAACATCGGGTCGCGGCGCTGATAGGCCACTTCCCAGCTCCAGTCGGGACGCTTGTCGGCCTTGGCCAGGGCGACGTCGGCCTGGGCCTGCCGGGCGGCCGCGTCTTTCGCCAGCAGGGCGGGATTGCGGTCGATCGCCGCCCTGAGACGGGCGGGGGCGAGATCGAGATCGGGCGCTTCGCCCACCGCCTGGGGATCGGTGTCGCCCGTCCAACGGGTCAGCATGGCGCGGGCGCGCCCCAGCTCGGAGACCGCCTCGCTGCGGCGGTCCTCCAGGGCGGCGCGCATCTGCGCGGCCTCCAGCGCCTGGGCGGGCCGGGAGCGTCCCGAGGCGACGCCGGACGGCGCGGCGTCCCACAGTGGGGCAAGCTGGGCGACCACCCCGTCCAGCGCCGCGAGCTTGCGTTGGGCGTAGAGCAGTTCGATCCAGGCCAGGGCGGCGGCGACACGGACCTGGCGGGCCTCGACCGCGCCCTCGGCGCCGGCCGCGACGATGTCGGCCTGGGCCCGGCCGATCCGCGCCTGGCGCTTGGCGGCGCTGGGCATGTCCTGGCTGAAGCCGACCCGGCCCATGGTCATCTCATCGACCCCGAACCGACCGGCGGGCGGGCCGGAGACCGGGAAGTTGTCGAGGCCCAAGGCGAGTTTGGGGTCGGGCAAGGCGCCGGCGGCCTTGGCTGAGGCCTTGGCGGCTTCGACCTGCAGGGCGGCGGCGCGCAGGGCCGGCGCGTTGGCGGCGGCCGCGTCGAGGGTCTGGGCGTAGGTCAGGGGCGCGGCCTGGGCGGCGCTGGCCAGCAGCGTCGCGGCCAGGGTGATGGCGATGCGCATCGGGGTTCCGATCACAGAGAGGGGGAAGAGCAGACGACGGGGGCGTGGAGCCCGGCGGGAGGTGTCCCGCCGGGCTCCGGCCGCCTTAGCCGCCGTGACCGGACTTGGTCGCGACCGCCTTCATCATCGGGCAGCCGCAATCCTTCATCGCCATGTCGGTCTTCGCCTCGGGGGCTGGGACCTTGATGTTGTGGCGGAAGAGGTCGTGCGGGTTGGCCGGCGGCGCCGAGGCCCGATAGGTAAAGCCCGCGTCGTCCGACGCAGAGGCCAGGGCCGGCGAACCGGCGATCGTGGTTAGAGCGGCCACGGCGAAGGCGGCGGCCAGGGTCTTGGAGATTTGCATTTTGATCGTCCAGAAAGGGTTCGAAGAGCCGCGCGAAGGCGGCGCTCGGATCCCGGACGTGACGACGGGCGGACGCGCGTAGGCGCGACCGCGCCGACACAGCGCGGGAGGGACCCGCGTCAGACGCAGGTCAGGTTCAGGCGATCCGTTTGGGTGGTCGTTCGTCGCGCGGCGGCGCGTGAGAGCGCAGCGGATTGGAAGCCGCCGCCATCAGGCGCATCGGTTCGATGGCCGGCAGCTGGATGTCCGAGACCGGCATCGGGGCGATCGTCGCGCACATGGCGGCGCAGACCTGGGCGCAGGACTTGCCGTCGTGCGGCGCCTTCTGGTTTTCGTCGCAGCAAGGGTCATGGGTGGCCTTGGCGGCGTCCATCGACTTAGTTGCCGGCGCATCCATGTTGGCCATGGCCTCCGGTCCGGCCTTGGCGCACTCGACCTGCGCGGCCGCGACACTCATCGGGCTGATCAGCAGGGCCAGGACGGCCAGAAGGGCGAGCACGTGTCTCAGCATCGTGCTAAATCCTAGCCCAACTGTATGGGCGCGTCATCTACGGGCCATCCCGGAGGGCGTCGTGGCTTTGCAAGGCCGTCTTCGGCATATGACTTCCCCCGTACGCTGTCCGTCGTTCACACTACGCGCCGGGGCGCGACATCCCTCGCATGAGGGATTGGACAGCGCGCTGCGTATGCAGACGTGTGGAGTCAGGGATTTCTGTCATGAGCGACAAGCTCGACCAACTTTTCGAGGCGTTGCGCCAACAGCCTGACGCCGGCTTGCCTGGCCTGGAAGGCCAAGTGTGGGCCAGGATTGACGTTTGGCGTGAGAGCCGGCGCGCTTCCACGGCTCTCGTTCCTCTCCGTGCGGCTTCCGTGGTGGCGGCCCTTGGCCTGGGCATGGTGGGGGGAAGCCTGGCGGCTAATGCCGCGGCGCGCACGCCGCCGGAGATTTCCGCGTTTTCCGTCGACGCGCATCTGGCGCCTTCCACCCTGCTGGGCGGGCGCTGACATGCGCCGGATCTCCCGCGGCGCCGTCCTGACCGTGGTCCTGGCGCTCTTGGCCGGCGTGGCGGGAGGCTGGCTCGGCTCCGGTCGCTTTTTGCCCGCGCGCCACACCCAATCCCTCCACGAGATGGTCCACCACGAGCTGAAGCTGACCGCGGCGCAGGATCGCCAGCTGGATGCTCTCGAACAGGATTTCGCCGTGCGCCGGCGAGCGCGCGAGGCCGAACTGCGCGCGGCCAACGCCCAGCTGGCCGCGGCCATCCAGGCTCGCCATGAGTACAGTCCGGAGGTCGAGGCTGCTGTCGAGCGCTTCCACGCCGCCATGGGCGCGCTGCAACTGGAGACCGTCCAGCACGTCCTGGCGATGCGCAAGGTGCTGACCCCCGAGCAGGCGGCCAAGTTCGATCGTCGCGTCAGTGAGGCGCTCACCAACGAGACGCCGTGACCTCCGGTCCTTCAGACGAGGACGAAAGCGCTCTAGCCCATAGGGTGGCGCGGGGCGACGAGCGCGCGTTCAGCATTCTGATGCGACGCCACAAGGGTCCGCTGCACACCTTCGCACGACGCCACGTCGGTGATCCTGAGGCGGCGCACGAGGTCGTTCAGGAAAGTTTCGTGGCCGCCTGGAAGGCGCTCGACCGATACGATCCCGCCCGGCCGTTCGGCGCCTGGATGCGGGCGATCGTCCTCAACAAGTGCCGCGATCGTGGGCGGCGGCTCCTGGTGCGCCGGCTAATCCTGGGCGAGCGCTCCATCGATGCGCCAGGCTCGCCGGACTATGCCGATTCCGCGCCGGGGCCGGAGGCCCAGAGCTTGCGCACCGAACAGCTGTCGCGCCTGGAAGCAGCCATCGCGCGCCTTCCCGACCAGCTCAAGGAGCCGCTGATCCTTACCTACCTCGAAGGCTACTCCCAACAGGAGGCGGCCTCGTTCCTGGGCGTCAGCGTCAAGACGATCGAGACGCGCGCCTATCGCGCCCGCAAGCGTCTGGCCGACTGGCTGGTTCATCCCTGATTTTTTGCCGTCCGTTTGAGGGGGCAGAACGCGCGGTGCGTAGCCAGCGTTGAGATCGCGTTGCGGCCGTCACGGCCTCCTGCCAGCGCGCCATCGTCAAAAGGGCTGTCATGCGTCGATCCAGCGCGACTTTCGATCGCCGTCGTTTCCTGCAATCCCTCACCGTGCTCGGCGGCGGCGCCACGCTTGCGGGTCTCCTGCCCGGGTGGGCGCGCGCAGCTGACGCTCCTGGCCGCGCGCCGCCAGCGCTCTCCGGCGAAGACATCAAGCTGACCATCGGCCATACGCCAATCACGGTGGACGGCAAGAGCGCCCATGCCGTGACCATCAATGGGACGGTGCCAGGTCCCCTGATCCGGTTGAAGGAAGGCCAGCACGTCCGCCTGTCGGTGACCAACGGCCTGGACGAGGAGACCTCGATCCACTGGCATGGTCTGCTGGTGCCCTTCCAGATGGACGGCGTCCCGGGCGTCAGCTTCCCCGGCATCAAGCCCGGCGAGACCTTCGTCTACGAATTCCAGGTCCGCCAGTCGGGCACCTACTGGTACCACAGCCACTCGGGCCTGCAGGAGCAGATGGGCCACTACGGCCCGATCATCATCGATCCCGCCGGCGCCGATCCGGTGGCCTTTGACCGGGAGCATGTCGTGGTGCTGTCGGATTTCAGCCAGCTGCACCCGCACCAGATCTTCACCAAGCTCAAGCAGCAGAGCGGGGCCTTCAACTACCAGCGCCAGACGATCGCCGGGCTCCTGGCGGGCAAGGACCAGACGCTGGCCGAACGGCTGGACTGGGCCAAGATTCTGATGGACCCGACCGACATCTCCGATGTGACCGGCGCGGCCTACACCTTCCTGGTCAACGGCCACGGACCCCAGGACAACTGGACGGCCCTGTTCTCGCCGGGCGAGCGCGTGCGCCTGAGGTTCATCAACGCCGCGGCCCAGTCGGTCTTCAATGTCCGCATTCCGGGGCTGCGGATGACCGTGGTCGCCGCCGACGGCCAGCACGTGCGACCCGTCGAGATCGACGAGTTCCAGATCGGCAACGCCGAAACCTACGACGTCATCGTCCAGCCCACCGAGGACAAGGCTTTCACGATCGTCTCGGAGTCGGTCGACCGCTCAGGTTTGGGCCGGGCCACGCTGGCGCCGCGCCTAGGCATGAGCGCGGAGGTTCCGCCGCTGCGGGAACGGCCCCTGACCACCATGCGCGACATGGGCATGGACATGAGCGGCATGCAGATGGGCGCCATGGATCACGGGTCCATGGACATGCCCGCAATGGACCACGCGGCCATGGGGCACGGCGCGATGACCGCTAGTCCCGCCCCCGGCATGGCGCCGCCGCGCCAGCGCGGCGGCGACGTGATGGGCAAGATGGACATGGGCGGCATGGACATGTCCATGCGCAACTCCGACAACGCGCCGCAAGTCAGGCTTGGTCCCGGCGTGCAGACGATCGCCCCCATGCCGATGGATCGCACTGGCGAGCCCGGCCAGGGCCTGGAAAGCGTCGGCCACCGGGTGCTTGTCTATCGCGATCTGGTGGCGCTCGAACCGAACGCCGACACCCGCGCCCCGGAACGATCCCTCGAAATCCACCTGACCGGCAACATGGAGCGGTTCATGTGGGGGTTCGACGGGCGCAAGTTCAGCGAGCGACCGCCGCCCTATGCGTTCCGCCATGGCGAACGGGTCCGGGTCACCCTGGTCAACGACACCATGATGGCCCACCCCATCCACCTGCACGGCCACTTTTTCGAGCTGACCTTCGGACCGGCCGGCCACCTGCCACGAAAGCACACCGTCATCGTCTTGCCGGGCGGTCGCGCGAGCTTCGACTTCACGGCCGAGACCGGCGACTGGGCCTTCCACTGTCACATGCTCTACCACATGCACGCCGGGATGTTTCAGGTCTTCAGCGTGCGCGACACCCAACCGGAGGGCGCGCGATGAAGGCCTCGCTGATCGCCCTTCTGCCAGCCCTGTGGTCGGCCCCGGCCTTGGCCCAGCACGCCGGGCACGCCAGCACGCCCGTCCCGGCGAGCCCCAGCGCCAAGCCCGTCGCGACGAGCCCGGCGCCGGCCGCCGATCCCCACGCCGGACACGACATGAGCGCCATGCCTGGGATGGCCATGCCGCCGCCGTCGCAGCCGCAGGCGACGCCCGCCGACCCGCACGCGGGCCATGACATGGGCGCCATGCCTGACATGAGCGCGTCTGGTTCGGCCGAGGGGGCGGCCGAAGCGATGGGGCCGCCGCCTCTGCCCGATCACGAGACCGCCCCGCCGGCCGCGCCCACCGACCACTTGGCCGACAAGCTCTTCGATCCGCTCGCCATGGATCGCGCGCGGGCCCAGCTGCGCAAGGAGCATGGCGGAGCGCAGGCCTCAAAGGTCATGGCCAATCTTCTGGAATACCAGGCGCGCTCGGGTGGCGACGGCTACCACTGGGATGGCGAGGCCTGGTTCGGCGGCGACCTCAACCGCCTGGTCCTGAAGTCCGAGGGTGAAGGCGACCGCCACGGCGTCGAGGCCGGCGAGGTCCAGGCCCTCTATTCCCGGGCCGTCGGCCTCTACACCGACCTCCAGGTCGGCGTGCGCCAGGATGTCGAACCCAAATCGCGTACCTACGCCACGGTCGGCTTCGAAACTCTGCTGCCTTACTGGATCGAGGCCGGCGGAGCCCTCTTCCTGTCCGACAAGGGCGACCTGCTCGGACGGGCCGAAGGCGCCATCGATTGGCGCGTGACCCAACGCTTGATCCTGCAGCCGCGCGCCGAACTCAACTTCGCCGCCCAGAACGTGCCGGAGACGGCGACTGGGTCGGGCCTGTCCGACGGGGAGCTGGGACTTCGGTTGCGCTACGAGGTGCGCCGCGAGTTTGCCCCCTACGTCGGCCTGACCTGGTCCAGACGCTTTGGCCGAACCGCGGACTACGCCCGCGCGGCGGGGCGGGACGTCTCGGACACCAGCGTCGTGGTCGGGCTGCGCGCTTGGTTCTAGCCGGCCGATTTCCAAGGAGACACCAGATGAAGTTGTTTTGCTCCACCGTCGCGGTCGCGACCCTCGCGATCCTTGTCCAGCCCGCCGCCGCGCAGATGGCCGGGATGGATGAGCACGCCGGCCACGCTGGCCATGCCGCCGCGGCGAACGCATCGGTCGAGGCGGTCGGCGTCGTGCGCGCCATCGACGCCAAGGCCGCCAAGATCACCTTGGCCCATGAAGCCATCCCGGCGCTGAAGTGGCCGGCGATGACCATGGCCTTCAAGGTCGCCGACGCCAGCCTTCTGAAGGGGGTGAGCGTCGGGACCAAGGTGCGCTTCAAGCTTCAGGGCCAGACGATCATCGGCCTGACCGCGCTCTAGTCATCGAAAGGGCCGGCCATCGCCGGCCCCAACCACAACCTCGGGGAGGGGCCATGCATCCGTCGGACATCCGTCCGCTCACGTCGCTGCGCATCTGCGCGGCGTTGTGGGTGCTGATCTAACATTTCCGCAACCACCTGGATCTTGGCCTCGATCGTTTCGGACTGGTCGCCAAGGGCTATCTCGGCGTCGACCTGTTCTTCATCCTGTCCGGATTCATTCTCAGCCACGTCTACACCTGCGCCTGGGCCGAGCGCCGTTTCAACTATGATTCGTTCCTCTGTGCGCGTTTGGCGCGGGTCTATCCGGTTCATCTGGTTACGCTGGCCGCGACGGTGGCCATCTGGCTGGGGGCCTTGAAGCTGGGGGTTCGCTTCGATCCTCAGGCGTTCGACCCGCGAATGCTCCCCCAACACCTGCTGCTGGTTCACGCCTGGGGCACGACCCCCACCGTCCGGTGGAACTTTCCTTCCTGGTCGATCTCGGCCGAGTGGTTTGCTTATCTGGGCTTTCCGGTGGCCGCCATCGCGTCGGTAGCATTGCGCGGCCGACCGCGCCTGTTCGTCTTGGCCGTGCTCACCTTGTTCGCCGCCATGTTTCTGGCCGCCCAGGCGCGTGGCGTGCTCTTCACCGACATGAGCGCCCAGATCGGCGCCTTGCGGATCATTCCGGCCTTCCTGATGGGCGCGGCCCTGCATCGCCTGGGATCCAGCTTCAGCTTGCCCGCTGGACTGGGCGGGCCTGGAGCCCTGGCCGCAACGGCCTGGGTGGCTCTCGCCGCCAGCCTGCGCTTAAGCGATCTCTATATTTGGCCGGCCTTGGCGCTGCTGATCTTCTGTCTGGCCGAGACGTCCAAGGCCGCGAAGGCCGGGGTCATGTCGACGGCAGCGCCCGTCTATCTCGGTGAAGTCTCCTATAGCCTCTATATGGTCCACCTGCCGGTCGACATCGTCTACTTCCACGCCTTGGACCGGCTTGCGCCAGGCCTATCGGGCGCGGCGAGCGCCGCGGCCTGGGCCGGCGCCTTCGTGGCCTGTCTGCTGGCGGCCGTGCTCGCCTACCATCTCGTCGAACGGCCGGCCCGCAACTGGCTGCGACGGCGCGATCCCTTCTCGCGTCGCCCCGCGCTCGAGCCCGCGCACGAACCGGTGCTTTGATAGGACCCCGGCGCCAAGCCGGGGTCTCGACTATTGCGCGCTGATCGGCGCCAGGCGTCCAAGCCAGGCGACCACGGCGACGAGCATCATCGCCGCGCCAAGTTCCAGCACAAGGCTGCGGCGCAGGGCTCTGACCGCCGCGCTGGTATCCGTCGGCTCGGCCAGGGCCTCCCGCAGCGCCGAGGTCAGGCGAAAACGATTGGCGGCCGCCAGCGCGAGCATGGCGCCAAAGAGCGCGAGCTTGAGAACGAGCAGAAGGCCGTAGGGCGTGCTCAGCAGCGCTGAAACACCAGCAGGACCGATCAGGAACCAGCTGTTGATCAGGCCGCTGGCGACCAGGACCGCCACGACACCCGATCCGACGCTCGAAAACCCGGCCAAGGCGGCATGGAAGATCGACGGCTTGCGCGCATCGCGCCCACCATCGGCGGCCAGACGCAGGAAAAACGCCAAGGCGCCGATCCAAACCGCCGCCGCGGCCAAGTGAGCCAGATCCGCCGCCAAGTGCAAACCGCCGCCCGGACCTTCGGTGGCCGCGCCGTGACCCATCCAGGCCATGCTCGCCGCCGTGACGGCGCCGAGCGCTGCTGTAGCGATCCAGACAAGGCGGCCGGGACGCACGAAGACAAGAACGAGCAACGCCAGGATCGCGGCCAGGGCGCGCGCCAGCGAGGCCGCGCCCATCGCCATCTCCGTGACCATCGACACCAGGGTCGACGGATCGAGCGCCGCGGCAAAGGATCCGGCGACCACGGCGGTTTGCAGCAAAAGGCCAAGCAGGCTGGCCGGAACGAGGAGCGCGGCCGAGCCGGCCAGGAGCCGGCGGGGCCAGCCCAGGGCCACGGCGCTCGACGCGCCAGCGGCCGGCAGGGCGTAGAGCACGAAGAGAGCCCCGCCCGTCAGGACGAAGCTCGTCACGTACTGCATCCAGCGCAGCAGGACGACCGCGGTCTCCATCGGCTATTTCACCGTGAAGGTGAGTGTTCCGTCCATGCGGTGGCCGTCATCGGCCGCGGCCGCGTACCAGGTGAGCTTGTAGGCGCCCGGCATCAGGCGGCCCTTGGGCGCGCCCCTGATGGTCTTGCGGTCGGGCGAGACGGTGGTCTTCACCGGCGTCTTCATGCCGTCGGCCATCGCCAGCTCGAAGGTCGAGAAGGCTGGAGCCAGCTTTTCGTTGAAGGTCAAGCTGATGGTCTTGGGCGCGGCGACCGTGGCGTTGGCCGCCGGATCGGACGCCACGAGCTTGGCGTGAGCGCTGGCCTGGCCGCTGGCCAGGATCGACGCGGAAAGGACCGTGGTGGCGATGAGGGCGCGATAGTTCATGGGGGCATCCTGTTGGAAGCAAGGTTGTCGTAACTTCCTACGCAGGACGCTGCCCGCCCCCTCACACTCTCGACAAGCGCTGCATTCCCTAGAGACGCACCGCCCTCAAGCGCAGCGCATTGCCCACCACGCTGACCGAGGAAAGGGCCATGGCGGCCGCGGCGATGGCCGGCGACAGCAGCCAGCCGAAAACCGGATAGAGCACGCCGGCCGCGATCGGCACGCCCGCGACATTGTAGGCGAACGCGAAGAAGAGGTTCTGCCGGATATTGCCCATCACCGCCCGCGATAGCCGCCGGGCCTTGACCAGGCCCTCCAGGTCCCCGTGCAGCAGCGTCACACCCGCGCTTTCGATGGCGACATCCGAGCCCGCGCCCATGGCGACGCCGACTTCGGCGGCGGCAAGGGCCGGCGCGTCGTTGACCCCGTCGCCAGCCATGGCGACCTTGCGGCCCTCCGCCCGCAAGCGCTTGACCACAGCCGCCTTCTGATCGGGCAGAACGTCGGCCTCGACCTCGTCGATCCCCAGCCGGTTGGCCACGGCCTGGGCGCTCGTGCGATTGTCGCCGGTCAGCATGACGACGCGCACGCCGTCGGCCTTCAGGGTCTCGACGGCCTTCTGGGTGGTCGGCTTGATGGGATCGGCGATCGCGAGCACGGCGGCGAGCGTGCCGTCGATCGCGACGTAGATCGCGGTGGCGCCGTCTTGGCGCAACGCCTCGGCCTGCTCGGCGAGCGGTTCTGCACGCACGCCCTGTTCGTCCAGGAACCGGGTAGAGCCGATCGCCACGGCGCGGCCCTCGACCTTGCCGAGCACGCCCTTGCCCACCGGGGAGTCGAAGTCCTGGGGATGCGAAAGCGGCAGTTCCCGCTCGACAGCGGCCCGAACGATAGCGTCGGCCAGCGGGTGCTCGCTTGCCCTTTCCAGACTGGCGGCCAATCGTAGGACATCGTTCTCGACGAAGCCTTGAGCGGGGCGAACGGCCGTCACTGCCGGCCGCCCCTCTGTCAGCGTACCGGTCTTGTCGACGACGAGGGTGTCGATCTTCTCGAAGCGCTCCAGCGCCTCGGCGTTCTTGATCAGCACGCCCGCGACCGCGCCGCTGCCCACCCCGACCATGATGGAGATCGGCGTGGCCAATCCCAGGGCGCAGGGGCAGGCGATGATCAGCACCGACACCGCCGCCACCAGGGCGAAGGCCATGCTGGGCGGAGGGCCGAACACGGCCCACGCGCCGAAGGCGGCCAAGGCGGCGAGCATGACGGCGGGCACGAACCAGCCCGACACCTGATCGGCCATGCGCTGGATCGGCGCGCGGCTGCGTTGGGCCTCAGCCACCATGGTCACGATCTGGGAGAGCAAGGTGTCGGCGCCGACCTTGTCGGCGATCATCAGGAAGGAGCCGGTCTTGTTTAGGGCCCCGCCGATCACCTTGTCTCCGGGCTTTTTGTGTACGGGCATCGACTCGCCAGTGACCAGGGACTCGTCGACCGAGGCCTCGCCCATCAACACCCGGCCGTCGACGGGAACCTTCTCGCCGGGGCGCACCCGCAGGTTGAACCCGACCTGGATGTCCTCGACGGGGATCTCGAAGTCCTCGCCGTCGAACATCCGTCGCGCGGTCTTGGGCGACAGGTCAAGCAAGGCCTTGATCGCGCCGGAGGTGTTCTCGCGCGCCCTCAGCTCTAACACCTGGCCCAGGAGCACCAGGACCGTGATCACCGCGGCGGCCTCGAAGTAGATCGGGGTCGAACCGTCGGGGCGGCGGAAGGCTGGCGGGAAGAGCTGCGGCGCCAGGGTGGCCACGATGCTGTAGATCCAGGCCACGCCGATGCCCATGGCGATCAGGGTGAACATGTTGAGCTGGCGCGTGACCAGTGAGCGGGCGCCGCGCTCGAAGAAGGGCCAGCCGCAGCCCAGCACCACGGGCGTGGCCAAGATCAGCTGGACCCAGCTCGACACGCCTGGTGACAGGTGCAGCGCCATCAGTCCGACGTGGCCGCCCATTTCCAGCATGAACACCGGCAAGGCCAGGACAAGGCCGATCCAGAACCGGATGGTCATGTCGCGCAGCTCGGGATTGGGCCCGCTGTCGGCTGACACCGTGAGGGGCTCCAGCGCCATGCCGCAGATCGGACAACTGCCTGGTCCGGAACGCCGGATCTCCGGGTGCATCGGGCAGGTGTACATCGCGCCGAGCGGGGCCTTGGAGGGCGCGGTCTCCGTCGCCGGAGGCAATTCAAGGTAGCGCGCCGGGTCCGCGTCGAACTTGCGCGCACAGCCGGCCGAGCAGAAGTGGAACTGGCGTCCGTCGCGGAGGCGCTGTTCGGGGGCGGTGGCCGGATCCACGCTCATGCCGCAGACGGGATCGCGATCCTGGCCTACCGAGGCGTCATGGCCGTGATGATGCCCTTGGTGCGAGTCCGAACCGCTCATCCGTTTGCCTTCCGCGCGCTACAACACGCCGGGTATTACGCATCCGGGAAGGCTTTCCCTCATTGCGACGGATCAACCCGACGCGAAGCCTGTTTCTCGGAGGCTATTGGAATGAGCGTGTCTTGCCTGCACGACCTGAGGGCATAGATGTCGTGTTCCCGGAGCGACGCCAATGGCCGCTACTGGCGCTATCGGGATGTCTGCCGTTGTTGCAGTCGCAGCCAGACGTAGAGGGTCGGCAGCACCAGCAGGGTCAGCGCCGTCGAGGTCAGCAGGCCGCCGACCACCACCGTCGCCAGCGGCTTCTGGACCTCGGCGCCCGGGCCTATGGCTAGGGCCATCGGGATGAAGCCCAGGATCGCCACGAGCGCCGTGGTCAGCACCGCCCGCAGGCGGCCGATCGCGCCGTCGATGACGGCGGCGGCGAGGTCTGTCTCGCCCTCGATGCGTTGCTTGATGCTCTGCATCAGCACGAGGCCATTCAAGGTCGCGACGCCCGAGACGGCGATGAAGCCAACGGCCGCCGAGATCGAGAACGGCATCCCCCGCAGCAGCAGCGCCAGGGCCCCGCCGACCAGGGCCAGGGGCACGCAGGCGAAGACCAGCATCGCCTCGGCCGCTGAGCCCAGGGCGAAGAACAGCAACATCGCGATCACCAGGAACACCATGGGCACAATGACGCCGAGGCGCGCACTGGCCCGGTCCAGGTTCTCGAACTGACCGCCCCAGTCCAGCCATGAGCCGGGCGTCGGCTTGACGTCCCGAGTCACGGCGGCTTGGGCGTCCGTGACGAAGCCGCCCAGATCGCGGCCGCGCACATTGGCCTGCACCACGATGCGGCGCTTGCCGTTCTCGCGGCTGACCTGGTTGGGACCTTCTGCGATGTCGAATTGGGCGATGCTGGAGAGCGGAATGGCGCTGCCGCCCTCGCTCTCCGAGACCACGGGCAGCTGGCCCATGGCGGCCGGATCGGCGCGCTTGGCGTCGTCCAGCCGCACCACGACGTCGAAGCGGCGGTCGCCCTCCAGGATGTGGCCGGCCTCGCGTCCGCCCAGGCCGATCTCCAGGGCGTCGGCCGCATCGCTGGCGTGGACGCCCAGGGCGGCGGCGGCCGTACGGTCGACGCTGGCGGTGATGGTCGGCTGACCCGAGATCTGCTCGACCTTCACGTCCGCCGCGCCAGTGATCTTGCGCAGGGTTACGGCCACCTGGTCGGCGGTCCGGCTCATGGCTGCGAAGTCGTCGCCATAGACCTTGACCGCCACGTCCGAACGCACCCCGGCGATCAGCTCGTTGAAGCGCATCTGGATCGGCTGGGTGAATTCGTAGGCGTTGCCGATCAGCCTGGAGAGCTCGCCCTCCATGCGCTCGATCAACTTGGCCTTGGGCAGACTTGGATTCGGCCAGTCCTTGCGGGGTTTGAGGATCACGAAGGTGTCGGAGGCGCTGGGGGGCATCGGGTCCGAGGCGATCTCGGCCGTGCCGGTGCGGGTGAAGACCAGGGCGACCTCGGGCTGGGCTGAGAGGACCTTCTCGACCTCGAACTGCATGGCCTGGCTCTCTTCCAGTGAGATCGAAGGCACGCGGCTGGCCTGGACCAACAGGTCGCCTTCATCCAGCGTCGGGGCGAACTCGCGACCCAGGGCGAAAAAGGCGACGACGCCAATCAGCAGAGCAGCCACCGCGCCGATCGCCACCGCTTTGGGCCGGGCGACGGCGGCGCGCAGCACGGGCTCGAAGCGCGTACGGACAGCCTTCATTGCCTTGGTCTCGCCGTGACCTTTCGGCTCGCGCACCGCCAGGGCGGTGAGCGCGGGGACCAGGGTCAGGGACAGCACGAAGGCGCCGGCCAGGGCGAACATCACCGTGGCGGCCATCGGCGTGAACATCTTGCCCTCGACCCCCTCGAAGGTCAGCAGGGGGGCATAGACCAGCAGGATGATCGCCTGGCCGAAGGCGGCGGGCCGGGCCATCTCCTTGGCGGCCTCGACCGCGACCGACAGGCGCTCGCCGGCGGTCAGGTCGCGGCCCTCGCTCTGACGCCGCAGCGCCAGGCGGCCCAGGGTGTTCTCGATCACCACCACGGCCCCGTCGACGATCAGACCGAAGTCCAGCGCCCCCAGGCTCATCAGGTTGCCGCTGATCCCGAACCGGCGCATGGCGATGGCGGCGATCAGGAACGACAAGGGAATGACCAGCGCCGTGATCAGGGCGGCGCGGAAGTTGCCGAGCGCAAAGAACAGCACCGCGATGACCAGCAGGGCGCCGACCGTCAGATTGTGCTCGACCGTGCGGATGGTGGCGTCGACCAGGCGGGTGCGGTCCAGCACCGGCTTGATGATCACCTCTGGCGGCAGGCTGGGGGCGATGGTCTTGAGGCGCTCGTCGACCCGCGCGGCCACGGTGCGGCTGTTCTCGCCGACCAGCATCAGGGCCGTGCCGATCACCACTTCGCGGCCGTTCTCGCTGGCCGAGCCCAGGCGCGGGGCGTGGCCCAGGGCGACCGTGGCGACGTCCGAGACCTTGACCACGGCGCCGTTGCGGCGACCGATCGGCGTGTCGGCCAGCTCGGCCAGGCTCTTCACCCGCGCGTCCGTGCGGACGATATAGGCCTCGCCGCCGCGCTGGACATAGCCGGCTCCGGCGATGCGGTTGGCGTGCTCAAGCGCCTCGACCAACTGCGGCAGGCTGATGCCGCGCGCCGCCAGCTTGGCCGGGTCGGGATGGACGGCATATTCCTTGACGTAGCCGCCCAGCACGTCGACGCCGGCCACGCCGTCCAGGGTCTTCAACTGCGGGGCGACGATCCAGTCCTGGACCGTGCGCAGATAGGTGGCTTTCTCGACGTCGGTCCGCAGGGTCTCGCCTTCGGGCGTGACGTAAGGCGCGCCGGTGCGAGCGGCCGCGCCCTTGAACTCTACGGTCCAGATATAGACCTCGCCCAGGCCCGTTACGGGCGGACCCATGCCGGGCTCCAGGCCGTCGGGCAGGCTGGCGCGGGCGGCTTGCAGGCGCTCATTGACCAGGGTGCGGGCGAAATAGAGGTCGGTCGCTTCGGTAAAGACGGCGGTGATCTGCGAGAAGCCGTGCCGCGACAGCGAGCGGGTCTCAACCAGGCCCGGCGTGCCGGCCAGCGCCGTCTCCAGCGGGAAGGTGACCTGGCGCTCGACCTCCTCGGGACCGAGGGCCGGGGCGACGGTGTTGATCTGCACCTGGCGGTTAGTGATGTCGGGCACGGCGTCGATGGGAAGGCGCGACAGTTGCTGCAGGCCTAAAACGAACAGCGCCACGGCCAGCAGGACGACGATCCAGCGGAAGCGGACCGAGAGATCGATGAGGCGATTGAGCATGATCAGTCCTCGTGCCCCGCCTCGCCCTTGCCGAGTTCAGCCTTCAGGCGGAAGGCGCCCTTGCCGGCGATGGTCTCGCCGCCGGTGAGGCCTTTCAGGATCTCGACCGAGCCGGCGGCGGTGCGGCCGGTGACGACCGGCGTGGCGCGAAAGCCCCTAGGCCCGGCGACGAACACCACGGTGCGGCCCTCCAGGGTCTGGACGGCGTCGGCAGGGACGGTCAGGCCGCCCGCACCCTTGGCCAGGATCACGCGCGCCGAAACGATCGAGCCGATCTGCGGCGCGGGGGCCGTCGGCTTGGCGCGGACCACGGCCGCGCCAGCGCCCAGGGCGCTGGGGGCGACGGCGACGATGCGCGCGCCGGCCTCGCCGCCCTCGGGCCGCTGGACCAGCACGTCGTCGCCGACCTTGATCGCGCCGGCCGAGGCGGGCGGGGCGTCAAAGACATATTCGACCGCGCTCTGATTGGCGATCTCGGCGACCAGGCCGCCTTGGGTCAGGAAGCCGCCGACGCGGGCGTCGATGCGGGTGACGATCCCGGCGATCGGCGCGCGCAGGGTGGCGACACCGCCGGCGCTGGGGCCGCCTTGCGCGGCCACTTGGGCGCGGGCGGCGCGCAGCTCGGCCTGGGCCTTGTCGGCATTGGCCTGGCTGGCTTCCCAGTCCTGGCGAGCGACGACGCCGGCCTCGAACAGGCGGCGATCGCGAGCGGCGGCGGCTTGAGCGGCGCGAGCGCCAGCCGCCGCGGCGTCGACGCTGGCCCGCGCGCCGGCGCCCTCGGCGCTGCGCAGGGTGACGATGGCCGCGCCGGCGGCCACGCGGTCGCCGGCGGCGACGTGGACACGCTCGACCGTCCCCGATACCGGCGCGCCCAGCGCAGCCGAGGCGTTGGCGGCGAGAGCGACGCGACCGGGCAGGACGAGCTCCGCCCCGCCGCCGCGTCCGATCGTGGTGGTCAGCACGCCGGCCTTGGCGGCGTCGGCGGGGGAAAGGGCGACGAAGCCCTCCTCGTGACGGCCGTCTTCCTCGGCGTGTTCTTCGGCGGCGACCGGGGCCTTGTCGGTCATTCGACCCAGGCCAAAGCCCAGACCCGCCGTGGCGATCAAGGCTATGGCCGTCCCGGCCAGCATCCAGTTGCGGTTGGTCATTGGGCGCCTCCGAAGGCGATCTGTCCGTTGGCCTGGGCGAGGTCGGCGCAGGCCTTGGCGCGCGCCAGGCGCGTCTCGATGTGGCGTTGGCGGGCGGCGACCAGGTCGCGGCGCGTCGAGAGCAGTTCCAGCAGCGGCAGCTTGCCGGCCTCGTAGCCCAGCTTGGCCAGGCGATAGGCCTCGCGCGCGGCGGCCTCGCCCTCGCGGGCGGCGGCGGCCGAGCGTTCGGCCGCGCGGGCCTCGCCCTCGGCCCCGCGCCGGTCGGCCGTGGCGTCGGCCTGGGCGATCAGCAGGCGCGCGCGGGCGGCGTCGGCCTCGGCCTGGGCGGCCTTCACCGCGCCGCGGTTGCGGTCGAACAACGGCAGGGGCAGCGAGACCCCGGCCACGGCGGCGGTGGCGTCGTCGCCCGCTAGCCGCCGGATGCCGAAGCTGATCGTGACATCGGGCGCGGCGCGACGGCGCTCCAGGTCCAGCTTGCGCGCGGTGGCGATCTGCTCGGCTTGCGCCACCGCGACGGCTGGAGGCTGGGCCGTGGCGGCCGAGACAGTCCAGGCGCGGTCCAGCACGCCCGGCGTTACGGCCGCATAGGTCTGCTCCCCGCCGATCAGGGCTGACAGCCGCGCCAGGGCGGCGTCGGCCTCGGCCTCGGCGCGGGACTGCTCGGCCTGGGCTGCCGACACCGCCGCCTGGGCTTGCAGGACGCGCAGCTCGGCTTCCTTGCCGTTGTCGACCAGCAGCCGCGCGGCGCGGGCGTCGGCCTGGGCTAGCTCGACACCGTCCTTGGCCAGGACCAGCCGCTCGCCCGCTGCCTCGGCGGTGGCGTAGGCTACGAAGAGGTCGCGGGCGAAGGTGACCCGGTTCTGGCTGGCGCGCGAGCGGGCCGTATCCAGTTCGGCGAGGGCGGCGGCGACCCGCGCGCCGCGCTTGCCGCCCAGCTCTAGGGTCTGGCCGAGCGACAGGGTGGTCTCCGCGCTCTGGAAGTCGCGATAGGGGCCGTCGCCCCCGACGTTTTCGACCTGCAGGTCCAGGACGGGATTGGGCCAGGCGCGGGCCTGGTGGGCGCGGCCCTCGGCGGCGTGCGTCTCGGCTTCGCCGACGCTCAGGCGCGGGGCGGAGGCGTCGCGCAGCAGGCTTTCGAGCGGCGGCGCGGTCTGGGCCTGGGCCGCGCCATACAGCACGCCGCAGGTTGCGGACGCCAAGGCCGCACGCAGCGGCCATCGGTTCGATGACATGGAGATTCCTCGCAATGACAACACGGTGGCGCGCGAAAGGCGCGCAAGCCGTCAGGCGCGAGGCGGGTGGTCGAGCGGGGAGGAGATGTGCGAGGCCGGCGCCAGGGCGGGGACCAGAATGTGCTCGGCGGTCTTGGGCGCCGGTGCTGAGATCACCTCGACAGGGGTTTCGATCAGTGAACCGCCATGATGGCAGTGACCGCCCAGGCAGCAGGCGGCCCTGCAGGGCGCGCTGTCGTGCTTCTGGTCGGCCTGGATGGTCTGCTCGGCGACGCTGGCCGGCCGCTCGTCGCAGATGCAGCTGGCCGAGGCGAGGGTTGGGATCAGGACGAGCAGCGCCAGGACGCAGGCGGCCAGAAGGCCTCCCAGGTTCCGCCGCCATGTCGTCATCCCGTCCATGCCGGCTCTATAGCTTTTGCGAACGACTCTGAAAACGCGTTACATAATCACAGCACAATGTTCCGCGCTCCACCGCCAATTTTCAAAGTCTCATGTCCGGAAGCGCGCCAAGTTCCGCGGTTGGCGCGCTGCGGTCGAGCCCTGAATCGGGGCGACTAGGCCTCAGTGATAGGTGAGGGTTTGCCGGCCGCCGCATGGCCTTCGCCGGAAAGCAGGAACGTCGAGGTCTTGACGCCGCGAAGGCTGACCGCGCGCGCCAGGCCCTTGCGCGTCAGGCTTTCGGCGCTGGCGAAGCTTCGGGCTTCGGGCAGCAGCACGAGACTGCCGGCGTCGCGGATTTCGATGAGGGTGGCGCGCTCGTCGGCGGTCAGCGACATGAGGGACATGGCGGCTCTCCTGAGGCGATCGTGATTTTGAAGCGGTTGGAGGCTCGCGCGTCAAGCGCGCGAACCGTCCGTGGACTTCGCGCTTGCGCGGCGGCGATTTCGCGACAGGCCGCGACGCTTGGCTGGGCGGGAGCGGGGGACGGCGCGATCGGTGGCTGGAAAGTGACGTGTATGTCGGAAATATTCTACTATACCGGTAGTCTGCTGTGAATTGAGATGTTAACGTCGCCGCATCTTTGAGGGTGTGGGGGTGGCATGTCAGAGATGGATCGGCGCGCCCTGGCGCGGCGCCAGTTCCTGTCCGGCGCCGGTCTGGCGGCGGCGGGCGCCGCGGCCGGGGCGGCGGTAGGCGCGAGCGCGGTCGCCGTCGAGGCCAAGCCCGGGACGGGTGGCTCGGGGCCAGCGCTGGTCAGCTATCCCGGTGCGCGGCTGGCCAATGTTCGAGACCTCAAGATTAACGCGCCTGTGGATGTGGCCTATCCCGACCCGGACGCGCTCGGCATCTTGGTCAAGCTGGGTCGGCCGGTTCCGGGCGGCGTCGGGCCGGACGGGGACATCGTCGCCTTCTCCAGTCTGTGTCCTCACCGGGGCTATCCGCTGCGCTACGAGCCCTCGGACCGGACCCTGACCTGCCTCGGCCACTATTCGCGCTTCGACTGCGAAAAGGCCGGCCAGCAGATCTGGGGCCACGCCACCCAGAACCTTCCGCAATATCGCCTGCGGGTCGACGAAGCCGGCGACATCTATGCCGAAAGCGTCGACGAGTTGCTCTACGGCCGGGTCTCGAACGTTCTCTAACAGGGGAGGCGACGATGTCGTTCAAGCGCCAGGTGGACCGGCTGCCGATCGTTCCGGCCGACGCGGCCGAGCGCCATGTCGTCTGCCACTTCTGCATCGTCGGCTGCGGCTACAAGGCCTACACTTGGCCCGCGCGGCGGGAAGGCGGGCGGGCGGCGTCGCAGAACAAGTTTGGCCAGGATCTTGGCGTCCAGCAGGGGGCGGAGTCGCCGGCCTGGTATCCGGCCTCGATGTACAATCTGGTCAAGCAGAACGGTCAGGACGTTCACCTGGTGCTCAAGCCCGACGCCGACTGCGTGGTCAATTCGGGGCTGGGGTCGATCCGCGGGGCGCGGATGGCCGAGCTCAGCTATTCGGCCGAGCGCGGAACCCAGCGACAGCGTCTGACTGATCCGCTGGTCTGGCGCTATGGCCAGCTACAGCCGACGAGCTGGGACGACGCCCTGTCGCTGGTGGCCGACGTCACCGCCCGGGTGATCGCCGAGCAGGGGGATGATGGCCTCGTGGTCTCGGCCTTCGACCACGGCGGGGCCGGCGGCGGCTACGAGAACACCTGGGCGACCGGAAAGCTCTATTTCGGGGCGCTCAAGGTCAAGAACATCCGCATCCACAACCGGCCGGCCTACAACTCCGAGGTCCACGCCACCCGCGACATGGGCGTGGGCGAGCTCAACAATTGCTACGAGGACGCCGAGCTCGCCGACACTCTGTTCGTGGTCGGCGCCAATCCGCTCGAGACCCAGACCAACTATTTCCTCAACCACTGGATCCCGAACCTGCGGGGGATGACCGACGACAAGAAGGCTTCCGCCTTCAACGGCGAAAGGTCCGAGCCTTCGCGGATCATCATCGTCGATCCGCGCCGCACCGTGACGCTCAGCGCCTGCGAGTTCGAGGCCGGTCCCGATCGCGTGCTGCACTTGGCGATCCAGTCGGGGACGGATCTGGCGCTGTTCAACGGCCTTTTGACCTATATCGCCGAGCGCGGCTGGATCGACCGGCCGTTCATCGCCGCCTCGACCGAGGACTTCGAGACCGCGCGCGCCGAGAGCCGGCTATCGCTGGCCGAGACCGCCGCCATCACCGGCGTGCCCGAGGCGGCTCTGATCAAGGCCGCCGCCTGGATCGCGCGGCCCAAGGCCGGCGGGGCGCGCCGGCGCACGATGTTCGCCTACGAGAAGGGGCTGATCTGGGGCAATGACAACTACCGCACCAACGCCGCTCTCGTGAACCTGGCCCTCGCCACCGGCAATGTCGGGCGGCCCGGCGGCGGCTGCGTGCGGCTGGGCGGCCACCAGGAAGGCTATGTGCGGCCCGACTATCCGGGGAGCCGACCCGCGGTTTACGTGGACAAGCTGCTGATGGAGGGCGGTGGGGGCGTGCATCACGTCTGGGGCTGCGATCACTACAAGACCACCCTCAACGCCATGGCCTTCAAGCGCGCCTACAAGCGCCGCACCGACATCGTCAAGGACGCCATCAACGGCGTGGCCTATGGCGACCGCAAGGCGCTGGTCGACGTCATCGTGGAGGCCATCCATCGCGGCGGTCTCTTCGCGGTCGACGTCGATATCGTGCCCAGCAAGATCGGCGAGGCCGCCCATGTGATCCTGCCGGCCGCCACCGCCGGCGAGATGAACCTGACCTCGATGAACGGCGAGCGGCGCATGCGGCTGAGCGAGCGCTATATGGACCCGCCCGGCCAGGCCAGGCCCGATTGCCTGATCGCCGCCGGCCTGGCCCAGGCGATGGCGCGCAGCTTTACGGCGCTTGGCCTGGGCGCGCGCGCCAAGGCCTTCGAGGGGTTTGACTGGGCCAGCGAGGAGGACGCCTTCCTCGATGGCTATCATCGCCACGCCAAGGGCGGTCAGCACGTCACCTACGCGGCCTTGCGGGCCTTGGGGACCAATGGCTTCCAGGAACCGGCGGTCGGGGTGGAGGCGGGCCGGATCGTCGGCACCAAGCGCCTCTACGCCGACGGCAAGTTCGATCGTCCCAATGGCCGGGCCCAGTTCCTGGGAACGCCCTGGCGCGGGCTGCAGGCGGCGGGCAAGGCGGAGCAGAAGGCGAAGTTCGCCTATCTGATCAACAATGGCCGCGCCAACCACATCTGGCAGAGCGCCTATCTCGATCAGGCCAGCGCGCTGGTGAGCGATCGCACGCCCTATCCCTATGTCGAGCTGCATCCCGACGACCTGGCCGAGCTGGGCGCGGCGGCCGGCGATCTCGTGGAAATCCACAACGACAGCGGCTCGACCCAGGCCATGGCCTATCCGACCCCGACCGCGCGGCGCAAGGAGGCCTTCATGGTGTTTGGCCAGCCCCTGGGCGTTCAGGGCAATGTCGTCTCGGGCGGCGTCAACGAGCTTTTGATCCCCAACTACAAGCAGACCTGGGCCGACATCCGCCGCATCGCCACGCCCGGGGCTCCGGTCGCGCACGTCAGCTTCAAGTCGTTCCACATCCCGCCTGCCTCGGTCTAGGGCGAGGCGGCGAGGGCTATGGCTTGTCGTCGGGCGGGGACTTTTGGATCACGACCACGGTGGCCCCGGACGCCTTGAGGAGCTCCCATTCCTCGCGGGTCAGGAGCTTGGTGGTGTCGATGTGCATCAGGATCGCTTCGGTCTTGCCCGCCGCGAAATCGGCCGCCATCTGGGCGAATTCCGGCTCGGCGCTCAAACTCGTTCCTCCTGGTCGCGGACGCTCGATCATCGGCCGACCGCGCCGGCGAGTCCATCGCGGCGTTTGCTGAAGGACGAGCGGTGGTGAGGCGAGGGGCGCGGCCGCGCGGCCCGGGTCCGAGGCTTGCGGTCAGCCGAGGCGAGCGTTGAGGAGGTCCGCGAGCCGGGCCCCGGCCAGGGCGACCTGGGCCTCGCAGGTTTGGCCAGCCTCGACGCGGTAGCGTGTGGTCAGGACATAGGGGCCCTTGGCCGGTCCGATCGGATCGACATAGGCCTTGGTCCGGGCCAGCTGATAGCTCTCTTGCAGCCAGGCGTCCGGATCGCCGATCGCCCGCTGGGCGGCGGGGGCCTTGGGCAGTTTGTCGGCGGCGGCGATCACCGAGGCGTAGTCCTGGCTCGAGCCGACCCCGTAGTCCCAGAACTGATGCAGCTTCTGGCCCTTGTCGCATTGGCCGGTCTTGCAGACGAAGACGCCGTTGCCGCCGTTGTCGCCGCGCTTCTTGGCCTGCGAATAGCGCGAGGTCGCGTGCATCGGCTGGTGCATGTCGCCGACCAGGTGGGCGACCCAGACCAGATCGTAGGACTGGACGTCATCGTCGCCGCTGGGCGCCAGGGTCGCGCTAAAGAGCTTGATCCGCTCGATGGCGTTGACCGCCGGCGGCGGCGGGACCGGGGTCGCGTCGATCGAGAAGGCGATGTTGGTGAAGTGCCAATAGGCGTGAACATAGGGATCGCTATAGCCGACATTGTCGTCGGCCTGCGGCACGGTCGGATCGTAGCCGTCGTCCTGGTGGGTGCTACGGATATCGTCGGGCCAGGTCGCCGCGTTCATGAACGCCACCTTGTCGGCGAGCTCGACGGGCACGCCCTTCACCCAGTCGCCGTAGTTGGGGTTCTTGCGCAGCAGCGCCGCGGCCCGGGCCTTGGCCTTGGGCGTCATCTCCTCCCAGGCCACCGCCGCCACCATCATGTGGCCACGGCCATTCCAGGCCTGGGCCGGGCCACTGGCCAGCACCGTGGCGCCAAGGCCGATCACCAGCATCATCGTCTTCATTCGCATCCCCCCGGAAAGCGCTTAAGTCTAGATACCATTGTTCCGTGAAACTTTCGAGCGGCGACCTTGAGGGTTGAGCGTGGGGCGTCGCGCGTGGGGCGATCTCCTGGCGCGACCGGAATTGACGTGGCGCGGGACGACTTTGCCTTGGCGCGGCGACTCGGCTTTTGATCCGCCGCCGACGAGGAGGCCATGACCCCAGACCGATTTTCCGCCCTGGCCCTGGCCGTGGGCCCTGGCGTTCACCCGCGCGCCATCCTCGAAGCCGTGCAGTTTCGGGTCGGCGGCCAGGCGTTCGCCACCCTGGGCTGGCCCGCCGCCGGCTGGGCGGTGGTCAAGATCGCGCCCGCGCGCCAAGCCTGGGCCCTGGCGCTGAGCGATGGCCTCGCGCCCGAGCCGGGCCGCCGACGCAAGGCGGGGATCATCCTGGCCCGGCTTTCCGGCCTCGACGACGGCGCCGCGGCCGAGCTCTTGGCGGCGGCCTGGTCGCACGCCCACGGGCCGGCCCGCCGCGGCGGTCGCGCTGGCGAGCGTTCGGCCTCGGCCCAGGTTCTCTCCGTCTAGGGCGGCTTCGTCCCAGCGCGCTTTCGTCCTGGCGCTTTTCTGGAGCGCGCCGCCGATCGCCTGTCTTTCCACGCCAGGGCGCGATCGGCCGATTTGGCTGTTGAGCCGGGCGCATTCGCGGTCCTTTTAGTCATCCCCGTCAGCACGGGGATGTTTCGTGGACCTCTCAGCCGCCCAGACCGGTCTTGCCCGCAGCCGCCAGATGCTGCGCACCGCCCTTGGCCCGCTGCTGCTGGCCAGGCTGGAAGATCCCGGCGTCGCCGAGGTCATGCTCAATCCCGATGGCCGCGTCTGGCTCGACCGCTTTGACGTCGGGCTGGTCGACGCGGGGCTGAGGATCGAGGCCGCCGACGCCGAGCGGATCCTGCGGCTGGTCGCCCACCATGTCGGGGCCGAGATCCACGCCGGGCGTCCGAGGCTGTCGGCCGAGCTGCCCGGCTCGGGCGAGCGGTTCGAGGGGCTGGTCCCGCCGCTGGTCGCCGCTCCGGCCTTCGCCATCCGCAAGCCCGCGAGCCTGGTCTTCACGTTGGACGACTATGTCCGCGCCGGGGTGATGGACGCGCGGCAGGCGCAGGTGCTGGCCGAGGCGGTGGTCGCGCGCCGCAACATCCTGGTGGTGGGGCCAACCTCCAGCGGCAAGACCACCCTGGTCAACGCGCTCCTGGCCGAAATCGCCGCCAGCGGCGACCGCGTGGTGCTGATCGAGGACCTGCCCGAGCTTCAGTGCGCGGCCGCCAACCGGCTGGCCCTGCGCACCGCCGAGGGCCTGGCGAGTCTGGCCGACCTTGTCCGCGCCGCCTTACGTCTTCGGCCCGACCGCATCGTCATCGGCGAGGTGCGCGGCGGCGAGGCCCTCGATCTCGTCAAGGCCTGGGGCACGGGCCATCCGGGCGGGGTCAGCACCCTGCACGCCGGCTCGGCCCTGGGCGGGCTCATGCGCCTGGAGCAGCTGATCCAGGAGGCGGTGGTCGCCGCACCCCGCGGCCTGATCGCCGAAACCCTCGACCTGATCGCCGTGCTGCTCGGGCGCGGCCAGCAGCGGCGCCTCGTCGAACTCGTCCGCCTCGAAGGCCTCTCGCCCGGCGGCGACTACCGGCTGAGCCCGGCCTGATCCCTCAAGCCTCATCCCCTTTATCCGGAGACTTCAGATACCTATGCCCAAAACCTCATCCTATCGCGCTCGCCTCCTGGCCGGCTTCCTGCGCGACCGGCTCGGTCATCTTGGCCGCCTCGGCGCCCTGGGCCTGGCCGCCGCCCTGGCCGGCTCGGGCGCGCGGGCGGCCGGCTCGTCCATGCCCTGGGAGGAGCCGCTGCAGCGCATCCTCGACTCCGTCGAAGGGCCGGTGGCCAAGATCATCGCGGTGATCATCATCATCGTCACGGGCCTCACCCTAGCCTTCGGCGAGACCTCCGGCGGCTCGCGCAAGCTGATCCAGATCGTCTTTGGCCTGTCGATCGCCTTCGCCGCCAGCTCGTTCTTCCTGTCGTTCTTTTCGTTCGGCGGCGGAGCCCTGGTCTGATGGGCGCCGATCGAGCCATCGGCTTCGCCGCGCCCGTCCATCGCGCCCTAACCGAGCCGATGCTGCTGGCCGGGGCGCCGCGCGCCATCGCCCTGGTCAACGGCACGCTGGCCGCGGCCCTGGGCCTTGGCCTGCGGCTGTGGATCGTCGGACTTTTGGTCTGGCTGGTCGGCCATGGCCTGGCCGTCTGGGCCGCGCGTCATGATCCCCAGATCGTCGAGGTTGGCCGCCGCCATGTGCGCCTGCCGGCCTATCTCGAGGTCTAGGCGGTGTTTGACCTTCGCGAGTATCGCCGCCGGCCGAGCCTCTTGGCCGACTATCTGCCCTGGGTCGCCTTGGTCGCGCCGGGCGTGGTCTTGAACAAGGACGGCGGCTTTCAGCGCAGCGCGGAGTTTCGGGGGCCCGATCTCGACAGCGCCACCAACGCCGAGGTCGCCGCCATCGCCGCCCGGCTGAACGGGGCCTTGCGGCGCCTGGGCTCGGGCTGGGCGATCTTCGTCGAGGCAAGGCGCGATCCGGCGGCCGCCTATCCGGCCAGCGTCTTTCCCGATCCGGTCTCGGCCCTGGTCGACGCGGAGCGGCGCGCCGACTTTGTCGACAGCGGCGAGCACTATGAGAGCCGCTTCTTCCTGACCCTCAGCTATTTGCCGCCGGCCGAGCGGCGCGGCCGGCTTGAGCGATTGTTCGTCGAAGGCCGGGCCGGCGACGCGCTCGACTGGCGGGCGGAACTGGCCGCCTTCATCGATCGCACCGACCGGTTCCTGGCCTTGCTCGACGGCCTGATGCCAAGCTGCTCGTGGCTGGGCGACGGGGAGACCTTGGGCCTGCTGCACGGGGCGGTCTCGACGGGCCGCCAGCGCGTGGCGGTCCCCGAGATCCCGATCTATCTCGACAGCCTGCTGGCCAGCCAGCCCCTGGCCGGCGGTCTCGAACCAAGGCTTGGCGGCGCCCACCTGCGGGTCCTGACGATCATCGGCTTTCCGCCGGCCACGACGCCGGGCCTGCTCGACGAGCTCAACCGGCTGGCCTTCGCCTATCGCTGGTCGACCCGGGCGCTGTGCCTGGATAAGACGCAGGCCGTCGGGGCTCTGAGCAAGATCCGCCGCCAGTGGTTTGCCAAGCGCAAGTCGGTGCTGGCGCTGCTGCGCGAGGCCCTGACCCAGGAGCCCTCGGCCCTGGTCGACAACGACGCGGCCAACAAGGCTGGCGAGGCGGATCTGGCCTTGCAGGACCTCGGCGGCGACGCCGTCGCCTACGCCTATGTCACCACCAGCCTCGTGGTCTGGGATGACGACCCCGCCCAGGCCGACGCCAAGCTCGCCCTGGCCGAAAAGGTCATCCAGGGCCGCGAGCTGACGGTGATCCGCGAGAGCGTCAACGCCGTCGAGGGCTGGCTGGGCACGCTGCCTGGACACGTCTACGCCAATGTCCGCCAGCCGCCGCTCTCGACCCTCAACCTGGCCCACCTGGCGCCGCTGTCGGCGGTCTGGGCCGGACCGGCGCGCAACGCCCATCTCGATGGCCCGCCGCTCTTGATCGCCCGCACGGCCGGCTCCACGCCCTTTCGCCTCAGCCTGCATGTCGACGATGTCGGCCACACCCTGGTCGTGGGGCCCACGGGCGCGGGCAAGAGCGTCCTTCTGGCCATGCTGGCCCTGTCGTTCCGGCGCTATCCCAAGGCCCAGCTGTTTGCTTTTGATCACGGCGCATCCAGCCGCGCGGCCGTTCTGGCCATGGGCGGCGCGGTCCATGATCTCTCGGGCGAAGCCGCCGCCGCGCTCAGCCTGCAGCCGCTGGCGCGCATCGACCTAGCCGAGGAGCGCGCCTGGGCCAGCGAATGGCTGGCGGCGATCCTGGCCCGCGAAGGCGTCGTCATGACCCCGGCCGTGCGCCAGCACCTGTGGGCGGCGCTGGGCAGTCTCTCCGGCGCGCCGGTGGCCGAGCGCACCTTGACGGGGCTGGTGGCGCTGCTGGCCAGCCCGCCCTTGAAGGCCGCGCTCGCGCCGTTCGTGCTGGGGGGGCCGCACGGCCGTCTGCTGGATGGCGCGAGCGAACGGTTGAGGGAGGGCGACCTCCAGGTCTTCGAGACCGAGGGCCTGGCCCGCCTGGCGGCCGCGCCGGCGGTGCTGTCCTATCTCTTCCATCGCATCGAACGGCGCCTGGATGGTCGGCCGACCCTGATCCTGATCGACGAGGGTTGGTTGGCGCTCGATGATCCTGCCTTTGGCGCCCAGCTGCGCGAATGGCTGAAAACCCTGCGCAAGAAGAAAGCCTCGGTCGTCTTCGCCACCCAGTCGCTGGCGGATGTCACCCAGAGCGCCATCGCCGCGACGATCATCGAAAGCTGTCCGACCCGGATCTTCCTGCCCAATCCGCGCGCCCTGGAGCCGCAGGGCGCGGCCGCTTACGCTCGGTTTGGCCTCAACGACCGCCAGATCGAGATCCTGGCCCGCGCCACCCCGGCCCGCGACTACTACCTGCAGTCCAGGGTCGGGAACCGCCTGTTCGATCTGGGGCTTGGGCCCGTGGCCCTGGCCTTCTGCGCCGCGTCCGCCAAGGCCGACCAGGCCCTGATCGGCGCGCTGCTGTCCCGCCACGGCCAGGCGGGCTTCGCCGCCGCCTGGCTGCGCGCCAAGCGCCTGGCCTGGGCCGCCGACCTCCTGCCGGGCGGATCGGCCGCCCCCGCAAGCCTCGCCCCGGAGACGTCGTCATGATCCTCAACCGTCGCCGCCTGGCGCGTCTCGTGGCCGCCAGCCTGCTCGTCGCCGCGCCGTCCCTCGCCCGGGCTCAGTTCACCGTCTTCGACCCGACCAACTACGCCCAGAACGTCCTGCAGGCGGCCCGGGCTCTGCAGACCATCAACAACCAGATCACCTCGCTGCAGAACCAGGCTCAGATGCTGATCGGCCAGGGCAAGAGCCTGGCCAGCCTCCCGTACTCGTCCTTGGCGGCCTTGCAGGCGCAGGTCGATCGCACCCGCGCGCTTTTGGGGCAGGCCCAGGGCCTGGCCTACGACGTCAGCCAGATCCGCGAAGCCTTCCGCGTCCAGTACGGCGCCGTCGACCTGTCGGTGAGCGACGCGGCGCTGACCCAGCGCGCCGACGCGCGGTGGGGCGCGGCGGTGGCGGGTTTCCAGGACGCCCTGAAGGTCCAGGCCGGCGTGGTCGGCGGCCTGGAAACCAGCCGTGACCAGATGGCGGCCCTCGTCGGCCAGAGCCAGGGCGCGGTCGGCGGCCTGCAAGCCGCCCAAGCCGGCAATCAGCTCCTGGCCCTGCAAGCCGCACAGCTGGCCGACCTTCTGGCGCTCAGCGCCGCGCAAGGCCGCGCCCAGGCGCTGGAGGCGGCCGACCGCGCCGCCGCCCGCGCCGACGCCAAGGCCCGCTTCTCCAGGTTCATGGGGAGCGGCAAGCCATGAGCCGCGCCCTCGCCTGGGGCGCGGCGCTGGTCATCCTGCTGGGCGCGGCGGTCCTGGCCGGAGGAGCGGCCCCGTCGTCATCGGTCATGGCGCCGGCCCTTGGCCCGCGCGATCCGGAGCTGGCGCGTTGCCAAGCTCTAGGCGAGGCCGGGGGACAGGACCCGCGCTGCCGGGCCGCCTGGGCCTTGGCCCGGGCCCGGTTCTTCGGCGGAGCCGCGTCATGAGCGACGTCGGCGTCATCGATCGCTTCTTCGACACCTTCAACCGCTATCTCGACAGCGGCTTTGGCCTCTTGGGCGGGGAGGTGGCGTTTCTCTCCACCACCCTGGTGGCCATCGACGTCACCTTGGCCGCGCTGTTTTGGGCCTGGGCCTCGAGCGAGGACGTCCTGGCCCGGCTGATCAAGAAGACCCTCTATGTCGGGTTCTTCGCCTTCCTGATCGGCAACTTCCAGAGCCTGTCCTTTATCGTGCTGAAGAGCTTTTCGGGGCTTGGCCTCAAGGCCTCGGGGGCGGGGGTCTCGGCCGAGGATTTCCTGCGGCCCGGAAGGCTGGCGGCGCTGGGCGTGACGTCCTGCAAGCCGCTCTTGGAGGCGGCCGCCGAGCTGGGCGGCTTTCCAGGCTTCTTCGAGAACATCGTCCAGATCGTCGTCCTGCTCCTGGTGGCGCTCTTCGTGATCGTCGCCTTCTTCATTATCGCCGTGCAGGTCTTCGTGGTTTTGATCGAGTTCAAGCTCGTCACCCTGGCCGGCTTCGTCCTCGTGCCGTTCGGTCTCTTTGGCCGCACCGCCTTCCTGGCCGAGAAGGTGCTGGGCAATGTCATCGCCAGTGGCGTCAAGGTCATGGTGCTGGCCATCGTCGTCGGCATCGGCGCGTCGCTGTTCTCCGAATTCACTCGCGAGGCCGGCGGCCAACCGACCCTAGAAGAGGTGCTGGCCATGGCCCTGGCCGCCCTGACCTTGCTGGGGCTTTCGATCTTTGGGCCCGGCGTGGCCTCGGGCCTGGTGTCGGGCGCGCCGCACCTGGGGGCCGGGGCCGCGGTCGGCACGGGCCTGGTGGTCGGCGGCATGGCCATGGCCGGCGCGGCGGCCGCCCAGATGGCCGCCGGCGGTCTCTCGGGGGCCGGGGCCGCCGCGGCGGCGGGCGCTGGACGCGCGCCGCCGGCGGGGCCCGCGCCGTCGGGCGGCGGGCCGTCTCATCCCCCGCCCGGGGATGGCGGGGCCGGCGCCGCCGCGTCGCGCGGCCAAGCTTCGCCGTCGAGCGCCGGTCCGAGCGGCCAGGGCGGCGCAAGCGGACCCGCCGCGCCGGGCAAGCCGGAGGATCCGTCGGCCCAGCCGGCCTGGGCCCGGGAGCTCGAACACCGCCAAGCCCTGACCCATGGCGCGGCCATGGCCGTCCACGCCGCCGGCAGCGGCGATGACCCCGGCGCGGGCGCCGCGCCCAGCCTTTCGGAGGATCGAGGATGAGCCCGCTCAAGGGACCCGCGCGCTATGGCGCGACACCAACGCCCGAGACGCCCCACCAACGCGCCGGCCAGGCCTGGGACGAGCGGCTGGGATCGGCCCGCGTCCAGGCCTTCCATTGGCGACTGATGGCCTTGGGCCTCCTGGCGCTCAGCGGCGGCCTTTCGGCCGGTCTCGTCACCCTGTCGCTGCGCGGCGGGATCACCCCCTGGGTCGTCGAGGTCGACAGGCTGGGCGAGCCCGGGGTCGCCGCGCCCGCCGTCCAGGGCGCGCGGGCCACCGATCCGATGATCGCCTGGACCCTGGCGCGGTTCATCACCGACGTGCGCACCATCGGCTCCGATCCGGTGTTGATGCGCCAGGCCTGGCTGCGGGCCTACGACTTCACGACGGCCGAGGGCGCGGCGGCGCTCTCCGACCACGCCCGGCGGGCCGATCCGTTCAGCCAGGTCGGACGCGCCCAAACCACCGTGGCGGTGACCAGCGTGGTGCGCGCCTCGCCCGCGAGCTTCCGCCTGGCTTGGACCGAGCAGCGGTTCGAGGCGGGGCGGCTGGTCGCCACCGAGCGCTGGACCGCCATCCTGACGGTGACGATCAAGCCGCCGCGCACCGCCGAGGGCCTGCGCGCCAATCCGCTGGGCGTCTTTGTCACCGCGATCGCCTGGTCCCAGGAGTTTGGCGCATGAGCGGCCTTGTCGCCCGCGCGGGCCTGGCCTGGGCCCTGATGTCCTCCAGCGTCTTGGCTGACCCCGGGGGCGATCCTCGTCTGGCCGCGCCGGCCGGGATGAGCGCCTATCTCTGGGCCGAGGACGCCGTCTATCCGCTGATCGCCACGCCGGGCCGCATCAGCGACATCGTGCTCGAGCCCGGCGAGCGTCTGGTGGGGGAAGGGGCCATCGCGGCGGGCGACACCGCCCGCTGGATCATCGGCGATACGGTGAGCGGCGCGGGCGAGGCGCGGCGGGTCCACGTGCTGGTCAAGCCGACAGAGGTCGGGCTGGCGACCAACCTGCTGATCAACACCGACCGGCGCGCCTACCATCTGGAGCTTCGCGCCTCGGACCGGACCTGGCAGGCGCGGGTCTCGTGGCGCTATCCGCAAAGGGCGACGCCGGTTCTGGTGGCCGCGCCGCCGGCCAGGCCGGGCCTTGATCTCTCGCGCGTCAACCGAGCCTACCGGATCGAGGGGGATCATCCGGCCTGGCGGCCGGTCGCCGTGTTCGACGACGGCCAGCGGGCCTATATCGAGTTTGGCCCCGGCGTCACGCTGGACGACCTGCCGCCGCTCTATCGGCTGAGCCAGGACGGCAAGGCCAGCGAGCTCGTCAACTACCGCGTCGAGGGGCGGCGGATCGTGCTCGATCGCCTGTTCGACCGGGTCGAGCTGCGCTTGGGGATCAAGCGTCAGGCCCGGCGGGTGGTGATCGTGCGTGTCGCCGGCGCGATCGAGGCTCGGCGATGAGCGGCGAGCGCACCCCGGCCGAGGAGGCCATCGCCAAGTCCCTGCGCCTGCGCGCCAGTCCCGCGCCGGTGGCCAGGATTTCGCGCCGGGCCCTGGTCATCGCCAGCGCTCTCATCGCCCTTGGCCTTTTTGGCGCGGTCGGCTGGTCGATGCTCGACCATCGCCGGGCCGCGCCGAAGGTCGATGACGCCCCGCCGGTCGCCACCCCGTCCGAGCGGGTGACGGCCTTGCCCAAGGGCTATACCGGGCCGGCCGGGGTTCCGGCGCTCGGCCCGCCGCTGCCGGGCGATCTTGGCCGGCCGATGCTGGCGGCGCGCGTGGCGCGGGGCGGGGAGGCGGCGCCGGGAGACCCTGTCGGCTTGTCCGCGGTCGATCCGGCCTTGGCCACACCCGCTGTCACCGGGCCGGCCGATGACGCGCGCCAGGCGCGGGCGGCGGCGCGGCGCGCGGCCGTGCGGAGCGGTCTCTTCGCGGGGGGGCGCGGCGAGCCGGACGCGACTCCCGTGGTTTCACCCACCGCGGCGGTGTTGGAGGGGCCCGATCCGCGCACCACCAGCCTCGAGCGCCTGCGCGATCCGGCCTCGCCCTACCTGCTGCAGGCCGGGGCGGTGATCCCCGCCGCCCTGGTCACCGGCGTGCGCGCCGACGCGCCCGGTCTGGCCATCGCCCAGGTCACTCAGGACGTCTTTGACAGCCTGGGCGGCGGCGTCTTGCTGATCCCGGCCGGGGCGCGGCTGGTCGGCGACTATGAGGCCGAGGTCAAGAGCGGCCAAAGCCGGCTGCGGGTGGCCTGGACGCGGCTGATCCTGCCCTCGGGCCGCTCGATCGTGCTCGACAAGCTGCCGGCCGCCGACCCGCAAGGTCTGGCGGGACTTCAGGATGGCGTCGATCGCCACGGCGGCCAGGTCCTGGCGGCGGCGGCCTTGAGCACCCTTCTGGCGATCGGCGCCGAAAGCGGGACCTCCAGCGAGGCGTCCGATCTGGCCCGCGCCATCCGTCGCGGCGCGGCCGAGGCGGTAAGCGACGTCGGCCGCCAGGCGGTCGGACGAAGTCTCGACCGCGGCCCGACCCTGACCCTTCGCCCCGGGACGCCGCTGCGCGTCCTCCTGACCAAGGACCTCGTCCTTGAGCCCTACAACCCCGGAATCCGCCCATGAACAAGCTGAAGCTTGGTCCCCTCGAAGACGAAACCCCCGTCAAGCTGAACCTTGAGGTGCCGGCCGGCCTGCATCGCGATCTTCTCGCCTACGCCCAGGCCCTGGCCGCCGAAACCGGCGGCAAGCCGGCCGAGCCCGCGCGCCTGGTCGCTCCGATGCTGGCCCGGTTCATGGCCACCGATCGGGCCTTCGTGCGCGGCCGCAAGCCGCGCGGCGGGTGAGGGGCGGCAAGAGGCTGTGCGGGCGATAGCCCGGTAGAGCGCGGGAGGAAGGGTTCATGAGGCCGCTAGTCCAGGTGGCGCGAGTCGCGGTAAACTTGTATATGTGGGTGCGATGCGACTAAACGACGAGCTAGAGCCGGGTGGCAAAGGCCGCTGGGGCGAGCCCATCGCCTGGATCGGCTGCCTGATGGCCGCTGTCCTGCCCACCGCCGTCTTGACCAGCCTCGTCCAGGCTGTCGATCGCGCCGTATGGCCAGGCTTTACACCGCTGATCTATCTCGGGGTGTTCACGCTGATGGTGCTGCTGATCCGGCCCTGGAGCCTGCGCTAGCCGCCTTGGCGCGACTCGGCGTGGCCGGTTAGGAAAAGGCCATGCTCGCTCGTTTCGCCGCCCTCGTTGTTGCTCTTTTCGGCCTGGCTTTGTCGCCGTCCGCGGCCTTGACCGCGCCGTTGCGCGTGGCGACCTGGAACATGGAGCATCTGTCCGAAGACGGGGCCAAGGGCTGTAAGCCACGCACCGACGCCGACTATGAAACGATGCGGCGTTACGCCGAGCGCCTGAACGCCGATGTCGTCGCCTTCGAGGAGGTGGAGTCGGTCAAGGCCGCTGCCAGGGTCTTTGATCCGGCCAAGTACCAGCTGCTGATCGAGGCGCGTCCCGCTGGTAATCCGTTCCCGTGCGGGGAGGGGCGCACCCTGACCCGGCAGGCGGTCGGCTTTGCGATCCGCAAGGGCATCACGGTCGAGCGCGCGCCCGATCTGACCGACCTGCAACTGGGCGATCCCAACCTGCGCGGCGGCGTCGACGTGACGATCCGCGCGCCGGGCCACGCGCCGCTGCGGCTCTTGGCCGTGCACCTGAAGTCCGGGTGCTTCGCCGGCGACGCCGCCAAGGCCTGCGCGACCCTGATGCGCCAGGTTCCGATCCTTGAGCGCTGGATCGACGCGCGCGCGGCCGAGGGCGTTCGCTTCGCGGTGCTGGGCGATTTCAACCGCCGCCTGGCGCGCGCCGACGATGTGGTCTGGCGCGAGATCGACGACGCCGACCCGCCCAACGCCGATCTGTCCCTGGCCGAGGGGAGCGCGGGTCCGAAGTGCGACCCGCGCTATTCGGAGTTCATCGACCACATCGTGCTCGACGCCCGCGCCGCCCGCGACCTCGAAGGCTTCGAGGAGCTGACCTACGCGGCCGGCGAGCGCGGCTCCGACCACTGTCCGGTGCTCGCGCGGCTGAAGTGAGGACCCCCGACCAGGATCTGGAGGCCATGGCCGCGGCGCTCGAGGCCAGCGGCCGCTACCGCGTGCTGCGCCGCCTCGACGCCCCGCGCCTGGTGGCCGGCGAGGTCGTCGGCCAGACGCGGCAGGGGATCGTCCTTGATCTGGAGACCACGGGCCTGGATCCCGCTAAGGACGAGATCATCGAGTTTGGCCTCGTGCCGTTCACCTACGACGCGGGCGGGCGGATCGTCGCGGTCGGCGAGCCTTTCTCGCGGCTTCGACAGCCATCGGGGCCGATCCCGCCGGACGTGACCAAGCTCACCGGCCTGACCGACGCCATGGTCGCGGGCCAGGTCGTCGATCCGGCCGAGGTCGCGACCTTCATCGACGGCGCGGCGCTGATCATCGCCCATAACGCTGGCTTCGACCGGCGCTTCGCCGAGGCCTTCTGTCCGGCCTTCGCGCAGAAGCCCTGGGCCTGCTCCTACACCCAGATCGACTGGCAGGCCCATGGCCACGAGAGCGGCAAGCTCGCCTTCCTGGCCTGCGCCTACGGCTTCTTCCATGACGGCCATCGCGCTCATCACGATTGCCTGGCGACCCTGGAGATCCTGGCCTCGCCCCTGGGCGCCACCGACGGCTCGGCGTTCCAGACACTGCTGGCGACGGCCCGCAGGGCCTCGGTGCGGATCTGGGCCGAGAATTCGCCCTTTGACTTGAAGGACGTGCTCAAGGCGCGCGGCTATCGCTGGAGCGGCGATCCGGGGCCCAGCCCGCGCGCCTGGTGGATCGATGTCGACGAGGCCGACAAGGATGCCGAGCTCGCCTTCCTCCAGGCCGAGATCTATCGCGGCGAAGTCCATCTGCCGACCCGGCGCATCACCGCCTTCGAGCGGTTCTCCGACCGGGCCTAACGCGCCTGCGACGTCGCGTCGCCGGCCTTTTGGGGACGCGGGACGTTGACTCTTCCTCGCTCCAGCGAGAGAACAAAATAAGAACTCGGAGATCGCCATGCCCACCCCACGCGCAAGACAGCGCGCGACGCCGCACGCCCCCAAACCAGAACGCATCCTCCAGCGCATGGTCGTGAAGCTAAGACGGGTGCGCCAGTATGGCGGCGCCGAGCACGGCAGGACCCTGACTTTCAGCTTCGCCGGCGGTACGCGCCGCGCCCAACGCAGCCTCTGTAGTTTCGTCAGCGCCGATCGCGTGCCCGCATTCGACGGCGAGGAAGCCTGGTTCGAGGTCGAGGAGGTCAGCGCCAAGCCCTGGCCGTTCTGGCGGGCCGTGCGTCAGGTCGAGCCGCCCGATGCCTGAGCTCAGCGACCAGCAGCGCCGCAAGCTGATGGCGCTGGAGCCGCATTATGCGCAGGTTCGCCTCGTCGATCTCTTCGAGCGCAAGTGCGAGCTGTCGTTCCGCTGCCTGGCCTGCGGGACCAGCAAGACCTGGCGGCGTGACACCATGCTGGGCCGGGCCCGTCCGCTGCTCGGTCTTAGCCTGGCCGAAATACAGCGCCGCACGCCCTGTCCGCGCTGTGGCGCGCATCTGGCGCAATTGACGGTTAGCGGCGTCTGGGAGCCGGCAGAGCTCGCCGAGCGCTTCCGCTGGGAGGCGATCGACGCCCTGCGTGAGGCCGGTGTCGACCCGCAAGCGCTGGGCTTTGGCTGGCGCGCGCCAGGGGCCAGGCGCTGACCATGGCCGAGATGGATCCGCGCACCGGAAAGCTTGAGCGCCTGACGATCCGCTGCGCCTGCGGCTACACCGTCACCTGGACCAAGCAGGCCATCCTTGCCAGGGCCGGCCCCTGGCGGCGCCCGGCCGAGCTGGCCCGCGCCCTGCGCTGCACGGTGTGCGGCGCCAAGGGCAGGGCGGGGATCTCCGGCGACAATCGCTAGGGGCCAGCGTCGCGCAAGGCTTGGGCGCGCCGGCGCAGTTCGCCGGCCACCTCTTGGGCCAGTCCCGGGCCGCCGTCGAAGCGCGCCGCGCCGGACTCGGCCTCGTTAGCGAGGCGCGCGTAGTCCTCGGCGCTCGCCGGCGCATACTCCTCGAGGATCTCCGCCACGGCGAAGGCCGCATCGCTGGAGAGGGTCGGCGGCAGGTCGTCATTGCTGGGGCCGGACATGGCCGCGAGACTAGCGGCCCGTGCAACCCGCGACTAGGTTTGGACCATGACCGACAGCCAGCCCGACGCCGCCTTCTTCATCCTCGACCATGACCCGTCGCTGTGGTCGCTGCCCTGGGTGGCGCGGGCCGATGTGGCGCCGGCCGAAGGTGGCCCCGAGGGCGAGAAGCTCGTGCGCCTGTGGTTCCGGCGCGAGGCCAATCCCGAGGTCGTCTCGTCGATCGCCCCGGCCGTGCCCGACCGGCCCCATGACCTGGAGGCCTACAACCAGGGTCACGCCCCGCCGACGGTCTTCTGGCATGTCCATCCGCGGCTCGAAGCCTACGAGGTCGAGTACGACGAGGACGATGGGTCCCACTGGTGGGCCCGCCTCTGGCTCAAGCCCTGAACGCTGGACGGCGCGGGCATGTGCAATCTCTATAGTCTTGAGACCGGCGATCTCTTCAGCCTCTGGCAAAAGGTGTTGCGCCTGCCGGTGGTCTGGGAGGGCCAGGCCTCCAACTTCGAGCCGCGTCCCGAGATCAGGATGACCGAGATCGCGCCGATCTTGCGTCACGTCGAGGGGCGGGCCGTCGTGTCGATGACCCCGTGGGCCTGGCGCGCGCCCAGCGGCAAGCCGGTGTTCAACTATGTCAGCGAACGACACGACTTTGGCCGCAGCGACCGGGTGCTGATCCCGGCCGACGGCTTCTACGAGTTCACCGATCCGCTGCCGGGGCAAAAGCGCAAGACGCGCTGGAAGTTCACCATGCCGGGCAATCCGGTGTTCTGGATCGCCGGGATCGTCAAGCAGGGCTGCTGGACGATGCTGACCACCGCGCCAGGCCCCGACATCGCGCCCTATCATGATCGTCAGATCGTGGTCTTGCCCGCCGACCAGGGCCGTGACTGGCTGGACCTGACCCGGCCGCAGGCGGAGATCCTGCGGGCCGCGCCGGCCGGAACCCTCGCCGTGGCGCGGGACTTTCCGCCGCCCGACCTTTTCGGCTAGGCTTGGCCATGAGCCAGGATCCGCCCGAAGAGCGCCTGTCGCCGGCCGCCTTTGGCGTGGCCGATGTCGCGCCGTGGGGCGAGCCGGATGATGATCGCCTGGAGTTCCTGCGCGATGATCCCGAGGTCGACTGGACCAATGTCTTTGTCCGCCGCGGCGCGCGCGATCACCTGGCCGGCAAGGCCCGCGCCGATAATCCCTACAAGCGTGAGGACCCGCGCAGCGTCTTCGCCGACGACGTGGTCGGTTGGCGCGAGGGCTGGATGGCCAGCGCCAGCTACCATGGCCACTTCAACCGGCCCGCCTGGCGGGCGTTCGAACAGGACCTCCGCCGGTGGTTGGCCGTCCAGGCCTTGATCGACCAGGGCGGCTTCGCCGCGCGCGGCGAGCCGGACCCGATCAATCCGTTTCCGCGGCCGCCGGCCGACCTTGACCGGCCGCGCCGGCCTTAAGCGCGCGGCTCCAGATCCATGTAAGGCGCGCCCTGACCCTCGTCCTCGCGGCGGTTTTGCACCCGGTCCTCGCGCAGGCTGCTGACCAGCACCGAAACCCCGCGATAGCGGATGCCGACGATCGTGTTGACGCAGGTGGTCGGCAGGTCGGCCGAAGACATCTTCACCCAGGTCCCCGAATGGAAGTTGATCGCCCCGGGGAGAAGGGTCCCGTCGCCGCTTTGCGTCGCCTCTGCGGCCATGGCGTCCAGCATCGCGTCGATCTCGTCTCGGGTCATGGCCGCCGGCTACGCGATTCTTGGGAGGCGAGGGGCGGTGCGCCATCAAAGCGTCACAGGAAGTTTGAGATCATCCCCAGGTCTTTGGAGGGACTCTCATGCGCAAGACCATCGCCCTGGCCGCCACCCTGGCCTTCGCCTTGTCGGCCGCCGGCGCCAGCTTCGCCGCCGCGCCTTGCCGCGACGCCAAGGGCAAGTTCATCAAGTGTCCGGCCGCCGCGCCCGCCAAGCCGGTCAAGTGCAAGGACGCCAAGGGCAAGTTCGCCAAGTGCGGAACCCCCGGGGCCAAGCCGATCGCCTAGGGGCGCGGGCTTCGCTCGGGGCGCGGGGGCGGTCTTCTGGGCCGCTCGCCGCGGCCCTTGCGGCTTGGGGCGCCGCCCCCGGCGCGCTTTGGACCCGCTTCCGCCCAGCTTCGGCCGCCTGAAGGCGGCCTGCAGCCGGGTCCCCGCGAAGCGGGCGCCGCCGCTTGCACCCCCGGTCTCGCCGACGGGCAAGGGTTCGTGACGACGAACCCCTGCCTTGAGGAGAGGGACCATGACTTCAGCGTTCGAGAGGCTTGAACCGCGCATCTATGTCGCGTGTCTCGCCGCCTACAACAGCGGCTGGCTGCACGGGGCCTGGATCGAGGTCGAGGGCGACGAAGCCGCCGTGTGGTCGGCGATCGGCGCCATGCTGAAGGCTTCGCCCGTGGCTGGGGCCGAGGAATTCGCCATCCATGATCATGAAGGGTTTGGCGGGGTGGAGATCGGCGAACACGCCAGCATCGGCCGGGTGGTCGAGATCGCCGCCTTCCTGCGGGCGCGGGGCGCTCTGGGCGCCCTGGTGCTGGCCGAGCTTGGCGGGGATCTGGGCGCGGCCGCCGCCGCGCTCGACGCGCAATATCACGGCGTCTTCGACAGCCTCGCCGACTGCTTTCAGGCCCTGACCGAGGAAACCGTCGATATCCCCGCGCCGCTGCGGCTCTATATCGATTACGAGGCCATGGCCCGCGACGCGCGGCTCAACGGCGAGGTGTTCACCGTCGAGACCGCGCCGGGCGCGGTGCATGTGTTCTGGAGCCGCTGAGCCCCGAGGAGACGGGAGACGCCGGGGCGGGGCCTAGCCGTGCGGCAGGCCGCGCGCCCATAGCGTGAGGCCCGCGGCCAGGCCGATCGACAGTCCCATGACCAGGATCCCCAGCGCCGTCCAACCGGACGGGGAGAGCAGGCGGGCGGTGGGGCGAAGACGGGCGGCCATGGTCCGAAGGTAAGGCGCCAGGCGCGCTGACGCTAGGCTTGGCTGTTTTGCGAGGACCGCCGCGCTTGCGCCGCCCTTGTGGCAATCTCCCAAGAAATCTCGCCTTTGGTGGTAAAAATCCTTTACGGGGCCCGATCCGCGCGAAACTCTCCGCTCCACGGACTGGGGCTTGGGAGGGATGAACTATGGCGGATGGCGGGCTGGATCGTATCGATCGGCGCATTCTGGAGATCGTCCAGGAAGACGCCTCCCTGACGGTCAACGAGCTGGCCGAGGCCGTGGCCCTGTCGCAAAACGCCTGCTGGCGACGCCTCAAGCGCCTCGAGGACGAGGGCTATATCCTCAAGCGCGTGGCCCTGGTCGATCCGGTCAAGCTCGGCTCGGCCATGGTGGTCTTCGTCACCGTCCGCGCCGCCGAGCACAGCGACGAATGGCTGGCCGCCTTCGCCGGGGCCGTGCGCACCATCCCCGAGGTCGTCGAATTCTACCGGATGAGCGGCGAGGTCGACTATCTCCTGAAACTGCGCGTCAAGGACATCGCCGCCTATGACGGGGTCTATCGCCGGCTGATCAAGGCCGTGCGCCTGCTCGACATCAGCTCCGCCTTCGCCATGGAGGAGATGAAGTTCACCACCGCCGTGCCGATCGCCCTTTGAGCGGGCAAACGCCCGCGCCCCGCGCAATGCAGAAAAAATGGGGTCGCCCCGCCGCCTTTTTCAGTGGGGCGATCGCCGCGCTCGCCGTCTAAGAGCACCGGCGCCGGGGCGCGCCAGGCATCAAAGGCGAGTAGGGCGATGGGCGAGACCAAGCACGGTTGGACGGGATCGATGACAGCGGCGGCTTCGGCCCTGGCCCTGGCGGCGGGCGCGGGACTGCTGGTCAGCGCGGCCCATGCTGAGGCGCCGGCCTCCCGCCCGGTCGCCATTGTCGGGGCCATTGTCTTCGACGCCACCGGCGCGCCGCCGCGCCCGGCCACCGTGGTCATCGAAAGCGGCCGCATCACCGCCGTCGGGCTGAAGGTCAAGATCCCGCGCGGGGCCCAGGTCATCGACGCCAAGGGCCAGGCCCTGCTGCCGGGCTTTTTTGACCTTCACACCCACTGGACCGGCGGCGGCGTCCCGGCCACCACCCCGCAGATCGCCAGCGCCTACGTCGCCGCCGGGGTGACCACGGTCAACGACTTCAACGCCGCGCCCGAATCCTTCGCCCCGCGCCGCCAGTGGCTTTCGACCCTGGTCGCGCCGCACGTCAATTTCGCCGCCCGGGTCAGCACCCCCGGCGGCCACGGAGCCGACTGGGCCGACACGGCCACCACCAAGTGGGTCAACACCCCCGAGGCGGCCCGCGCCGCCATCCAGGCCCTGGCCCCCTACAAGCCCGACCTGATCAAGGCCTTCACCGACGGCTGGCGCTATGGGGCCTCGCCCGACAACACCAGCATGGACGGCTGGACCCTTTCGGCCCTGGTCGACGAAGCCCACAAGCAAAACCTCAAGGTCTTCACCCACACCGTCACCGTCGAGCGCGGCGCGGTGGCCGGCAAGGCCGGCGTCGATGTCATCACCCACAGCCTGCAGGACCGCCCGCTCGACGACGAGGCCCTGGCGGCGATCAAGGCCGGCGGCACGGCCGACACCCCGACCCTGGCCGTCTACGAGCCGGTCAAGCCCGGCGAGCCAGCCCGCGATCCGGCCGATCCCAAGAACCGCCAGAGCTTTCGCAAGTTCGACATCGCCCTGGCCAACGCCAAGCGCCTGCATGGCGCGGGCGTGACCCTGGGCCTGGGCACCGACGCAGGCATGCCCGGCACGCCGCACGGCGTCTCGACCCTGCACGAGATGGAGCTCCTGGTCCGCGCGGGCCTGACGCCCAGCCAGGCCCTGATCGCCGCCACCGCCGACAGCGCCAAGCTGATGAACCTCGCCGCTGATCGCGGGACCATCGCGCCGGGTCAGCGCGCCGATCTGGTTTTGATCAAGGGCGCGCCGTGGACGAGCATCGCCGACGTGCGCAACACCGACCGGGTGCTGATCGACGGCAAGCTGGTCTATGGGCCCGGCGCCCCGCCGATGAGCGCCAACCAGGCGACCAGTCCGCCGGCCATCGCGGCCAAGGCCCTGATCGACGACTTCGAGCGGAGCGACCGCCGATCCAGCCTCGACACCCTGCGCACCGACGATCCGGACGGCGGCATGGACCGCACCGTCGAGATCAGCCAGACCATCGCCCGGGGGACGCAAGGCCGGGCCCTGTCGCTGTCGGCCCGCATGGCGATCAAGGCCAAGCCCAGCGCCGGAGTGATCATTCCGCTGAGCCGGGGCTCGATCACGCCGGTCGACGCCAGCGCCTTCAAGGGCGTGCGCTTCGAGGCGCGCGGCGACGGCGCCTATGCGCTGGGCGTCACCACGACCAGCGGGCGCTGGTCGGCGCCGTTCAGCGCCGGGGCCGACTGGCGCGTGGTCGAGATCCCGTTCACCGCCCTCAAGGCCTTGCGCGGCAAGGGCGAGTGGACCGCCAAGGATCTGACCGAGGTCGAACTGATGGGCGGCCGCTCAGCCGGCGAGACCCTGTGGCTCGAGATCGACAACGTCAGCTTCTACTAGCGCCAGCCAAGAGCGTCCGTGGAGCGCGCGGCGGGGCAGGCCTCCCGCCGCGCGATTGAGTTTCCCTGGCGCCGCTGCGCCAAAAACTGCCGCGCCTTGCAAACTCTACAAGTTTAGTGGGGCTTCGATAGCGGGCGGCGCCCGCTTCGTGGGCGATCGGCGCCCAGCCGCCAGGCAACGACAAAAACGGCGATTTTCTGGCCGGGCTCAGGTGGGGCAACGCCCCGCCCATCCGTCTCAGAAGCTGTCGATCGAGAACGGCGAAAGCCTGCCGGCGGCGCACGCTAGACCTGAGGGGGTTATCATGAACCATCGCTTCCAACGCGCCAGCCGGGCGCTGCTGCTGGCCAGCACGGCCAGCCTCCTGGGCGCGGGCCTGGCCCACGCCCAAGCTCAAGCAACGGCCAGCGCGCCGCCGCAGGACGCCGCCACCGTCGAGGAGGTGATCGTCGTCGGCACCCAGATCGCCGGCTCCAAGGTCACCGCCGCCGTGCCGGTCACGGTCGTCGACGCCGCCCAGATCGCCACCACCGGCGCGGTCTCGGGCGATGACCTGCTGCGCGCGGTGCCGCAGATGGGCAATGTCACCTTCAACAGCACCAATGGCGCGACCAGCAGCAACTTCGCCCGCGGCGATGTTGGCTCGATCAACCTGCGCGACCTGGGCGTGGGTAACACCCTGGTGCTGCTCAATGGCCGCCGGGTCGTCACCTGGCCGGGCACCCAGGCCGATTCCAACCTCGCCCCGGTGCTGACCACCAACTCCAACACCCTGCCGGTCTCGGGCATCCAGCGCCTGGAAGTGCTGCGCGACGGGGCCGCGGCCCTCTATGGCGCCGACGCCGTGGCCGGCGTGCTCAACACCGTGCTGCGCGATGACCTCGACGGCGGGACGGTCACCGTGCGCTACGGCGGGGCCGAAGGCACGTCGATGCGTGACTTCAATCTCAACTTCGCCGTCGGCCAGAACTTCAAGGAAGGGCGCGGCAACGTCACCCTGTCGGCCGACTACGCCTATCGCAGCGCGCTCAAATCCACCGACCTCGACTACACCGCCAGCGGCGACAAGCGCCCGCTATTCGCCGACACCAGCTTCGCCGGCTCCAATACGCTCGATCGCCGCAGCACGCTCAGCCCCTGGGCCGACCTGACGGTGATCGGCCAGACTGGCGCGGTGCGCCAGGGCACGACCAACCTGACCACCGCCGCGGGCGTCTTCCACATCCAGCCGACCGCCGACGGCTCGTGCGGCTCGGTGCTGGCCGGCGGCATCTGCATCGGCACGGGTACGCGCGCCACCTCCGGCGCGGCCCGCGACACCCGCTCGGACGCCCAGTCGGTCTATGGCCTGTCGGTCATGCCCAAGATGCGCCGCACCAACCTCTTTTCGACCTGGCGCTATGACCTGACCGACGACGTCACCGCCTATGGGGAGCTTGGCTACTACATCTCCGACACCCACAGCGTGCAGGACGGGGTGTTCACGATCGGCTCGACCAAGATCGCCATCCCCGCGTCCAACTACTGGAACCCGTTCGGCCCGGTGACCTTCGCCGACGGCACGGTCAACCCCAATCGCCTGGCCAACCTCAACATCCCCGCCGCGGGCCGCGCCGTCAGCCTGACCAACTACCGGTTCGGCGACCTTGGCCCGACCAATGTCGACGTCAAGGGCAAGCAGGTGCGGGTGCTCGGCGGGCTGAAGGGCAATGCCTACGGCTTCCGCTGGGATAGCGCGCTGCTCTACACCGAGGCCGGCGTCACCGACGTCCAGGACGGCGTCAGCTCCACGGCCCTGCAAAAGCAACTCGCCCTGTCGACCCCCGACGCCTACAACCCGTTCAACGGCGGCAGCGCCAGCAACCCGACCGGGGTCGACGGCACGCCCAGCTCCAAGGCCGCCCTCGACGCCATCCGCGTCAAGACCTACCTCAAGGGCCGCTCGACCCTGGCCCAATGGGATTTCAAGGTCTCCAAGGCCGACCTCCTGGCCCTGCCGGCCGGTGACCTTGGCCTGGCCGCCGGCGTCGAGCTGCGCCGCGAGACGATCAGCGACAACCGCGACGCTCGCGTCGATGGCACGATCAAGTTCACCGACGCGGTGACCGGCGAAGTCCAGACCTCGGACCTCTTCGGCGTCAGCCCGACCCCCGACTCCAAGGGCTCGCGCAAGGTCGCCTCGGCCTATGCCGAACTGGCCGTGCCCGTCGTCTCGCCCGACATGAACGTGCCCCTGGTGCGCAATGTCGAGGTGCAGCTGGCCGGACGCTATGAGCACTACAGCGACTTTGGCGATGTCGCCAAACCCAAGGTCGCCCTGGCCTGGGACCTCTTCGACGGCGTGCGGGTCCGCGGTTCTTACTCCAAGGGCTTCCGCGCCCCCAACCTGCTGCAGGTCAATTCGGCCATCGTGACGCGGGGCAACACTCGCACCGACTACATCTTCTGCGAGGCCGACCTGCGGGCCGGCCGGATCTCGAGCTTCAGCGCCTGCTCGGCTTCGATCGTCGCCACCGCCCAGCGGGCCGGCAATCCCGACCTGAAGGCCGAGACCTCCGAGAGCCAGTCGATCGGTCTTGTCCTGCAGCCGAAGTTCATTCCCAGTGAACTGGGGCGCTTTACCCTGACCGTCGATGTCTGGGACACCAAGCAGAACGGCATCATCGGGGTGTTCGGCGAAGGCAACGCCCTGATCCTCGACTACCTGCTGCGCGTCCAGGGCTCGAGCAACCCCAACGTCATCCGCCTGGCCCCGACCGCCGACGACATCGCCCGCACCGCCGGCACGGGTCTGGCCGCCGTCGGCCAGGTCACCTACGTCAAGGACCAGTACCAGAACCTCAATCCGCAGGACGTCCGCGGCCTCGACGTCAGCCTCAACTGGCGCCTGCACGGCACGCGGTTTGGCGATTTCGACGCCGACATCAATGTCGCCCACTTCAACAAGTTCTACCGCCAGCCCTCGGCCGAGATCGCCGAACTGCTCGCCGCCCGCCAGGCCGGCAAGATCAACGCCGGCACGTCGATCACCGGCGGCGGGGACCTCCTGCGCCAGAACGGCACGCCCAAGACCAAGGTCTCGGCCTCGCTGACCTGGCGCTACGAGCAGCTGACCGTGGGGGCGTTCACCAAGTACATCTCCTCGATGGACGACACCTCGCTTCTGGCGACGGACGGCACGCCCTGGCAGGTCGAAAGCCAGGTGACCGGCAACCTCTATGGCCAGTGGACGGTCGGCAAGGGGCGCCTGGACGGCTCCAGGATCCGCCTGGGCGTCAACAACATCACCAACGAAGACCCGCCGCTTTCGTCGGGGACCTACGGCTATCTGGGGGCCGTCTACCAGCCCTACGCCCGCTACTGGTACCTGAGCCTCAGCAAGTCCTTCTAGCCACGCGGCGAGCGGATCCGGACGAACCTCCCCAGGGGCGTCTTGGACCCTTCGCCTCGGCCCGCCGGACGCCCTCTGCCCAGGGCGCCCGGCGGGCGCCCACCGTTTCGCCTCTCTCTTTTGATCAAGGACCGCCCGCGTCGGCGGCGTCAGGAGACCCCGTGTCAAACCCGTCGAGACTGGCCAGCGCGGCGGCGCGGCCCCGCCGCGTGCCCTGGCTGGCGCTGAGCGCCACCCTGCTGCTGGCCGCCTGCGCCACGACCCCGCCGCCCAAGCCCCAGGCCGAAGCCGCCCCGCGCCCGGCCGCCCCGCCGCCCAAGGGCCTGGTCCCGGCCCGCGATGCCTATCCGAGCACCTACAAGGTCGCGGCCTCGGGTCTGACGGCCATCGTCAACGCCAACATCTACACCGGGACGGGCCAGAAGATCCTCGGCGGCATGGTGGTGTTCGACGCCGGCAAGATCGTCTCGGTCGGGCCCGCCGCCGCGCCGCCGGCCGGGGCCAAGCTGATCGACGCCAAGGGCCGCTGGGTCACCCCCGGCCTGATCGACGCCCACTCCCACCTTGGGGTGTTTCCGGCCCCGGCCGTGACCGGCCAGGTCGACGTCAACGAGAACATCGACCCCAACACCGGCTATGTCTGGGCCGAGCACAGCGTCTGGCCCCAGGACGCGGGGTTCGAGCGGGCCCGGGCCGGCGGCGTCACCAGCCTGCTGATCCTGCCCGGCTCGGCCAATCTCTTCGGCGGCCGCACCGTGGCCCTGAAGAACGTCCCGGCCGTCACCGTCCAGGCCATGAAGTTCCCCGGCGCGCCCTACGGCCTGAAGATGGCCTGCGGCGAAAACCCCAAGGGCCGCTACGGCGCGCGCGGCCGCACCCCGGCCACCCGCATGGGCAATGTCGCCGGCTATCGCCGCGGCTGGATCGAGGCGGCCGACTACGGCAAGCGCTGGGCCGCCTACGATAAGAAGGCCGCCAAGGGGGAAGGGGGCGAGCCGCCCAAGCGCGACCTGACGCTCGACACCCTGTCGGGGGCCCTGACCGGCGAGCTCCTGGTGCAGAACCACTGCTACCGGGCCGACGAGATGGCCAACCTGATCGATGTCTCCCACGAGTTCGGCTACCACATCACCGCCTTCCACCACGCGGTCGAGGCCTACAAGATCGCCCCGCTGCTGGCCCGCGAGGGCATCTGCGCGGCCGTCTGGTCGGGCCGCTGGGGCTTTAAGATGGAGGCCTATGACGGCATCGAGGAAAACGCCGCCCTCCTGACCAAGGCCGGGGTCTGCGTCTCGCTGCACTCGGACGATCCCAACATCATCCAGCGCCTCAACCGCGAGGCCGCCGTCGCCCAGGCCGCCGGCCGCCGCGCCGGCATCGACATCCCCGACGCCGTCGCCATCCAGTGGATCACGCTCAACTCCGCCAAGATCATGGGCGTGGCCGACCGCACGGGGTCTCTCGAGCCCGGCAAGATGGCCGACATCGTGCTGTGGAGCGCCGATCCCTTGAGCATCTACGCGCTCGCGGATCTCGTGTTCATCGACGGCGCCGTCGAATTCGACCGCCAGGCCCCGCGCCGTCCTTCCGACTTCGAGCTCGGCCAAAACCGCGGAGACCTCGCCCAATGAAGCCGATCGTTCCCCTGCTGGCCGGCCTCTTCGCCGCCTCCGCGCTCTCCACGTCGGCCTTGGCCGAGCCCGCCACGGCCATCATCCACGCGCGCCTCTTGACCATGGGGCCGGTCGGCGAGATCGCCGATGGCACGGTGATCCTCCGCGACGGCAAGATCCTCGCGGTCGGCAAGGGCCTGGCCCCACCGGCCGGGTCCCAGGTCATCGACGCCAAGGGCGCGATCGTCACCCCCGGCCTTTTCGCGCCCAACACGGTCCTGGGCGTGCGCGAGGTCAATTCGGTCAAGGGGACCGATGACGCCAAGAGTTCGTCCTCCGACCTCGGCGCGGCCTTCGATCCGCAATATGGCCTCAACCCCGACACCACCCTCGTGCCCGTCGCGCGGCTGGGCGGCGTCACCCGCGCCATCGTCGTGCCGGCCCCGGGCGGCGACGGCGAGGGCGGCGGCGCCGACGACGGCGATGGGGCGCTGTTCGACGGCCAGGTCCTGGCCATCCGCCTGGCCGGCGATCTGCTGGTCAAGCCGCGCCTGGCCGTGGCCATGCGCTTTGGCGAGAACGGCGCGGGCGGCTCGCGCGGGGCCGAGATCGGCCTGCTGCGCGCCCGCCTCGAGGAAGTGCGCCTCTACAAGCAAAACCGCGCCGCCTATGATCGCGGCGAGCTGCGCGATCTGAAGCTGTCGCGCCAGGATCTCGAAGCCCTGATCCCGGTCGTCGAGGGGCGCGAGCCGCTGTTGGTCACCGTCCACCGCGCCGCCGACATCCGCCAGGTGCTGGCCTTCGCCCGCGAGCAGCGCCTGAAGGTGATCCTCAACGGCGCCGAGGAGGGCTGGCGGGTGGCCGGCGAGATCGCCGCGGCCAAGGTCCCGGTGATCCTCAACGCCACCGCCGACCTGCCACGCAGCTTCGAGATCGTCGGGGCCAGCCTGCAGAACGCCGCCAAGCTGCGCGCCGCCGGCGTCGAGATCGCCATCGTCAGCCCCGATCCGGCCCACCGGGTTCGCGAGCTGCGTTACGAGGCCGGCTCGGCCGTGGCCCAGGGCCTGCCCTACGCCGCGGCCCTGGAGGCGATCACCATCGCCCCGGCCCGGATCTTCGGCCTGGCCGATCAGCTGGGCTCGCTGGCGCCGGGCAAGGCCGGCGACCTGGTGATCTGGGACGGCGACCCGCTCGCGCCGCGCAGCCTGCCGACCGCCATCTATGTCGATGGGATCGCCCAGCCGCTGCGCTCGCGAGCGCTCGATCTGCGCGATCGCTACGAGAGCGGCGATGGCGCGCCGCGCTAAGGGGCTGGCGGCGCGGGTCGCCGCCGGCCTGCTCGCCGGCCCGCTCGTCGGCCTTCTGGCCGGTTGCGGTGATCCGGGCAGCGCCGTCGACGGCCCGCCGCCCAAGGCGGTCGGGGTCGAGGGCGCGCCGGTGGCGCTGGCCGCCGCCGGGGCCGGGCAGGGACGGACCCTGGCCGCCGTCCGCGCCCGCGGCTATCTGGTCTGCGGCGTCCAGCAGGGGCTGATCGGCTTTGCCTATGCCGACAACACCGGCCGCTGGCGCGGCTTCGACACCGATTTTTGCCGGGCCACCGCCGCGGCGATCTTCGGCCGCGCCGAGGCCGCGCGCTTTACGCCGACCTCCTCGACCGAGCGCCTGACCGTGCTGCAGGCCGGCGAGGTCGACGTCCTGTGGCGCAACACCTCGGCGACCTTCTCGCGCGACGCCAAGTTCGATTTTTCGGGGGTCAACTATTACGACGGCCAGGCCTTCCTGGTTCGCAAGGCGCTGGGCGTGGCCCACGCGGCGCAGCTGAACGGGGCGCGGATCTGCATCCAGACCGGCTCGACCAGCGAGATGAATCTCACCGACTATTTTAGGGCCCACAAGCTCACCTACGAGCCGGTGGTGTTCGACACCGAGGACAAGGCCCGCGCCGCCTATGGCCGCGAGCAGTGCGACGTCTATACCGCCGACCTCTCCAACCTCGCCGCCGCCCGCGCCACCCTGGCCCGGCCTGGCGACCACCTGATCCTGCCCGAGGTGATCTCCAAGGAGCCGCTGGGGCCGGTGGTGCGCCAGGGCGACGACGCCTGGGGCAATGTCGTGCGCTGGACGCTGAACGCCATGATCCTGGCCGAGGAGCTGGGGGTGACCTCGGCCAATGTCGAGGCCCTGCGCGCCCGCAGCGACAATCCCGAGATCCGCCGCCTGCTCGGGGCCGAGCCCGGCTATGGGGCGATGATCGGCCTCTCCGACGACTTTGCTTTCCAGATCATCAGACAGGTCGGCAACTATGGCGAGGTCTTCGCCCGCAACCTGGGGCCCGCGACGCCCCTGAAGATCGAGCGCGGCCTCAACGCCCTGTGGAACGCCAGCCCGCCGGGCCTCCTCTACGCCCCGCCGATGCGATGAGCCGCCCGCCCGCCGTCCCGCTCACCCGCCAGCGCCTGGCCAGCCTCGCCTGGCAGGGCCTGGCCCTGGCCGCCGTCCTCGCCCTCTTGGCGCTGCTGGCCCGCAACGGCGCGGCCAATCTGCGCGCCAGCGGCCTGGCCTCGGGCTTTGACTTCCTGGGCCGGGCCGCCGGTTTCGACATCGCCGAGACGCCGATCGCCTATTCGCCGCGCGACAGCAACGCCAAGGTCTTGCTGGTCGGAGCGCTGAACACCCTGAAGGTCACGGGGCTGGGCGCGACCCTGGCCAGCCTGCTGGGCCTGGCCTTTGGCGTGGCCCTGCGGGCCAGGTCCGGACCGGTGCGGATCCTGGCCCAGGGCTATGTCGAGCTCTTTCGCAACATCCCGCTGCCGGTGCTGCTCCTGGTGCTCTACAGCCTGCTGGCCATGGCCCCGCCGCCCCGCGCCGCGCTCGATCTCTTCGGGCTTGGCTTTGTCAGCAATCGCGGTCTCTACCTGCCGCGCCTCGACTGGCGGTGGGGAGGGGGCGGGGCGCTGGCCGGAGCGGCCCTGGCGCTGGCGGCCCTGGTCGCCATCTGGCGCCGGGCCCCCAGCCGCCGCGCGGCCCAGGTGCTGAGCTTTGGCTGGCTGGGCTTTTGTGGACTGGGCCTCGTCCTGTCGGTCTCGGGCCTGGAGGTTCCTCGCGCCCAGGGCTTTGGTTTCGTCGGTGGCCAGGTCGTCTCGCCGCCGCTGCTCGCCCTGGTCGGGGGCCTTGGTCTCTATACCGGCGGCTATATCGCCGAGGTCGTGCGCGGGGCCCTGGCGGCGATCGCTCCTGGCCAGGCCGAGGCCGCCCAGGCGCTGGGGCTCTCGCCGATCCAGACCCTGATGCTGATCACCTTGCCGCAGGCCCTGCGGGTGGCCGCCCCGCCGCTGGCCAGCCAGTATCTGAATCTCGCCAAGAACGCCTCCCTCGCCATCATCGTCGGCTATCCCGATCTCGTCGCCCTGCTGGGCGGCACGGTGCTCAACCAGACCGGCCAGGCGATCGAGACCCTGGGCCTGATCCTGGTCTTCTACCTGGCGCTCAGCCTGTCGATCAGCGGCCTGATCAACCTGTGGGCCGCGCGCCAGGCGCGCTGGGCGGTGCGATGAGCCGCGTCGGCCGCGGGCATCCCTGGCGCCGCTGGGCGGTCTGGGCGCTGGTCGCCGCGCTCGCCGTGGTGCTGGCCGGACCGGCCCTGCGCTGGTTGATCCTCGACGCCACATGGACCGGCGACAGTCGCGCGGCCTGCGATCCGGCCGGGGCGTGCTGGGCGATGATCACCGCCCGCGCCCCGCAGATCCTGATCGGCTTCTATCCGCCGGGCCACGGGGGCCGCGTCCTGCTCGCCGTGCTGGCCCTGGCGGCCGGGCTTTCGCCGCTCGCCCTGCCGCGCCGCGCTGGATTGGTCCTCGTCACCGCCCCGCTGGGGGCCGTGGTATGTCTCGTCCTCATGGGCGGGGCGCGGCTGCTGCCCAGCGTGCCCAGCGCCTATTGGGGAGGCCTCGCCCTCAACCTGATCGTCGGCGCCGTCTGCGCCATCTTCGCCCTGCCGCTCGGCGTGCTGCTGGGTCTGGCCCGCCAGAGCCGGTTGCCGCTCATCCGCCTGCTGGCCAGCGCCTATGTCGAGACCGCGCGCGCCGCGCCGCTGATCGTGGTGCTGTTCGCCGCCGCGGTGCTGGGACCGCTGCTGCTGCCGTCGGCCCTGCCGCTCGACAAGCTTGGCCGGGCCATGGTCGCCATCACCCTGTTCGAGGCCGCCTACATGGCCGAGGCCGTGCGCGGCGGCCTGATGGCCGTGCCCCAGGGCCAGCGCGAGGCGGCCCGGGCCTTGGGCCTTGGCCCGCTGCGGGCCCTGGTCGACGTCGTTCTCCCCCAGGCCCTGCGCACGGCGACCCCGGCCCTGGTCAACAGCTTCATCGGCCTGCTGAAGGACACCAGCCTGCTCTATGTGATCGGCGTCCTCGACATCACCGGCGTGCTGCGCAACGCCGTCAGCGACTTTGCCTGGCAGGGGCTCGAGCCAGAGGCCTACATCTTCGTGGGCCTGTCGTTCTGGCTCCTGTGCTTTGGCCTGTCGCGCGCGGCCGCCGCCTTGGAGCGCCGCCTTCAAACCGCTCCCCGGAGTCCCGCATGAGCCAGGCGATGATCGAGATCGAAAATCTCCAGAAGTGGTACGGCGACCAGCCGGTGCTGCGGGGCCTTAATCTGAGCGTCGCCGCCGGCGAGAAGGTCGTGGTCCTGGGGCCCTCCGGCTCGGGCAAGTCGACCCTGATCCGCGCGATCAATGGCCTGGAGCCGCATCAGGCCGGGACCATCCGCGTCGATGGCCAGGACCTCTCGGCCAGCGGGCGGGAAGGGGCCGGCGCCCGCCGCGCCAGTGGCATGGTCTTCCAGGCTTTCAATCTCTTTCCGCATCTGACCGTGCTCGAAAACTGCGTCCTGGCCCCGATGCGGGTCCTGGGCCTCTCGCGCGCCGAGGCCAGGGATCGGGCCATGACCCTGCTGGAGCGGGTGCGCATCGCCGGTCATGCCGACAAGTACCCGGTTCAGCTCTCGGGCGGCCAGCAGCAGCGCGCCGCCATCGCCCGGGCCCTGGCCATGGCCCCCAAGGTCATGCTGTTCGACGAGCCGACCTCGGCGCTCGATCCGGAAATGGTCGGCGAGGTGCTGGAGGTCATGCGGGGTCTGGCCGCCTCGGGCATGACCATGATCGTCGTCACCCATGAGATGGGCTTTGCCCGCGACGTCGCCGACCGGGTGATCTTCATGGACGAGGGCAAGATCCTCGAGGCCGGCCCGCCGGCCCGTTTCTTCGAAGACCCGCGCGAGGCGCGCACCCGCGCCTTCCTGGGCCAGCTTAGGGCCTGAGCGCGGGACCCGCGCTAGCTGAGGCGCGGGGCCGAGGCGATCGCCAGGCGGCGCTGGCGCGCGCCGGCGCCCCAGGCCTCGCCGAACGCCTCGTCCTCGTCATGGAGCTGGGCCGACAGCGCGTTGAGGCCGCGGGTGATGTGCTTTTCGACGGCGCTCGTGGAGATGCCATGGCGGGCGGCCACGGCCTTGAGGCTCTGGCCCTCGACCCGCACGGCCAGCAGGATCTCGCGGGTGCGGTCGGGCAGCTGGGCGAGGGCCTCGCGGGCCGCGGCCATCTCCTGGCGCGCCTGCAGGATGCGGATCGGCGAGAGCTCGTCGCGCGGATGGGTCTCGGGCGACAGCTCGCAGTGGTGCTGGACGCAGCGCGAGCGGTTGCGGCGATAGAGATCCACCAGGGTCGTGCGGACCACCTGGTAGAAATAGCGCTTGGGAAAGCGGATGTCCCAGCGGCCGTCGCGGGTGTGCAGCTTCAACATCACGTCCTGGATGACGTCGTCGATCTCGCTGCTGTCGAGCCGCCGCGCCAGATAGCTCCTCAGTTCAGGCGCGAAGCGCCAGAAGTAATCGGCCGGACTTGTGGTCAAAAGGCTGTCGAGTGCGGCGGCATTGGCCATGTACTCGTGAGCCGGTGCTGCGGTCTGCGACAATTTCAAACGCCCCCAGTACGCTCGTCGATCGTGTAACTAATCTCAAAGTTGTCGTTGTCGTCTGTTGCGCGCTGCCCCCTGATCTGCGGTCGTCTCAAGGTTCCAGCCACGCCTCACCGTCATGAAACTGTTCCATAGCCCCGGCTGTGATGTCTTCCCAAACTGGTCCGGGTGATCACCCGTCTGGTGGAGAAAATTTGGCGATCGCGCGGATGCGTGGGTTTTTCTGCGAAGCGCGGCGTTTGGAGTGAGAATCTGAGTGGCGTGAGCCCTTCGCCGAAACCGGGTGTCCTAGCGACTGATTGCTCAGTGGCGATCTATCAAGCGTCGACGTATTGGGAGAAAGACACCGTGTGAGCGCCATTTCGTGGGAAAATCGGTGAAGACTTTTGATGGCGCGATCGGCAGGTTTGGCGGCCTTGGCGCGAAGAGCGCGGAAGGCGCGCGCGCCGACCCGCCGCCGCGCCCTGGTCATGTCCTAAGCAGGGTTCTTGTCATGCTCGCGGGTTCGATCGGCCTGGCCGCCTCCCACCGTTTCGCCACCCCGCCGCAGGCCTCGCCGGGCCGCGGCTGCGACCAGGCCCTGGCCGCGCTGGGCGCCATGGCGGGGCTGGTCGGCCGCACGCCGCTCCTGGCCATCGACCTGACCTGGCGCGGGCGGGCGGCCACGGTCTACGCCAAGGCCGAGCTCTATAACCTGACCGGCAGCATCAAGGACCGCATGGCCTGCAGCATTATCGGCGCGGCCTATGAGCGGCGGGAACTGGCGCCAGGCCAGGAGATCGTCGAGGCCACCAGCGGCAACGCCGGCATCGCCCTGGCCGCGCTGGGCCGGGCCTTGGGTCACCCGGTGACCATCTTCATGCCCGACTGGATGAGCCTGGAGCGCCGCGCGCTCCTGACCAGCCACGGGGCGACCATCCGTCTGGTCTCCAAGGCCGAGGGCGGCTTCGTCGGCTCGGTGGCGATGGCCGAGGCCTATGCCCGCGCCAAGGGCGCGTTCCTGTCGCGCCAGTTCGCCAATGACGACAACTGGCGGGCCCACTATCACGGCACCGCCGAGGAACTGCTGACCCAGATGGCCGCCCATCGCCTGGCGCCCGACGCCTTCGTCGCCGGGGTCGGGACCGGCGGCACGGTGATGGGCTTTGGCCGTCTGTTCCGCGACCGGGGCCTGGCCGCCGCCGTCCATCCGGTCGAGCCGGCCGAGTCGCCGACCCTGTCGACCGGCCACAAGGTCGGCCATCACCGCATCCAGGGCGTCTCCGACGAATTCATTCCCGACATTGTCAAGCTGAACGAACTGGCCCCGGTGATCGCCGTCCACGACGGCGACGCGATCCTGATGGCCCAGAAGGTCGCCCAGCAGCTAGGCCTGGGCGTGGGCATCTCCAGCGGCGCCAATCTGCTGGCCGCCATCAAGGTGCTGCAAGAGCGGCCCGACGCGCGCGTCGCCACCGTGCTGTGCGACAACCACGCCCGCTATCTCTCCACGGCCCTGGCTCAGGAAGAGCCGGTGCGCGAGGGCTACCTGACCCCCGAGGTCGAGCTGCTCGGCTGGCGGGCGCTCTAGCCGCGGGACAGGGGGTCTGGCGGCGTGGACTGTTCGCTCAAGCTGAACGGCCGCGGCGCGGGCCACAGGCAGGCGCCCGCGTCGGTCAGGTCCGCGCCCGCCGCGCGCAGCGCCGCGATGCGCGTGGCGTCGATCTCCAGAACCTGGAGGAGGACGTCCCAGGAGCTGAGTGGGCGCCATTGCAGCACGAGGTGGGCCTCCTCGGCGGTCAGGCCGACGGCGAGCAGGTCCGGCCAGGGCTGGGTGTTGAGATCGATCACGCCTTAGAGGACGCGCGCCGCGGTACGACGTTCCCGCGCCGTGTTGAATTGGCCGCGCCGTTGCCGTCGCCGCACGGTCTCCGGGCCGTCGCGCGGCTTGACATCACGATATTCCTAGAAATATCGTGATGTCATGTCGTCGCTTACTGAAGATGGCGCCGCCGCCGGCCTGTCGGCCCTGGGAAGTCCCGTTCGCCTGCGCGTCTTTCGGCTGCTGGTGCGGGCCGGCGACGAGGGGGCCAATGTCACCGACCTCGTGCGGCTGAGCCAAATCCCGCCCTCGACCCTGGCCCATCACCTGGCGGCCCTGTCGCGCGCCGGCCTGGTGCGGCAGGAGAAGCGCGGCCGGGAGCTGATCTGCACGGCCGACTATGGGCGGGTAAACGCTCTGGCCGCCTACCTGACCGAAAACTGTTGCGCGGGCCTGGGCTTGGGTTGCGCGCAAGACAGCGCCGCCTGAGTTTTTTGGCCTGACGCCACCACCTCTCTAGAGATTTCGTGATGAAGGGACCCGCCGTTTGACCGACTTTCCCGCCCTGAGCCCGGCCTTCGCCGATCGGCCCAGTATCGCCAAGCTCGAGCCGGCCAAGGTCTCGACCCATCCGCCGCGCATCCTGCTGCTCTATGGGTCGCTGCGCGAGCGCTCGTTTAGCAAGCTTCTGGTGCTCGAGGCCCAGCGCCTGCTCGAGGCGATGGGCGCCGAGACCCGGGTCTTCGATCCGGCCGGCCTGCCGCTGCCCGACGCCACCCCCGCCGATCATCCCAAGGTCCAGGAACTGCGGGCGCTTTCGGAGTGGTCCGAGGGGCAGGTCTGGTGCAGTCCCGAGCGCCACGGGGCGATCACCGGGATCATGAAGGCCCAGATCGACTGGATTCCGCTGGAGATAGGCAGCGTGCGGCCAACCCAGGGCAAGACCCTGGCGGTCATGCAGGTCAGCGGCGGCTCGCAATCGTTCAACGCCGTCAACACCCTGCGCCTGCTGGGCCGCTGGATGCGGATGATCACCATCCCCAATCAGTCCTCGGTGGCGATGGCCTACAAGGAGTTCGACGAGAACGATCGCATGAAGCCGTCGAGCTATTACGACCGGGTCGTCGACGTCATGGAGGAGCTTTACAAATTCACCCTGCTGACCCGCGACCGGTCCGACTACCTGGTCGACCGCTATAGCGAGCGCAAGGCGGCGGGGCGGGAAACGCACGAGCATCTGCTCGGCGCCAAGGCCATGGAGCACGAAGCCGCGAAGGTCGTCGCGTGAGCGAGCTTGTCGCGCGGCCGGCGACCTTGGCTGACGCCCCGGCCATGGCCAGGATCTATAACCAGGGCATCGAGGACCGCATCGCCACCTTCGAGACCAGCCCGCGCGGCGTCGAGGCGGTCGAGGCGTGGCTCGCCAGCGGCCTGCCGGTGGTGGTGGTCGTCGACGCGGCGCAGAACGTCGTCGGCTACGCGGCGACCTTCGCCTATTCGGATCGCTGCTGCTACGCCGGCATCGCCGAGTTCTCGGTCTATGTCGACCGTGGCCATCGCGGGACGGGAGTGGGCAAGCACGCCCTGGCCGCCCTGATCGAAGCGGCCAAGGCTCAGGGCCTGCATAAGCTTCTCTCGCGCGTCTTCGTCGAAAACAGCGCCAGCCTTGGCCTTCTGCGCAGGCAGGGATTCCGTGAGGTCGGGGTCCATCAGCGCCATGGCCAGCTCGATGGCGTCTGGCGCGACGTGGTCGCCGTCGAGCGCCTGATCGAGGCGTGATCACCCCGCGCCGCGCGGTCCTCCAGCTGGGGGTCACCCAGACCGTGGGCTACGCCTCCAGCGCCTATCTGCCGGCGGTGCTGGCCGCGCCCATGGCCAAGACCCTGGGCCTGGCGACGCCGACGGTGTTCGCCGCCTATGCCGGCGCGCTCCTGGCGACGGTGGTGCTTGGGCCGGCGATCGGCCGGCGCGTTGATCGCCACGGCGCGCGTGGCGTGCTCGTCCTCTCCAACCTCGTCTTGGCCGCCGGTTTGATCAGTCTGGCCCTAGCCCAAGGGCCGTGGATGCTGTTTGCCGCCTGGGCGCTGATGGGTCTTGGCATGGCGCTGGGTCACTACGACGTCGCCTTCGCCGGTCTGGTGGGCTGGTTTGGCGCGGCCGCGCGCGGGCCGATCACCGGCGTGACCCTGATCGCCGGCTTCGCCAGCACCATCGGCTGGCCGTTGACCGCCTCTGTCGCCGACCATCACGGCTGGCGCGCGGCGTGTCTGCTGTGGGCAGGCGCTCAGTTGGCCCTGGCCCTGCCGCTGCACCTTACCTTGCCCTCGGGACCTGGAGACGTCGGCGAGCCGACCGATCGCCCGCCGCTGGCCCCCGCCAATCCGCCCCTTGTAGCGGTGCTGCTGCTGGCCAGCGCCTTCGCGGCGATGAGCGCGGTCGGCGCGGCGCTGGGCGCTCAGCTGCCGCTGCTGCTGAAGGGGCTGGGCGCCACGCCAGGCCAGGCGCTCGCCGCGGCCGCCCTGGTCGGGCCGGCCCAGGTCTTGGCGCGACTGGCCGAATGGGGCCTGGCCCGGCGGCTGCACCCGCTGAACGCCGCCCGCATCGCCGTCCTGCTTTTGCCGATCGGCGCGGGCCTGACCCTGGTGGGCGGCCCCGTGGGCCTGATGGCGCTGGCCGCGCTCTATGGGGCGGGCAACGGGCTCTTCACGATCGCCCGTGGCAGCGCGCCGCTGGCGCTGTTTGGGCCGGGCGGTTACGGCGCGCGCCTGGGGCTGATCGCCATGCCGGGGCGGCTGACCCAGGCGCTGGCCCCGTTCGCCTTCGCCCTGGTGATGGGGATCTCGCCAATCGTCGCCCTGACCGCCGCCTGCCTGGCCTGCCTCACGGCCCTGGCGCTGATGGCGCCGCTGTCGACCCGTTGGGCAGAGACCGTCTAAGACCGTTTGATCGCTCCGACTAAGGCGGGCGTGTCATTGAACTTTCTTATTATTCGAGTATGTTCGAATTATGGAATCGAAAGCCGCCGTCACCGCGCTCAGCGCCCTGGCCCACGAAGGGCGCCTGGCCATCTTCCGCCTGCTGGTCAAAACCGGGCAGGGCGGCATGGCCGCCGGCGAGATCGCCCGCACCACCGGCATCATCCCCAACACCCTGTCCTCGGGGCTCAATATCCTCAGCCACGCCGGCTTGATCGACTCGCGGCGCGAGGGCCGCTCGATCATCTACACCGCCCGCTATGGCGCGATGACGCAGCTTCTGGCCTTCCTGATGGACGACTGCTGCGGCGGCGCCCCGGAGGTCTGCGCCCCGCTCAGCGACATCCTGGCCCGCGCCGCCGACTGCGACGGGACCTGCCTTGCGCCCCTGGAGACGACGCCATGACCGCCCAGACCCGCCCCTACAATGTGCTCTTCCTCTGCACCCATAATTCGGCGCGATCGATTATGGCTGAGTGCATCATGAACCGGGTCGGGGCCGGGCGCTTCGTCGCCTATTCCGCCGGCTCCATGGCCAGTGGCGAGGTCAATCCGCACGCCATCAGCCTCCTTAAGCGCCTGAACTACAAGACCGATGACTTGCGCTCCAAGGGCTGGGAAGAGTTCTCGCTGGAGAGCAATCCGGGCGCCCCCGAGCTCGATTTCGTGTTCACCGTCTGCGACAACGCCGCCGGCGAGGTCTGCCCGATCTGGCCCGGCCAGCCGATGAGCGCCCATTGGGGGATCCCCAACCCCGGCGACGCCGGCGGTTCGGAGGCCGAGATCGCCCTGGCCTTCGCCGAGGCCTATCGCCAGCTCAACAGCCGCATCACGCTCTTTTGCGCCTTGCCGATGGCTTCGCTCGACCGCCTGTCGCTGCAAAAGCGCCTCGACGAGATCGGCAAGTCGGTCGCCCCCGACGAGAGCGCCGCCTAGTCTTCCGCCGCCCGACCAGGATCCTGGATGTCCATCTTTGAACGTTACCTCACCGTGTGGGTGGGGCTTTGCATCGTCGCCGGCGTCGCGCTGGGGCATGTCTTCGCGCCGGTCTTCCATCTGATCGCCGCGGCCGAGATCGCTAAGGTCAACCTGCCGATGGCGGCCCTGATCTGGCTGATGATCATCCCGATGCTGATCAAGGTCGACTTCGCGGCCCTGGGCCAGGTCGCCCGCCATTGGCGCGGGATCTCGGTGACCCTGCTGATCAACTGGCTGGTTAAGCCGTTCGGGATGGCGTTGCTGGGCTGGATCTTCATCAGCCAGCTCTTTAGGCCCTATCTGCCGGCCGACCAGATCGACAGCTACATCGCCGGCCTGATCCTGCTGGCCGCCGCGCCCTGCACGGCCATGGTCTTTGTCTGGAGCAACCTGACCAAGGGCGAGCCGAACTTCACCCTCAGCCAAGTGGCGCTGAACGACAGCATCATGGTCGTGGCCTTCGCGCCGATCGTCGGCCTGCTGCTCGGGCTCTCGGCGATCACGGTGCCTTGGTCGACCCTGACCCTATCGGTCGGGCTCTACATCATCGTGCCGGTCCTGGCCGCGCAGTTGATCCGCAAGGCGCTGCTGGCCAAGGGCGAGGCGGCCTTAAGTCGCTTCATGGCGGTGATGCAGCCGCTGTCGATCGTGGCGCTGCTGGCGACCCTGGTCATGCTGTTTGGCTTCCAGGGCGAGCAGATCCTCAAGCAGCCGCTGGTCATTGCCCTGCTGGCCGTGCCGATCCTGATCCAGGTCTATGTCAATTCAGGCCTGGCTTATCTGCTCAACCGCTTGAGCGGCGAGGCCCATTGCGTGGCCGGGCCTTCGGCCCTGATCGGGGCCAGCAACTTCTTCGAACTGGCGGTCGCCGCCGCCATCAGTCTCTTTGGCTTCCAGTCGGGCGCGGCGCTGGCGACGGTGGTCGGCGTGCTGATCGAGGTGCCGGTGATGCTCTCGATCGTGGCGATCGTGAACGCCTCCAAGCCCTGGTACGAGCGCGGCCAGGCCGTGCGCAAGGTCGCCGCCGCGCGCGGCGACACCCCCTTCAAAGCGTAGGACCGTGACCCGTGAGCGACTCTGATTTCCCGGTGGTGATCTACCACAACCCCAACTGCGGCACGTCGCGTAACGTCCTGGCGATGATCCGCGCCGCCGGCTACGAGCCTAAGGTCATCGAATACCTGCGGACCGGCTGGACCCACGATCAGCTGCAAGACCTCGCCAAGGAGGCGGGCCTGTCGTTCCACCAGCTCATGCGCACGCGCGGCACGCCGGCCGAAGAGCTTGGATTGACGGCCGAGGGCGTCAGCGAGGCGAAGATCCTCGAGGCCATGATCGCTCACCCGATCCTGGTCAACCGTCCGCTGGTGGTCACGCCGCGCGGCGTCAAGCTCTGCCGGCCGTCGGAGGTGGTGTTCGATCTCCTCGATCGTCACCCCGACAGTTTCACCAAGGAAGATGGCGAGGTCGTCGACCTGTCGGCGCGGCCCTAAAGGCGACCCAGGAGCGGGGAGGGCGCGTTTTGCGCTCGATCATGGACGTGGTTCGGCGCGGGGCTAGTCTCCGCGCAAACGAGGAGGACGCCCATGCTTGAGTATCGCGTTACGGCCCGACGCGTGGATCAGCACGGCTCCGTGGCGGAAGCCAAGGCGGCCGAGGTGGTGCTCGACACCGATCTGGCGGGTCGCCAGGACGCCTTCAATCCCGCCGAACTCTTTCTCGCCGCGATCGCCGCCTGCATGATCAAGGGCATCGAGCGGGTCACGCCCATGCTCGACTTCGATCTTCGCGGGGTCGAGGTGCGGCTGCACGCCGTGCGCCAGGACAGCCCGCCACTGATCGTTTCGGTGGACTACGTTCTGATCGTCGACACCGATGAGAGCGACCAGCGGCTGGAGCTGCTTCATAAGAACGTGCGCAAGTACGGCACCATCTCCAATACAGTCGCGCTCGCCACCAAGCTGGAAGGGGTCATCCAGGCTCGACGGTGAGGGATCTGCACGAGAACCGCTTTTGCCGGCCCTCTGGAGGCGACGCCGAGACAGCTGGAGTTCATATGGACTCGCGCCGCCTGGGGCGTCTAGCCTGACGGGATATGGGGTTGGGGAGGTCAAACGATGCGCCATGGGGGGAAGTTCGTCGCGGCCACGATTGCCTTAGCGGTCTTGATCGCCATTGGCGCTTACTTCGCCTCGCCCTATGTGGCGCTTGTCGGCCTCGTCAACGCGCTGAGAGCCGGCGACAAGGATGGCCTGGAAGAGCGCGTGGACTTTCCGGCCGTGCGCGAGCACCTGAAGGCCGAGATCACCGCCAGCTTCGTGGCCAAATTCCAGAGTGATCCTGAGCTGCAATCGAACCCGTTCGCGGGCTTGGGCTTGGCGCTGGTTCCGATGATGGCCGACAAGGCCGTTGATGCGCTCGTCACTCCGGAGGGTTTGACGCGTCTCCTGGCGCCGGAAAAGGAGGCCGATCGCGGACCGGTTTTCGGGCTGCCTAAGGACGCGGGCTACATGACGCTCGATCGCTTCCGGGTCAGCGCGCCGGCGGGACATGACAAAGCGTCGAAGATCAATCTCATCCTGCGCCGCAAGGGTCTTTTCCATTGGACGGTGACGCGCATCGAATTGCCCAAGGACGTGCTTTCCACGGAGGAGGGCGCGACGCCTTCAGCCGCGCCGGCCTCTGAGCCGCCTCAACCCGCGGAGCCGCAGGTTGCGCAGTCTCCGGAGCCGGAGCCGGAGGTCCCGGTCGCGGCGAGCGTCGCGACCAGTTCCAACGCCGTCGAGGGAGCGCCGCCGCCGGTCGCGGCCTTGATCCGCCGATGGTATGCGCAAAACGATCGTTGCCGCGGTGGCTCGGGTGATGATCCGTCGACAGCGCTGGCCTGCGATGATCGCGAGACGATCGCTGGCAAGATCGATGAACTCGGCTGGTGTTACGGTGAAAATCCAGCCCGCCAGACGGCGTGGGCGCGCTGCAATGGCCGCTAATCTAGGCCTATGGTCAAGCTGACGGTATTGTCTGCGTGCGCCTCAGTCTCAAAGGTCAATTCGCGCCAAAATGGGCGAAAATCACGGTTTTTTGAGCGATTTCTTTATTCAATAAAAACAATGGGTTAAGTGGAGCGCGTTGTGACGGTACTTTTGACGGTAACGTCGCCTAACGCATCCTAGAAAGTGATTTAAAATCAAATATTTAACCGGCTCGTTGATGATCGAGTGGGAGTAGCGGTAATATAGCACCGCATTCGCCGGATGTGCATCCGTCGCCTCAACGATATCAATTACTTAATCGGCATCATCGATGGTGCGCCGGCAGCGAGACGGCGGCGGAATTCTTCCAACGGGATAGAGTCGCGTTCATGGCCTGGTACGGCGATCGCGGGCCTCGAAACGCGCGCTCCCAGTCGCCTCAGCGTCTTTGGCGACTGCGTCTGGTAGTAGACGCGGACCGATCGGTTTCCCGTGTCGTCCACGAGGCTCATGAAGATGAGCGCGCCGCCGGGCGGAACGTCGCCCGTGGCGTAGCTAGGCGCGTCGAGGGGGACGCCCAGCGCCGCCGCCATGGCTGTGACGTTGGTGTCGTGGCCCATGAAAACGTCGACGCCGGCTCCTGGCTCGTCGAAGACCTCCAGCACGCGGTGACTCAGCGGTCCGGCCTGGCGCGCCGTCATGTAAGGCGGGCGCGTGAAGACATCGAACAGCGCGGCGTGCAGCGCGCCGAGGCGCTTCAAGGCGCTGGGCTTGACGGCGCGCCAGCTTTTTGGGCCGGGCGAGAGCCCTTCAACATATTGCAGGAGCAACACCTGCGCCGTGCCGGAAGCGTCGCGGAGGGGGCCGGTCAGGTCGATTCCGCGCCCGTCCGCCGACGGCGTGACGCCGGAGACACGGCGTGGCGAACAGGCCTTGGCCGGGCCGCAGTCCAGCACTCGGTCCAGTTCGTCGAGCGCCGGCTTGAGGCGAGCGGCCAGGCGATCGACGCCGCCCGTATAGGCCTGGATCGAGGCGATGGCGGCTGTCGGATCGAACGGGGCGACGCCCGCGCGCAGAGGCTCGAACAACGGATCGACGTCGCCTTGCGGGCGATGGCCGACGGGGGTCCCACATCCGGGCGTCAGGCCCCGGCCGAAGGCTTCGCCGCTGGCGATCGTGCGCTGGGCGGTGTTGGTCCAGATCCGCACTTTGCCCTCGGCGGGGCATCCGCGCGCGGGCAGGACCCCCAGGCCGGCCAGCCAGCGGCGGTCTGAACGCCCCAGGATCTCGAGCGCCTTGGCGCCCCGCGTCGTCAGATGTTCGGGCGGAACCGGCCAAGTCGGCCAGGGCGCGCCAGTCTTGGTGTCCAGCGGCGCCTCCCCGACGATCGGCGCGCGCACGCCGTGGCGCATGATCATGACGACGCGCTCCACGCGTGGAGAGGCGGCCTGGCCGCTGCTGGCGCAGGCCAGGACCGCGCAGGTGAGCAGCGCTTGCGCCGTCAGGTGGCGGGAGCGAAGGCCGAGCATGGGCAATTTTCCGTGGGTTCTGGTCCAAATGCGGCGATGCGCTCCTCGCGGGAGGAGCGCATCGCGTCTTCGTCGCGCCGGGGATCGTGGCGCCGTCAGAAGCTCTTCTTGAGCGTCAGAAGCGTGGTCCGGCCGGAGTCGACGACGTCCGATAGGGCCAAGCTGTTTTTGCCGATGTGTGACCAGTAGCTGTAGTTCTTCAGCAAGTTGGAGACCGACAGGTCGAGCTTGAAGCCGTTGTCGAACGCGTAGCCGACGTGCAGGTCGACGCGACGCATCGGGCGGACCCAGAGATTGTCCCACTCGCCGGGCTGGTCCAGCACGTCGTAGCCGGCCACGTAGGCGCCCGTGTAGCGGTACATCACGTCGAAGCTAAAGCCGCCCTTCTGGTAGAATAGCTGGGCGTTGGCCAGCCAGTCGGGCGCGTTCTGGATGCGGTTGTCGACGCCGTCGCCCAGGTCGACGCTGGTCCACTGGCGCGTGACGTTGAAGCCGGCGCCAAGGCCGCTCAGCAGGCCGGGCAAGTCCGAGAACTTCTGGCGCAGTTGCAGCTCCACGCCATAGACGTCGCCGTCGCCGCCGTTGTTGGGCTGGCTGATCGTGGTCTTGCCCTCGGCGTAGGTGTCGGTGTTCACCGAGCTGGAGCCGTTGTCGTACATGTAGTCCGACAGGCGCTTGTAGAAGCCGCCGATCATGGCGTAGCCGCCCTTGGTGTTGCTCCATTCGCCCGACAGGTCGAAGTTGATCGCCTTGATCGGCTTCAGGTCGGGATTGCCGCGCGTGATCGAGACGCTGCCGTCATCGCTGATCGAGCGGCGCTCGCCGCCGGCCAGCTGGATGAAGGCCGGGCGCGTATAGGAGGTCCAGACCGAGCCGCGATAGACCGCCGCGTCGCTGGGGCGCCAGGTCACGAACACGCTGGGCAGCACCTCGTTGTATTCGGTGCTGCTGGTGGCCCAGGCCCCCGTCTGCTGGCCCGTGCTGGTGGTCGGGATCGCCCAATAGAGGTTATCGATCTTGGTGTGCTCGTAGCGGATGCCGGGCGAGACCTCGACGTCGCCGAACTGGTAGTCGGCCACGGCGTAGACCGAGGCCACGGCCTCGTCGCCCTTCTGGGTGTTGCAGTTGTAGTTGTTGACTTCGTTGGAGCCGCAGGTGTCGAAGGAGGCGGCGGTCTTGTACTTGTAGAAGTACTCCAGCAGCTTGTCCTGGTTCACCTTGGGCGCGCGCCACGTGTACTTGCCCGGGAAAACAGCGTCATAGTAGCTAGTGGCGATGCCCAGGCTCTGCCAGGTCAGGCCGCCTTGGCCGATCAGATTGGCGAAGTGGTCGTTGGTCCAGTCGCGGTTGGTCACGCGCCGGTGGCTATCGACATATTTGCCGCCCAGCTTGACCCACTGCAGCGCGCCGCCTTCGAACACGCGCTTGGCGTCGAACTTGAAGCCGTACTTCTGCTGGCCGCTGTACTGCTCGGTAAGCTGGCCCGCGCGCCGCGCCAGCAGGGCGGTGTTGGCGTTGTTCAGGTCGTCGTAGATCGTGCTGGTGAACAGCGGGTAGGGCAGGTTGTCGGCGTAGCCGATCGACAGGCCGCCCAGGGGACGGTTGGAGCCGTTGTTGTACTTGTCGCTCTGATTGATCCGCACCGAGGCTTCGATGTGGTTCGGGCGGTCGTTGTTCCCTTCACTGAAGAAAACCTGCGGCGACAGCGTCCAGGCGCCCAGCGTCTTGTCGAGCCCGGCTTGCAGGGTCGCGAGATCGGCCTCTTCCGGGTTGGTCTCGTACCAGACACGGGTCGAGATCTGGTCGACGCTGAGGGCGTAGCGACCGCTGCCGGCGACGGCTTCCTTGTAGCTCTTGCTGGTGCTGACGAACTGGCTGAGCGTCGAGTTCTGCTGGGTCTTGGCGTAGGCGTAGGAGCCACGCAGATAGGCCTCCAGCGTGGCGTCCGGGCGCCAGTTCAGCGTGAAATTGCCGCCCCAGCGTTCGGTATAACCGTTCGAGACGCCGAAGTTCACGCCCGTCTGGGTGACGTTCTTTTCGGGATCCAGGCCCGGATAGCTGACGCCCGCGGCGTTGCGGACCAGATAGCTCCAGCCGCCGTCGTTCTGCGCGGCCATGACACCGGCCATCTCGCTGTTGGCGAAGTTGCGCTTGTCGTAGAACGCGCTGGCGTAGACGCCGAAGCTCTGTTCGGGGCCGAACTTCCTGGCGAGCTCCGCCGACAGGCCGCCACCCAAGCCTTGGTCGCCATAGTCGCGCGCGCGGCTCTCGACGCGGCCCGAAGCGGTGATCGAGCCGGAGAAGTCTTCACGGTAGTCGAAGGCCGACGGCGTGCGGAAATCGACCGTGCCCCCGATCGCATCGCCGTCCATGTCGGCGGTCGAAGTCTTGTTCAGCACGATGGTGTGCAGGCCCGACGGCGGCAGCAGGCTCAGTTGCACCTGGCGGCTGTAAGGCATGCCCTGCGCCACGGTCACGCCGTTGATCATGTTGACGTTGAACTCGGCGTTGAGGCCGCGGATCGAGACGAACATGCCTTCGCCGCGCGAGGCGCCGTCGATGCCGCCGAAGAACGACGAGCCGGTGTTCATCACGTTGACGCTGGGCATCATGCCCAGCGCCTCGGCGACGTTGTGCACGGCGGTGTGTTCGAGGTCCTCCGCCGACAGCACGGCGATGGCGTTGGCCGCGCGCATCTGCGTCTTGGCCGCGTCGTTGCGTTTGGCGACGATCACCAGCGAGTCGATCGTGTCGGAAGGCTCGGCCGGCGGCGCGGCCGTCTCGGCGTGTGCGCCGCTCGCCCACGCGAGGCCGAACACCCCCGCCAGGAGGGCGGCCTTGATCGACTTGCCCGTCTGCCCGCGCCGACGCTTCGCGTCTTCGCCGTTCCACTCTTCCATGATCACACCCCTGAATCGGTTCGCTGTTCGCGACGGCGGCGCTCATACGTGTGGGTTGAGACAGGGTTGTGACGTTTTAGGCGCAATTTGTCGCGTTGCCACATAGAGGCCTCGACAAAGACGCATAAATTCATCAGGATTCCCACAATTATCGAATGGGCAGCGGAGGTGAACGGTCATGCTCAGACGCCAGGACCGTCAGCGCGAGATCCTCCGCAAGCTGAAGCCGGGGGAGGGCCACGCCATCGGCCGTCTGGCCCAGGAGCTGGGGGTGTCCGAGGAGACGGTCCGTCGCGAACTGCGGGTGCTCGAGGCGCGTGGCGAGGTGGTCTGGACGCATGGCGTCGTCCAGTTGGCGGCCACCTCTGGCGAGGGACCGCACGACCGGCGCATGCAGGAGAACCTGGCGGAGAAGACCCGCATCGCCGCCGCCGCTGCGCCGTTCGTCCGCGATGGCGACACCCTCTTCATCGACGCTGGAACGACCGCCTGCTACGTGGCGCGGGCGCTGGCCGGCGTGCGTCGCGAGCTGAAGGTGATCACCAACTCGCTGGTCGTGGCCCAGATCCTAGGCGGGCGCGACGGCAACAGCCTGTTCCTGGCCGGCGGCGAGCTGGACTACGACTACAAGGCGTTCTCGGATCACGTGGCCCAGGCCTATGTCGCCCAGTTCACGCCGCATCTAGCGATCCTGACGGTCGGCGGCGTGCATCCCGATCACGGGTTGATGGACCGGCACGCGCGGGAGGCGGCGATAAGTCGGATCATATACGACCGCGCCGACCGTGTGCTGCTGGCCGCCGACCGCTCCAAGTTCGGGCGGCTGGGCCTGATCCGCACGGCTTCGCCCGAAGAGGTCGACATCCTGGTGACCGACCAGCCGCTGGACGACGCCTATGTTCAGCCCTTTCGTCGCGCTACCGTCGTCATCGCCCCCTAGCGTCGCGCGCGATGATCATACGCTTCCTCAGACTCGCCGCGGCCGCCGTCGCGCTCGCGGGCGCGCTCCCTGCCGCCGTTCAGGCTCAATCACCTTCGTTCTGGGTGATGAGCTACAACATCCGCTACGACAATCCCGAAGACCGGCCCGATTGGCGCATGCGTCGCGAACCGATGGCGCGCCAGATCAGCTTTTTCTCCCCGGACATTCTGGGCGTGCAGGAAGCGCTGGTTCCGATGGTGGCGGACCTGTCGGCCGCGCTGCCGGGTTACGCGCACTACGGTGTCGGACGCGACGATGGCGACAAGGCTGGCGAAACCACCACCATCTTCTATCGCAGCGCCCGGTTCGAGCGGCTGCTCGCGCAGACCCGATGGTGCTCGCCGACGCCCGAGCGGCCCGGTAAGGCGTACGATGCGGCGCTGCCGCGCACCTATGCGCGGGTTGTGTTGCGCGATCGCGCCAGCGGCGTGCTGCTGGACGTACGCAACGCCCATCTCGACCATGTGGGCGCGGAGTCGCGGCGGCTTTGCGCCCGGCAGCTACGCGATCAGCCCACTTGGCCGGGCGCGCGCCTGGTCGTGCTCGGCGATTTCAACAGCGCGCCCGGCGAGCCGCCCCACGACGTCCTGACATCCGGCGGCGACGGGCTGCGGGACGCGCGCGCCGCCAGTCCCATCGTCTTTGGGCCTGCGGGCACCTTCAACGACTTCTCGCCGGGCGCGCCGCCGGTGGGACCCATCGACTATGTCTTTGTCGACCGCGCGTTGCAGGTTCTGCGTTTCGCCACCCTAACCGACACTGAAGGAGGCGTGGCGATCTCTGACCATTTCCCAATCATCGTCCAGATCGCCGCGCCCTGACCAATTTGTGCAGTCCATGGCGCGCACAGGGGAGCCTTGGAATTGGTGCTCACCAGGGCCGGCGCCTTTTCATCCGCCGTAGCAGCTTCTCCAGCCTAGCGCCGATGCCTAGTCAGGTCCTAGCGCGGCTTTTTCGCATCACGCGTATGCCGCGCGTCCGCCTTGACATTCTATTTGCTAGCTAACATCTATTGTTAGATGGCTAACAAGAATGATTCAGCACGGTACGCCTCGGTCGGCGCTTGGGCCAAGCGCTGCTATTTGGCGGGGCGGTCGCTGATGGACAGCATGCTGCGCCCGCATGGGCTAGGCGCGACCCAATGGTACGTCCTGCATCAGTTGGCTGAAGTCGGCCCGACCATGCAACGCGATCTGGTGCGCTTGCTTCAGATTGAGCGCGCGACCTTGAGCATTGTGATCGCCGCCCTCGTTCGGAAGGGCCTCGTGGAACAGGCTGAGGACGCGGTTGATCTGCGTCAGAAGCAGCTGCGCCTGACGCCCGCCGGCCGATCGCTTTGGGGCGAACTTCCTGATTTGGGCTTCATCCAGGACGTCGCGTTTGGCGATTTTTCGAACAACGACATCGAAGTCGCGGCGCGGGTCCTGAAGCAGGCGACCGAGCGGCTCCAACAGTACGCCAAGAGAGCAAAGACATGAGGGTTCTTCTGACGGGAGCGACCGGACTCGTCGGCGAACGCTTGGCGCCCCGCCTCGTGGCGGCCGGTTTGGAGTGTCGCGCCCTTGTCCGCCAGGGCGGCAAGGTTCCGCCGGGCGTCGTGGCCATCCAGGGCGATCTCTTCGATCGGGCATCTCTGGCCAGGGCGGTCGAGGGCGTCGAGGCGATCATCCATCTGGCCGCTGTGTTCCGGACCCAAGACGTAGATCTTATCTGGAAGAGCAATCTGGAGGGCGCGCAAAACCTGATCGCGGCGGCGCAGGCGCATGCCGGAGCAGCGCGGTTCATCCTGGCCAGCACGAGCAACGTCTATGACCGCCAAGGCGCCCGCCCGGCGCGCGAGAGCGATGTCGTCGCGCCACGGCAGGCCTATCCGGCCAGCAAGGTCGCGGCTGAAGAGGCTTTGAGGCGGAGCGGGCTGAACTGGTCGATCATCCGGCTTCCGTTCGTCTATGGCGACGCCGATGGGCATCTGGAGACGCTGCCGCATCATGTGGAAGGCTTCGGTTTTCATCCCGCGCACCGGATGAGCACGATACATCATCGCGATATCGCCACGGCCATGGAGATGGCGCTGGCCGGCGCCTTCGATCGGCGCATCGTCAATATCGCCGACGATGCGCCCCTTTCGATCTACGAGCTGGTCGAACTTGCGGGCGGCGCGATGACGCCGTCGGCCGATCCGACCGCGGATCCCTGGTTCCTGCACGTCGACGCTTCTTTGGCCCGCAGCCTTGGCTTTCAGCCGAAGGTCAGCACCGTTCATCAGGCGGCGCGGGACGGCGTCCTCTAGATCCGATCGGCTTCGGGGGTTTCAGGCGAGACGGGAGCCGAGATGCGCACCTCAGCAAACAGAGCCGTGACGGACTACGAACGGTACATCCCAGGCAAACGGAGGGCTGCGTTTGCGAGTCCGCGCATGGGAGGAGATTGATGAGTGTCGTTGGTGAAACGCAGAGTGTCGTCTGCGAATTTGGATCGGCGGACGGGCGCCTGTGCGGCGACCTCTGTCGGCCGAGGCGCCGATCGCGAGATGGGTGGCGATTAGAGCGCGCTTCCGCATGGATTGGCATCCTCGCCCCAGGCGCTAGCCGAATGACCCGCGGCGCTCCCGTGCCGCGGCGGAGGCCAGGCTAGCGGGTCGCACCGGCCGGTGCTGTTGGTCACTGGGGCGACCCTTCTCCCTCCATCGCCTGGGCGATCGACGAGTGCAGCGCGGTCATCTCCAGGGGCTTGGTCAGAACATCGTTCATGCCGGCGTCCAGGCAAGCCTGGCGTTGGTGGTCCATGGCGTCGGCGGTCAGGCCGATGATCGGGATTTCGTCGAGGCCAAGATCGGAGCGTACGCGGCGCGTGGCCTCAAGGCCGCCGAGCACGGGCATGTTCACGTCCATAAGGATCAGATCGACAGGCTCGGTGGCCAAAAGGTCGAGCGCGATCTGGCCGTTTTCGGCCTCGATCAGCGCGCAGCCCAACGGGGCCAGCATCAGCGCGATCACCTTGCGGTTCACCGGATGATCCTCGACCAGCAGGATCTTCAACCTGGCTGGCGGGGAGGCGGAGAGGTCGTCCATCTGCGGCTGGCTCGACGGCTCCGCCAGGGGGACCTGGCAACGGAAGCTCAAGGTGAAGGTCGAGCCTTCTCCCTCCCGGCTCTCGACCGTGACGTCGCCGCCCATCAGCTTGGCGAGGCGGCGTGTGATGTTGAGACCAAGCCCCGTGCCGCCGAACCTACGCGCTGTGGTCGCGTCGGCCTGCTCGAACGCGCCGAACAAGCGCGCGCAGGTCTCGGGCGACATGCCAATGCCCGTGTCGCTCACCGCGATATAGGCCATCATCTCGTGGTCGCCAGTAGGCTCGCACCGCACACTCAGCACCACGCCGCCCGTCTCGGTGAACTTGATGGCGTTCGACAGCAGGTTGGACACGCACTGGCGCACACGGACCGGATCGAAGATCAGGCTTGGGGGCGTGTCGTCGATGTCGAGAGTCAGGCCTATGCCCTTCTCCGCGGCCAGCACGCCGTGGATCTTGCCCAGGCGCTCGCATTTGCGCCTCAGGTCGGCGCGCAGCGGCGCAATCTGCAGCTTGCCGGCCTCGATCTTGGACAGGTCCAGCACATCGTTGAGCAAGGTCAGAAGATTGCGCCCGGCGTCCTCGATCAGGTCGACCTGCTCTCGCTCTCCAGGTTCGAGAGGCTCCAGCTTCAAGGCTTGGGCCAGCCCGAGCACGCCATTGAGCGGCGTGCGCAATTCGTGGCTCATCGTGGCGAGAAAGGTCGACTTGGCCTCGCTGGCGGCTTCGGCCCGGGCTTGGGCCCGCGCGAGCGCTTTGGCTGTCCGGCGCTGCTCAAGCACGAAGGCCGCCGCGCCGAGCGTGACGATCGCGAGCAGGGCGGCGACAACGCCCCAGGCGAGCGACAGGCGGCGTTGGAAATGGGCTTCGCGTTCTGCCCGCTCGCCCTTCACGCGCTCGGCGTCCAGCGCGGTGCGCAGGGCCGCGGTGATATCCGACACCTTGCGTTGATGATCATCATGAAGACGCTCAAGCGTCCGCTGGCGGGATTTTTCCAAGGCGTCGAACGCCGCCATGCTCTTGCCCTCGGCCCGGAGGATATAGGCGCTGCTCAACTGCTCGAACTCGTCCTCGCCTCTGAGCGCTGCTGGCGCGGCGCGCATGCGGGCAAGGTCCGAGCGCGCGTCAGCCACATCCCCCAGGCGGGCGCGGGCCTTCAGACGCAGGCGCAGGGCCGAAACCGTCCAGCTGTCGTCGGCCTGATCTAGGGCCAGCGTAACCGGCCGCAAGCAGTCGAGGACGCGGCGCGGTTCTCCTTGCGCGTCGGCGATCGCCGCGCACAGGTAGGCGTGGAAAAACCAAGCCCGGGGACCGCCAGACGTGGTGATCAGGTCGCCGTGTAACCGCCACAACATCTCGGCCGAGGCGAATTCGCGCGCCTTCACCGCGAGAAGCGCTAGATTATAAACCCGTTCAGCGTCATGGGTTTTCGATCCGATCTTGCGATCGAGCGCGGCCGCGTCGGCCAGATGATCGAGCGCCCCGCCGTCGTCGCCAAGTTCGGCCGCGACCCGCGACATCAGCGTATGCGCCTCGGCCGCGATGGGCTGGGTGAGGGGATCCTCCTGGGTCGTGTCGATTAGTCGCGCGCCCGTACGGGTCGCCGCCGCCCATTGATCCTGGGCCGCTGCGATCCGCAACCGCTCCAGCTCGACGACGTGGCCGACATCGGCGTTGCCTTGGGCGGCGCGCGTCCATGCCGCGAAGTCGGCCTTGCGCCCCGGGGCGTCGGTCGCGGTCTTCGAGCTGCTCAGCACCATGACCATCGCCGCGAGAGGTTGGTCATGATCGCGCGCGGCGAGCGCGCGGGTGCGCGCGGCCCAACGCTCGAAATCGGCGTGTTCGGCGTTGTCGCGGTAGTAACTGAGAGTGCGCCACAGGCCGTAGAAGCGCTTGCGGCCGGAGGAGCCCATCGCGGCCGCGCCGGCCGTCTCGATATCGGCTGATGAGAGCCGTCCGTGATGCGCGCGGATCTGGTCGCCGAGCGCCTGAAGCCGCTCGACGCGCGACTCGGCCATCGCCGCGCCGCTTGTCAGGGGGAGGATGATGGCCAAAGCCAGGAAGCCAAGTGCCGGAGACATTGCTCGGCGCCGCTCGCGACGCGCCATCAACCACATGTCGAAACCAACCCCGTCGCCCCAGAGGGAGCGCCTCAAGCCATAGAAAATCGGACCGGGTGCTCGGTCGAGCGCCCGGTCCGTGAATGATGTCCACGCAAGGCGTTGCGCTTCAAATGTTGGGCGCCGTCTCGGGTACACCACTTAGACGGCGCCGCGACTATCCGACCGCAGCCCAAAATGACGTTCAAGACCCGAAACTATGGAGGCAGGCCTTGGACGGCGAGTTGGATGGCGCTGCCCTTCCCAACGGGGCGGACTTTGGGGAGGGGTGCAAAGCATCGGGTCATAGAGGCGCGCAACGGCTGCTTCTGGCGCCATCCCGCCCCCTGCGGATGGGACGTCTCACACAGAAAGCTTCAAGCAAGCTACGGCGGCCATAGGGCGGGGCATCCTTCCTGGAGCCCAACGTCATGACCAAGTCGTTCTCCGCCGCCCGTCGCCTCGGGCTGATCACCAGCCTGACCTTGGCATACGCCGCGCCGCACCACGCCCTGGCAAAAGCCCTCCCCGAACTCCCGCTTGAATTGACGCGGGAAGTCGGTCCCCTCGCACACGATCCATGGGAGGGGCTCAATCGAAAGACCTTCAAATTCAATCAGGGCCTCGACCGCGTCCTCATCGGACCGATCGGACGGGGGTACATGAAGGTGACGCCGCGCGTCGTTCGCGGCCGGGTGTCCTCGTTCGTGGCCAACTTGGCCGAGCCGCGCACCGCCATCAACGATCTGGCTCAGGGTCGCCCGCGCGCGGCCAGCGTGACGGCCTCGCGCTTTCTGATCAACACGACGGTTGGGGGGCTTGGCCTGTTCGACGTTGGCGGCAAGCTGGGCCTGGAAGGCCACCGGGGTGATTTCGGCCAGACCCTGGGACGTTACGGCGCCGGTTCGGGGCGCTATCTGGTCCTGCCGCTGATGGGGCCGACCACCTTGCGAGACGGCATCGGCCAGTTGGTCGATATGATGACTGATCCCGTCGCCATGGCCACGGCTGGCGGTCCGAAAATGTTCGGCGCCATCCGCTCTAGCGCCACCATGCTCGACGGGCGCGCCAACGCCGACGGCTTTCTTCGCGCCCTGGACGACGCGGCGGATCCCTATGCGATGATGCGGTCCGTCTACCTGCAGAATCGAGCGGACATGGTTCGCCAGGCTCGCGGCGGCGCCCAAGTGCTGCCAGACTTCGATGCGGCCAAGATCGAGCCCTGATCGCGCATGACCTATCGCTTCAGTCCTTGGCGCGTTCTCATGGAATGCGCGCTGCCCGGGCCATGGCCGGTCCTCGTCGGCCAGCCGGAAGCCGAAGCCTTCGTGGCCGAGACCGTGCGGGATCTTCTGCGCATCGTGGCCGACGCGACCCTGACCCCGTCCAGCCGGGCGGGCGCCTTCGCTTCGGCCATGGTCCGGGTCGCGGACGTCGGAGGTATCGCGGACTTGATCCTAGGCGCTCGCGCCTCCGGGCTGACTCCGGCGCGGCGACAGCGCTTCGCGGCGACGCTCGCCTCCCATGTCGGACATGCCTATGACGGACGGCTCTGGTGCGGGTCCGCCGACGATTTCACCCTGCTGGGATCGACGGCTCCCAAGCTTGATGAGGTCGTCGTCCGTTTCACGGTCCGGGACCGCCGCGCCTTCGCGCCGATCCAGATGTCCTGGCGCGTCTTTCGATCGGTGGGCGGATGGCGGCTGATCGACATGGAATATCGCGGAATCTGGCTGGTCGACGCGCACCGGTCGAGGGGACGCCAGCGCAAGGGAGAAACATGTCGATGACGCGCCGGGCCTTGATGCGTCTGTCTCGAACACTGGGCGGCCCGTCGCTGATGCGGATGCTCGCGCCGCTGGTCCTGCTGGCGGTCGCCGCCACGATTCTGTTCGCCATGGCCAACGGCGACACGCCAGAAGAGCACGCCATGTCGCTGCTTCAGCGCATGCAACCAGCGCGCCTCTTGGCCGAGATCACCAACAGCGCGACGGAGATCCTGCTGCTGGTGAGCCTGATGATGGTCGGCGTCTATTTGACCCTGCACATCGGCCTGCGACCCCTGCGGCGGCTGTCGAGGCTGGCCGGCGACATCGGTCCCGCGACCATAGACGCCCGCCTGCCGGTCGAGAGTGCGCCGCGCGAGGTCGCCCCGCTGGTCGAGGCCTTTAACGCCGCTCTCGATCGGCTGGAGACGGGTCTGCGCGCGCAGCGGGATTTCTCGGCCAACGCCGCGCACGAGCTCCGCACGCCGCTGGCGACGCTGCGGGCCCAGGTCGAGAGCCTTCTGGAGCCGGGCGAGCGCCAGGCGGCCAGCGAGGAGTTCGAGCGGCTGGGTCGACTGATCGCCCAGCTCCTCGCATTGGCCGAGGCCGAGGGCGGCGCCTTGGGCGCCGATACGCGCTTCGACCTGGTCGCGCTGTCGCAAGACGTAGCCAGCGATATGGCCAGCTTCATCCTGTCCAGCGGTCGGACGCTCAGCTTCGACAGCGCGGTCCAGGCGCTCTCGCTCGACGGCCAGGCAGGGCTTGTGGAGACGGCTCTGCGCAATCTGCTTGAGAACGCCGTCCGCCATACGCCCCCCGGCGCCGAGATCCTCGTGGCGGTCACCGCCGACGGCGTGGTGCGGGTCAGCGACGATGGGCCCGGCGTGTCGACCCAGATCCGGGACCGGGTGTTCGAACGCTTCAATCGCGGGAATCCGAGCGGGGCTGGCGCTGGCCTGGGCCTGTCGATCGTGCGCCAGATCATGGAGCGGCACGGCGGCGCGGCGCGGTTGGCTTCCGTCGAGCGTGGCGCGTGTTTCGAGCTCGACTTCCGGCCGCAAGGCCATCGCTGCGATCAGTCGGTCGCGCCGGTTCCTGCGGGCGGTAACCGGACGGCCATGTAGCCCAGGCCCCGAAGGGCGCGGATCGTCACGTCGGCGCCCAGTTCGGCCATCTTCCGGCGCACGCGATGGACGTGCACCTGGATGGAGTTGTCGGTGTAGTCCTGGTCCAGGCTGTGCAGGCTGTCGCCCAACTGAGCCTTGGTCACAACACGGTCGGGATGGCGCAGGAAGCGTTCCAGCACAATGCTCTCGCCTCGTGACAGCGGCAGGCGCGCTTCGCCGACGCAGATCTCCCGCGCGCCCTGGTCGTACTCAATATCGCCGTAGCGCAGGACGTCGGCCGTCAGGTCCGGTCGACGTCCCAGCGCCCGCAGACGCGCCACCAGTTCTTCGATCGCGAAGGGTTTGACCAGATAGTCGTCGGCGCCGCGCTCCAGCCCCTGAACTCGCTGGTCGACGCTGCCCAGGGCGGTCAGCATCAGGACCTGCGTGCGCAGGCCGGCGGCGCGAGCCTGGGCCAACAGGTCCAGCCCGTTTTCGCGACCCAGCATGATGTCGAGGATCACCACGTCGTAGGTCACGCTACGCCAGGCGTGCCAGCCGTCTTCCAGCGTGTCGAAGAGGTCGACCGTGAAGCCGGCCTTGACCAGCGACCGGGTGGTCGCTTCGCCGAGCCGAACATTGTCCTCGATCAGCAGGGCGCGCATGGGGGTCAGAAGCTGTACATCAGGGCGAAGACGAGTTGGCCCTGATTGGCGGAGCCTTCGCGGGCGACTATGGGGCTGTCGGCCGCACTGTCAACGAGCCGGCTATAACCGCCCCGCGCCAAGGCGCTCCAGCGATCGCTGATCTTGTAACGCAGGCTGGCGCCGACATCCACGGACTCAACCCCGGCCTTGGCGGTGTACGGCGTCAGGCCGCTGGCCGCGGCCCCAGCCGCCGAGACGCCATAGTAGGTCCGCATGTACTTGCGGTCGGCCCAGGTCGCCGAAGCGTCCACACCCAGGCTCCAGCGGTCGGTCAATTGACGGTCGTAAGCGACCTCGAAGCGCGCCAGCTTGCCTTCGTGGACCTTGCCGGTGTCGGTCAGAGCCTCGATCCCGACCGACAAGGCGTCCTGCCCGACGTCGAAGCGCTTGCGGATGAACACGCCGGCGTTCACGGCGGCGTCGATCTCGCCCAGACGGCGCACGGTCAGGTTCTTGATGTCATCGTCGCGGCCGCGATCATAGGTGATCATCGGGCCGGCTTCCACGAAACCGCCCGGTACGAGATTGACGCGCAGCGAGGGGCCTTCGAGGGCCACGTAGTAGTCGCCCCGGCCATAGCGCAGGGCGACGAAGGGCAGGGGCTTGAACTCATAGTCCTTTGAGCCCTTGAACTCGGGGCGATAGACGCCGGCCGCGCCCAGGGACAGGCGCAAGCCATCGCCATCCTGGGCGCGCGCGGCGCTGGCCGCCGGAAGGATCAGGCAAAGGGTCAGAAGGGGGAGCTTCATCTTACTCAGGTCCGACAAGTCCGCTTTCGTGCGGCGGTCAGGCTATGCGAGCTCAAGCTTACATGGAGCTTTCAGTCGCACGCTTTGCGCGAGGGACGGCAGGTCCTACGTCTTCTAGATCGCTTTTGGCGCGTCCATATTCCGGCCAGGCGCCAAGGTCCGCTTTTGGCTCATCGCTGACGTTCGCAAACGCTTTGGGCGAATGGCCGTAGGTCCATATCGGCGCATATTGATGTCGCGGACTTGGTGGAGTTCTGTTGTCGATCGACAAGTCGCGACATCCTGGCCTTGAAATCCTCGCTTCACGCTATCGATTTCGATAGGTGTCGCCGTATGCAGCGCGATCCGCCAACCGGGAAAATCACGATCGTCGATATCGCCCGAGCCGCGGGCGTGTCCATCAAGACGGTCTCGCGCGTCATCAACCAGGAAGAGGGCGTGGGGGACGAGACCCGGGCGCGGGTCCTGGAGATCGTCACGACGATGGGCTATCGCCCGAACGTCTCGGCCCGCTCGCTGTCCAGCCGCCGCAGCTATCTCATCGGCGTGATCTTCATGCGCGTCGGGGCCTATCACTATGTGGGCGAGGTGCAGGTGGGCGCCATGCGCGCCTGTCGGCGGGCGGGCTACCATCTGGTGGTCGAGCAAGTTCTGCCGCCCGAGGCTGTAGGTGGCGTCCAGGGGTTCGCCGAAGGTTTGCGCGACGCCCGGTTCGACGGCGTGGTGCTGACCCCCCCGACCTGCGATGATCCCGAGGTTCTGGCGGCGGTCGAGACGGCGGGTCTGCCCTATGTGCGCATCGCGCCGCACCGCGAGTTCGAGCGCTCGCCGTACGTCTTCATGGACGATCGCAAGGCGGCGCGGGAGCAGACCCTGCGGCTGTGGAACATGGGCCATCGACGGATCGCCTTTATCGATGGTCCCGCCGATCACGGCTCGGCGACGCGTCGGCGGCAAGGCTATATCGAGGCTCTGCGGGACCGAGGCGTCGAGCCCCGGCCCGAGTGGATCGCCAAGGGCGAGTTTCTCAGTCTGTCCGGCTTTGACGCGACGGAGCGCCTGCTAGCCTTGCCCGAGCGTCCGACAGCGATCTTCGCGGCTAATGACGAGATGGCGGTGGGCGCCTTGGCCGCCGCCGCCAAGCACGGACTGTCGGTGCCGCGCGATCTCTCCGTGGTCGGTTTCGACGACACGCCGACGGCCGAAGCGGCTTGGCCGCGCCTGACCACGGTCCATCAGCCGACCGCCGAAATGGCCGAGGCCGCCGTCGAGATGCTGATCGACGGATTCGGCGATGAGCGGCTTCGCGCCCGGGTCGCGGCGCGCCAATTGGACTATAGCCTCGTCCAGAGGGACTCGGCGGCCCCGCCGCTGGCCTAGGCCGGATCGGCCCAGGATCACGCCCGACGCGATCAATTTTCGGCGTTGGCGTTAGGCCGGCGAACAAAGCTTCGCCATGGGCCTTTGCCGGAGGCGAATTCCGTCCGTTGGCCGATATTTCCGACAGCGGTGTCAATAATGCCGCCTGTAGACAACGTTGTCGTAATCATGCTGTCTAGTTTAAGACAACGTTGTCGTAGCCATTGCGGTGACGACGACCGCGTCGGGAAAAGGCCTCGGAACAAGGGGCCCAAGGAAACGCAAACAGGCGCCGATGGCGCCGCTGGGGATCGTGGCGTCCGGCGTTCGCGTCGGCGCGCTCCGAGTCCAGGCAGGACAAAGGGAAAGAGATGCGTAATCTCCTGTTCGCATCGGCCGCCGTGGCGGCCGTGAGCTTGCACGCGCCTGGCGCGGTGGCTCAGGACGCCGGCGCCGTGAAGCTCGACGAAGTGGTCGTGACCGCTCAACGCCGCAGTGAAAACCTCCAGAAGACCCCGCTCACCGTGTCGGCGGTGACGGGTGACAAGCTGGAGTCGCAAGGCATCAAGACGGTGGTCGACCTGTCGGCGCAGGTGCCGGCGCTGCAGATCAGCTCCAGTGGCTCGGGCGCGGCCGTGGTCTTCCTGCGCGGCATCGGCAGCACCAACGTCACCGAGGTCGGCGATCCGGCGGTCGCCTATCACATGGATGGCATCTACATCGCCCGATCCACGTCGGTTGGGGCGCTGTTCTACGACGTCGATCGTGTCGAGGTTCTGCGTGGTCCTCAGGGCACGCTGTATGGCCGTAACGCCACGGCCGGCGCGATCAACGTGATCACCAAGCAGCCCAAGTTCGACTACGAGGGCAATGGCTCGGTCGATATTGGCAACTACGGCGCCATCACCACCTCGGGCATGGTCAACCTGCCTGTCAGCGACACCCTCGCCGTGCGCGCCGCGTTCCAGACCGCGCGCCACGACGGCTATGTGAAAGCGCTGAACAAGGGCCCCGGCACCGGCGGCAACGATCGCTACGACCAGGACGACAAGTCGGCCCGCGTCCAGTTGCTGTGGAAGCCCAGCGACACGTTCTCGCTGCGGGTTGGCGGCGACTACCTGCACCAGGGCGGCGCCGGTGGCGGCGACAAGAGCTATGGCGCGGCGCTGTCCAACAGCGATCCGTGGACCTGCAACTGCGCCACCAATCTCTATCGCAACAACAAGTTCTTCGGCGCCCATAGCCAGGCCGACCTGGACCTGGGCTTCGCCACGCTGACCTACCTGACCGGCTACAACTTCTCGCGCCTGGACCGCAGCGGCGAGAACGCAAGCACCGGCGCGCCCAACTACTTCAAGGGCAAGGACACGACCTGGTCGCATGAGCTGCGCCTGGGCGGCGACACCGGCAAGCTCAAGTGGGTCGTGGGGCTGTACCGCTTCACGGAAGACAACAATGTCGACTTCCGGGTGTTGCTGGCGCCCAATTCATACCTGTCGTTCATTCAGCCCGAAGTGACCGCAAAGTCGATCGCCGCCTTCGGTCAGGGCACCTACGAGGTGACGGACCGGTTCCGGATCACCGGCGGCCTGCGCTACACTGAGGACCGCAAGGCGCGTGACGGCGGCACCTTCCTGACCAATTCGGCCGGCGCGATCACCTCGACCGTGATCAAGAACCTGGCCGACGCCAAGTGGGACGCCACCAACTGGAAGCTAGGCGCCGACTTCGACCTGACCAGCAGCTCGATGGTCTACGCCAACGTGGCCACGGGCTATAAGGCCGGCGGCTACTACGACGGGGTCGAGAACAACGTCTACGAGCCCGAGAAAATCACCTCGTACGAAGCCGGCGTGAAGAACCGCTTCTTCGACAACCGCCTGCAGTTGAACGCCACCGGCTTCCTCTACGACTATCGCGACTTCCAGGTCACGGCGGTCGGGACCATCGCCGGTCAGAACGCGTCGGTCACGCTAAACGCCGACAAGGCCCGGGTGTACGGCTTTGAGCTCGAGAGCAATCTGGTCGTCACCGAGCACGATCGCATCGACGCCACTCTGGGCTGGCTGCATGCCCGCTACACCGACTTCGTGCTGCCGCTGGGCGACGCCTTCGCTAACAACAACGCCAACGCCGGCGGTACGGGCTGCTTCAAGACCAACTTCGCCGCCGCCGCGCCGCGGTCGACTGACTTCTCCGGTTGCCGCATGGCCCGCACCCCGACCTGGAGCGTCAACGTCGGCTACCAACACACGTGGGATATCGCCTCGGGCGCCAAGGTCGTGGGCCGCGTCCAGACCCATTACGAGAGCGGCAAGAACCTCGAATACCACGGCTTCGCCCAGAACCGGCAGGACAGCTTCACAAAGACCGACGTTAGCCTGACCTACACCAGCGCCGACGATCGCTGGAACCTGCAGGGCTATGTCCGCAACCTCGAGGATGACGACGTGCGCACCGCCTCGTCCCCGAACTCGACGACCGGCCTGGCGACCAACGGCAATGGCGAGTTCTACGCCCCGCCGCGCACCTACGGCCTGCGTCTGGCGGTCAACTTCTAGCTTCCCGACGACTTACCGCCCTCGGCGTCTCCTGCGCGCCGAGGGCGCCTTCTTTGGTTCGTATCCGGAGTTCAATGTGCGCGTTCTTCAACGTCTTCTGATCTCGACCGCGATCCTGGTCGCGACCGGTTCGTCGGCCCTGGCCGCCACCCAGCCGCTCCTTGGCGTGCGCGACGGCAAGGTGCTCACCGTCGATGGGCTGCGCTTCCGGGACCTAGACCGCGATGGCAAGCTCTCGCCGTTCGAGGACTGGCGTCTGACGCCGGACCAACGGGCCATCGATCTCGTCGCGCACATGACGCTGGAGGAAAGGGCCGGCGAGATGATGCACGGCACCCTGCCGGCCGTGGGCGGCATGGTTCCGGGGCGAGGGCAGGGCTATGACCTGGCCAAGCTGAAGCCGCTGATCCTTGATCGGCACGTCACCACATTCATTACCCGCCTCTCCGGCGATCCAACGTGGCTGGCCGAGCAGAACAACGCCGTCCAGGCGATCGCCGAGCAGGGAAGGCTGGGCGTGCCGGTCACGATCAGCACCGATCCGCGTCACCATTTCCAGTTCGTGGCCGGCGCCAGCGTCGCTCCAGGCGGCTTTTCGCAATGGCCCGAGGCGACGGGCCTCGCGGCGATCGGCGACGACAAGCTGGTCCGCCGCTTCGGCGACATCGCTCGCCAGGAGTATCGCGCCGTCGGCATCCATCAGGCCCTGTCCCCGATGGCCGATCTCGCGACCGAGCCCCGCTGGTCGCGGATCAGCGGCACGTTCGGCGAGGACCCCGACCTCGCTGGCCGCATGGTCAAGGCCTACATCCAGGGCTTCCAGGGCGGCGAAACGAACCTCGCGCCAGGCGGCGTCTCGGCGGTGGTCAAGCATTGGGTCGGCTACGGCGCCTCGGCCAAGGGTTTCGACGGCCACAACAGCTATGGCCGCTACGCCGTCTTCCCGGCCGGCCAGTTTGATCTGCACGTCAAGCCGTTCGACCAGGCGTTCGCCGCTGGCGTCGTCGGGGTGATGCCCACCTACGCGATCCTCAAGGATCTCGCCCTAGATGGCCATCCGCTCGAACAGGTCGGGGCCGGCTTCTCCAAGGGGTTGTTGAATGATCAACTGCGCGGCAAGCACGGCTTCAAGGGGATCGTCCTGTCCGACTGGGCGATCACCAACGATTGCCCCGAGACCTGCCGCGACGGCTTTCCCGAAGGCCAGAAGCCGAGTTTCGCGGGCTTCTCGACCGCCTGGGGCGTCGAGGATCTTTCCAAGGTCGACCGCTACGCCAAGGGCGTGAACGCGGGACTCGACCAGTTCGGCGGCGTCGAGGACACGGCCGAGCTCGTCGCGGCGGTGAGGGCCAGCAAGATCCCTTCGGCCCGCATCGACGACGCGGCGCGGCGCGTTCTGGCGATCAAGTTCGAGCAGGGTCTGTTCGAGAACCCCTATGTCGACGCCAAGGCGGCGGCCGCCATCGTCGGCTCCAAGGCGTTTGTCGCCGAGGGACGGGCGGCGCAGAGCGCGGCGCTGACGTTGCTGGAGAACAAGAACGGTTTGCTGCCGCTAAAGCCGAGCGGAAAGAAGGTCTGGCTCAAGGGCGTGTCCGCCGACGCCGCTCGCGCCCGCGGCTTCGTTCCGGTCGACGACCTGGCCCAGGCCGAGCTGGCGATCATCCGGACGGCGACGCCGTTCCAGACCTTGCACCCCAACTTCGTGTTCGGCGCCATGCAGCATGAGGGTGACCTGTCGTTCAAGGACGGCGCGGCTGACTACGAGGCGATCAAGGCGGCCTCGGCCAAGGTCGCGACCATCGTCGCCGTCTACCTGGACCGGCCGGCGATCCTGACCAATGTACGGGACAAGGCCGCCGCGCTAATCGGCGACTTCGGGGCCGGCGACGAGGCGTTCCTCGACGCCCTGACCGGCGCCGCTCCGCCGCGCGGCAGGCTGCCATTCGAGCTGCCTTCGTCGATGGCCGCCGTCGAAGCCCAGGCCGAGGACGCGCCGCATGACTCCAAGGCTCCGCTCTATCCGATCCATTTCGGCCTGACCTACTAAGGACGACCGCCATGAACCGCTCCCTGACCGCCGCCGCCAGCCTCGCGGTGCTCGCTGTCGCCTCCGCCGGCCACGCCCAGGCGTCGCGGCCCTGGATGAACGCCAAGTTGTCACCGGACGAACGGGCCGCCCTGCTGGAAAAAGAGATGACGCTGGACGAGCGCATCGGCCTGCTGCACGGGCCGATGTCGATGCCGATCTTCGGCATCAAGAAGCCCGAGGGCGCGATCGGCTCGGCCGGCTATATCCCTGGCATCCCTCGGCTGGGCGTGCCGGCGGTCAACGAGAGCGACGCCAGCCTGGGCGTGACGAACCCACTGGGCGTGCGCCAAGGTGACGGGGCCACGGCGCTGCCGTCGGGCCTGTCGCTGGCGTCGACCTTCAACACCAAGCTCGCCTATGACGGTGGGGCGGTGGTTGGCCGCGAGGCGCGGGCCAAGGGCTTCAACGTCCAACTGGCCGGCGGCGTGAACCTGGCCCGCGATCCGCGCAACGGCCGCAATTTCGAATATCTCGGCGAGGATCCCTGGCTGGCGGGCAGCCTGGCCGGCGCGGCGATCAAGGGCGTGCAGGACCAGGGGATCGTCTCGACGGTTAAGCACTTCTCGCTGAACGGCCAGGAGACCAAGCGGCACTTCGCCAACTCGGTGATCGACGAGGCGGCCCATCGCGAGAGCGACCTGCTGGCCTTCCAGATCGCCATCGAGAAGGGGCGGCCGGGCTCGGTGATGTGCGCCTATAACCTGGTCAACGGCGACTACAGCTGCGGCAACAACCACCTGCTCAACGACGTCCTCAAGCGCGATTGGGGCTACAAGGGCTGGGTGATGTCGGACTGGGGCGCGGTCCACGCCACCGACTACATCCTCAAAGGCCTGGACCAGCAGTCGGGCGAACAGCTGGACGCCAAGGTCTGGTTTGGCGCGCCGCTGAAGGCCGCCGTCGAGAAGGGCGAGGTTCCGGCCGCGCGCTTGTCGGACGCCAGTCGTCGGATCCTGCGCTCGATGTTCGCCGCGGGCCTGTTCGACAAGCCGGTCGAGCCGGGCGGCGCGGTGGACTACGAAGCCGGCGCCGCCGTCGCCCAGGCCGCGGCGGCCGAGGGGATCGTGCTGCTGAAGAACCGCGATGGCCTGCTGCCGCTGGCCAAGACCGCCAAGACCATCGCCGTGATCGGCGGTCACGCCGACGCCGGCGTCCTGTCGGGCGGCGGCTCGTCCCAGGTCGTGCCGCCTGGCGGCGCCAAGCGCGTTGTGCCCCTGGGCGGGGAGGGGATGATGGGCCCGTTCCGCAGCCAGTACTTCAACGGCTCCTCGCCGTTGGCGGCGCTGCGCAAGGCCCTGCCGGAGGCCAAGGTGACCTTCGACGATGGCCGCTATGTCGCCTCCGCCGTCGCGGCCGCCAAGGCCGCCGACGTGGTCATGGTGTTTGGCAACCAGTGGATGGGCGAGGGCGAGGACGCGCCCGACCTGTCGCTGCCCGACGGCCAGGACGCTCTGATCGCCGCTGTCACCGCCGCCAATCCGAACGCGATCGTCGTGCTGCAGACCGGCGGTCCGGTGTCGATGCCCTGGCTCGACCAGGCCGGCGCGGTGGTCGAGGCCTGGTACTCGGGCGCGAAGGGCGGCGAGGCGATCACCGACTTGCTGCTGGGGACGGTCAATCCGTCGGGCCGCCTGCCGATGACCTTCCCCGCCTCGATCGACCAGTATCCGCGCGCGCAACTGCCGGGCCTGACCGTTCCGGACAAAACCCGGTTCGATGTCGTCTATTCCGAGGGCGCGGACGTCGGCTACCGCCGCTTCGCCACGACCGGCCACAAGCCGCTGTTCCCGTTTGGCCATGGCCTGTCCTATACGAAGTTCGCCTATTCGAACCTGAAAGTGACCGGCGGCGACACGCTGACGGTCAGCTTCGACGTCGCCAATGTCGGCCAGCGGGCCGGCAAGGACGCTCCGCAAGTCTATCTGACGGGCGTCTCGGGCAAGACGCTCCAGCGTCTGATCGGCTTCGACAAGATCACGCTGGCGCCCGGCGAGACGCGCCGCGTTACGCTGACCGCCGACCCCCGCGTGCTGGCCAGCTTTGACGCAAAGGCCAACCGCTGGAGCTTGACGGGCGGCGACTATCAGGTCGCCGTGGGCGCCTCCTCGGCCGACCTAGCCTTGCGGGGCGCGGCCAAGGTCAAGGCGCGGACGCTGAAGCCGTAACGGGAGGATACAGATGATCATCCGCACCATCGCCACCGCCGCGATCCTGGCGGCGCTCCACGCCGGGCAGGCCCTGGCGGCCGACCCGACCGCGACCACCACCTTCGGTCCCGTCGTCGGGGAAACTTCTTCGGGCGTCGCCGCCTTCAAGGGCTTGCCGTTCGCGGCGCCGCCGGTCGGCCCGCTGCGCTGGCGCGCACCCCAGCCGCCCAAGGTCTGGACCGCGCCGCGAGACGCCAAGGCCTACGGCGCCGACTGCATGCAGAATCCGTTCCCCGGCGACGCCGCGCCGCTGGGCGTGAAGCCGGCTGAGGACTGCCTCTACGCCAATGTCTGGACGCCCGAGGCGGCGCTTAAGGACAAGATCAAGCGACCGGTGATGGTCTGGATCTATGGCGGCGGCTTCGTCAATGGCGGCAGCTCGCCGGCCGTCTACAGCGGCGACCGCTTCGCCCGCGACGGGGTGGTGCTGGTCAGCTTCAACTACCGTGTCGGCCGTTTCGGCTTCTTCGCCCACCCGGCCCTGACGGCGGCGGGAGCCGATGGCGGGATGCTCGGCAACTACGGTCTGATGGATCAGATCGCCGCCCTGACATGGGTGCGCGACAATATCGCCGTCTTCGGAGGCGATCCCAACAACATCACGGTCTTCGGCGAGTCGGCCGGTGGCATGTCGGTTCACGCCCTGCTGACCGCGCCCCAAGCCAAGGGCCTGTTCCAAAAGGCCATCATCCAGTCTGGCGGTGGACGCCCGCGCCTGCTTCCGACCTTGCCGCTGACCGCGCCGGCGGGGCAGCGCTCGGCCGAGGCGTCGGGCCTGGCCTTCGCGGCCAAGGCGGGCGTCTCCGGGACCGACGCCGCGGCGCTGGACGCGCTTCGGGCCTTGCCGGCCGAGACGGTGGTCGACGGCCTCAACATGGCGACCTCGAATACCCCAACCTGGGGCGGCGGGCCGATGCTGGACGGCAAGATCATGACCCGGGAGCCGCTGGCGGCCTACAGGGCCGGAGCCTGGACGAAGATGCCGGTGATGGTCGGGGCGACCAGCGCCGACGGCTTCTTCTTCGGCGGAAGTCGCGACCAGGTCTTCGCGCCATTTGGCCCGCGCCGGGCCGAGGCCGAGGCGCTGTACGATCCCAAGAGCGATGGCGACATCAAGGTCTATGGCTGGGCCGCCGCCGGCGATCGCATGTTCATCGAGCCTGCTCGCGCGGTGGCGCGCGTGATGGCGGAGCAGGGCGCGCCCGTCTATCAGTTCCGCTTCTCGTACGTGGCCGAGAGCATGAGGAGCCAGTGGTGGGGCGCGCCGCACGCCACCGAGATCCCCTTTGTGTTCGACACGGTCGACGCCCGCTATGGCGCGGCGCTGACCCAGGCCGACGCGGCCGCGGCCAAAGCGGCCCACGCCTATTGGGTTGGGTTCGCCAAGAGCGGCGTCCCCAGCGCCTCGGGCCAGCCGGCTTGGCCGCGCTACGAGGCCGCCACCGACCAGATCCTGGACTTCGCCGCGCAAGGGCCGAAGGCGGAAGCCGATCCGCTCCGGGCGCGCCTCGATCTGGTGGAGGCGACCACGCGATGATGATGGTCGTTGTCGACGCTCACCAGGCGTGGCGCATATGCGAAGCCTTGCCGGCGTTTACGAGGCCGCCTGCGGCGCGTGAACTTCCCTATGGACGGATGACTGGCTCGCAGAGTGTTAAGCGGCCCAATGTGATGGGGAATGGGAGCACAGCTTTGGCGTCGTAGTCTTGAGGACCTTTGGACTGGCGGTCTCAGAAGCGGTAGGCGACCGTGAGAGCGCCGGTAGGCTGCCAGCGACGTCCTTCTGCGGTGATCGGGCTGTCGGCGAAATCGCCGACGAGGTAATTTGCGCCAAGCGCGCCCATGACGCCGAACCTGGGGCTGAACCAGTATCCCGCCGTCAGGCTCACGCCGACATCTCGGATCCCGGAACCTGGGCGGTAGGCCGCCAGCCCGCTGGTGGCGGCCTCGGCGGGGGTGACGCCGAAATAGGTGCGCGCGTAGTCCTGGTTCACCCAGGTCGTCCGCGCGTCCAGCGACAACGAAAATGTGTCGCTGCGGATCGCGGCGTAGCTGGCGCGCGCCGTCGCGAGCAGACCGTCGTGCGCGCCCGAGACATCGTGGACAACGGAGAGTTCCGTCTCCAGGGAGCCTTGTCCTCTTTCGTTTCCGCCGAACCGGTATCCGACGAACGCGCCAGCCTCGATCGCCGTATCGATCTCCGGCAGCAAGCCGACGCGTCCGTCGGCGTCGTTGCGCGGAAGCCGCACGCCGATGACCGGACCGAACCCGAGGCGCGAACCCGAGGCGATGTCGGCGCGAAGGCCTTGTCCGCCGACCTGGAAGTTGACGCCGCGCCAGCGAATGTCGGCGAGCACGGCGGGAAGGACTCGCGCGTCCATTGATCCGTCAAACTCGGGAGCGACGCCCGCCCCGATCGCGACGACGCCGTGCGCCGATGTGCTTGCCTCGATCTCCTGCGCCTGGGCGGCGCAGACGTTCAAGGCGGCGAACGCGCAGGCGAACATGGTCGGGCGAAATACACGCATAGTGGTTCCTTTCGGGACAGGGGATGGGGCCACCGAAGGCGTTCGTCTCGCGCGGCGCGCCTTCGGTGGCCTTGGAGATCGCCCGGGGTGGGGGCCGGTGATCTCCCTCTGAAATCGGGGAGGGAAGGGGGAGGAGGATTCCCTGATCCGATTTCAGACAGGGGCGCGCGGCGCCTCGGCGCCGTCGGCAGGCTGGCCGTTATCCCTCACCCCAATCCGCCGTTCGCGAATACGGTTTGAGCGTCGATCCAGGCGCCGTCCCGCGAGCAGAGAAGCGCGATGACGCCGGCGATGTCTTCCGGCAAGCCCAGGCGACCAAGGGGTGTTTGTTCGGGAATGCCGCGGAGCGCCGCTTCGCCGTGCTGGCGGAGAAGCTGCGTGTCGACGGCGCCAGGCGCCACGGCGTTAACCGAGATGTTGCGACCGGCCAGTTCCTTGGCCAGGACGCTGGAAAAGAGCATCTGGGCGCTCTTGGTGGCGGCGTACGCGCCCGTGGCCGGGGGCGGCGTCTTGATGATGCTCGAGGACAGGCTGATGATCCGGCCGCCGTCACGTGTACGTCGCGCCGCCTCGCGCAGCACGTTGAAGCTGCCTTTGACATTGGTGGCCATCATGCGATCGAAGGCCGCGTCCGTCATCTGGGCGAAGGGGCCGACGTTCATGATCCCAGCGTTGTTGACCACCACGTCAACGCCACCGAACGCCTGGTCATGGGCGTCGAACAGAGCCTTGACCGCCGCGGGATCGGCGACATCGGCCTGGCGAACGATGGCGCGGCCCCCAGCCGCCTTGATGTCGGCCACGACACGGTCGGCGAGATCGCGGTTGGTGAGGTAGTTCACGGTCACCGCAAAGCCATCGCGCGCCAGGCGCTTGGCGGTGGCGGCGCCGATGCCGCGCGAGGAGCCGGTGATGACAGCCGCCCTGCCGACGCCGGGAAGAGCGGTCGGTCCGAACGGGGCCGTCTGGGCCGAAGCCGCGCTTCCCGTGGCGAACGCCGCAGGAGCGGCGGCCGCGAGAGTCATGAACGTGCGGCGTGAGGTATCGGCATCGGACATTCCGATGGTTCCTTTCTCGATATGGGTCGTTTGCTTGCGATGGGTGCGGCCGCGCCTCTAGGTCGGCGGGCAAGGTCTCGTCGTGGGCGGATCAGAGGCGGCGAAAGTCACCGTCGCGCCAGCAAAGGGGCGATGCGCCGGTTCGCGATCAGCAGGGTGACGCCGGTCAGGACGCTCGCGATCGGGACGATCAGCAGTCCGAAGCCAAGGCCATTGGATCCCTGCGCAGCGGTCACCGCGTCGCTGACCATCCCGACGATCAAGGGGGCGAGTGCTGGCCCAAGGAGGCCGGAGCCGATCATCACGAGGCTTGACGCCTGTGCTTGCTTGCCCTCGCCGGCCACGAGATGCGCCGCGCCAAACGCCCATGGCAGCATGAACGAGAAGGACAGCATCCCGGGTACTAGCAGGGCTATCGACAGCCACCCGACCGGGGCGAACAAAGCCGCGCTCGTGGTCATGCTGGCGATCAGGAAGAGAACGGCTGGCGGGCCGAGCACTCTCCCGGTCCCCGAACCGACCGCGCGGTCGAACCAGCGTCCGCCCAGAAGGGTGCCGACGATCCCCATCAGGCCCTGCAGGAGACCAAAGGCCAGCCCCACCTGGCTCGTGCTGAAACCGTGCGTGCGGATGAGGAACGGCGCGGAGAAAGCGTAGAAGGGCGCCGCGGCGAAGCCGAGGAAGATCGCGCCGATAAACAGCCAGCGGAATGCCGGGGACGCCAGCAACCGCCGACTGGATCGCAGGAAAGGTTCACCGTCGGCGGCCGCGCGCCGGAGCGTCGGGGTTGGGCCGGCGGCGAGAAGGGTCAACAAAGCGATCAGCCCACCGATGGCCCCGGCGCCGACCAGGGCGGTGCGCCACCCGACCGTCTCGCCGATCGCTCCGCCGGCGGCGAAGCCGACCATGGTGCCGAGCGGGATGCCCATGGCGAAAAGGCCGATCGCCAGGCCGCGGTGCTCGGGAGGGATTCTGCGGGCGATCAGCGCATGGCCGGCGGGCACCGCGCCGGCCTCTCCAAACGCGACGCCGAAACGCGTGAGCCCCAGCAAGAGAAAGCTGGCCGCGAGGCCGCCGAGCGCCGTCATCGCGCTCCAGAGCAGGATGCACGAAACCAGGACGAAGCGAGGCGATCCTCGATCCGAGGCCCGAGCCAGAGGCAAGGACAGCAGCGAATAGCACACCGCGAAGGCGAGGCCGGTGAGCAGGCCCATTTCGGTGTCGCTCAGACCTAAGTCGGATTTTATCGCCTCTGACAAAATGAATGGAAGTATTCTGTCGATTTGTGAAAATGCGTTTATGAGAAGGAGCGTGATAAGTATCACGAATATGCGCCAGCCTTGCACATACTCATTGCTGCATTGTTTTGAAGTAACTGGTAGTATTATTCGAATATCCGTTGACTGCGCGGCAGCTTCTGTCATGTTCGACGCACTCCTCGCTTGTTCGCATCTTCAAGCTAGATGGAGCGCCTGATGATCAGAATGCCGGAAGTCTCAAAAAACTTGCCTAATCCTGCGACGGGGGATAAGACGGCGGAGGGCCGCGTGTTGCGCTGGCCTCGGAACCCGCCGGAGGTCCGCATGCCGTTATCGCTGTTTGAGGCGGTCAACGCCCATATCGCGGGCCAAGGCGGTGGTCAGGGTGTTTTCCCGACCCCCATCGACAGCTTCAACATCGTCAGCTCGTTCAAGGCGCGAATGCGGATGCGGCAGGTCTACAAGCCTTCGCTCTGTGTTGTGCTCCAGGGCGCCAAGGAAATCACCTTGGGTGAGGAGACCCTGCGTTACGGGACGATGGAGTGTCTGGCGGTCGGCATGACGCTGCCGGCGACAGGGTGCATCATCGAGGCAAGTCCCGACGCGCCCTATATCGGTGTGAACCTCGAGCTCGACGTGGCGATGATCCGCGACGTGCTAGAGCAGCTCGATACCCCGCCGGCGCCGCCTGTCACATCCGGGCCTTGCCTGTTCGTGCGCCGGGTCGATGAGCCTTTGGCCGAGTGCGTCCTTCGCCTGCTGCGGATGTGCGAGACGCCAAAGGCGATCCCGATCCTCTTTCCGTCCATCATGCGCGAGATCTGCTACTGGCTTCTGAGCGGCCCGAATGGCGGCGAACTCTGCAAGCTGGCCGAGCCTGAGTCGAACGCCGCCCGGGTCGCAAAAGCCCTCCACCTCATGCATGAGGATATCGCCCGGACGCTGCGCATGGAGGAATTGGCGCAAGTGGCGCGAATGAGCCTTTCGTCCTTCCATCAGCACTTCAAGGCCATGACCTCCATGACGCCGCTGCAGTTCCAGAAGCAGTTGCGCCTGCTCGAGGCGCGACGCCTGATGGTGATGGAGGATGTGAACGTGGCCGACGCCGCCTATCAGGTCGGCTACGAAAGCGCGTCTCAGTTCAGCCGGGAGTATTCCCGGACGTTTGGCGTCGCCCCGAAGCGTGACGTCATGAACCAGCAGCGCCTCTACAGTGAATATGTCGGTCGCAGGCCGCAGACCGCGTAGCCGCCCTGGTCGAGGGGATCGCTCCGACAATAAGGCTCACTAGGCCCCCTCCTACTTCCGCGCCCGTCTGGGGTTGATGCGGGCGCCGCGCAACCGCGTGAGCCTCGGATCGGGGCGGAACAGTTGGTTGCGGTCGTGTGAGGCTTCCCGCCTCCGCCGATGCCGGCGTCGGTGCTCGCGACCGAGCTTGTTGTCTGGGCGGAGGATTGGGCAGGTTTTTTGAGGGTTCCGGCATGGCGAAATCGCCGCGCCGAAGGCATCTCGGCCGGAAGATGAGATGCGGGCTCGTCGCGGCGCGACAGGCTCGACGTCAGCCAAACTCCTGCGGAGGCCCTGACCGGCATGACGAAGTGGACGACGAAGAAAATCCCGTCGCAGAAGGGCCGCCTGGTCGTCGTTACTGGTACGGGCGGACTGGGCTATGAGGACGCGTTGGCCTTGGCCCGCGCCGGCGCCAGCGTCGTGATCGCAGGGCGCAATCCGGAGAAGGGCGCCAAGGCCGTCGCGGCCATCAGGGAGACCGTTCCGGGAGCGACGGTGCGGTTTGGTCAAGTGGATCTCGCGGATCTCGCCTCGATCGCCGCTTTCGCCGAGAAGCTCTCGGGGGAGCAGGATCAGCTCGACCTTCTGATCAACAATGCTGGGGTGATGACCCCGCCGCAACGTCGACAAACCCGCGACGGCTTCGAGCTTCAATTCGGCACAAACTATCTCGGCCACTTCGCACTCACGGCTCATCTGCTCCCGCTGCTGAAGAAAGGCCGGAGCCCGCGCGTCGTGACGCTCGGCAGCATCGCGGCGCGCGGCGGTGCGATCGACTTCGATGACCTGCAGGCCGAGCGCGACTACAAGCCGTTTCCGGTCTACAGCCAGTCGAAGCTGGCTTGCATCCTGTTCGCCCGGGAGCTCAGCCGACGGAGCGGGGCCGCGGGGTGGGGCGTCGCGAGTATTGGGGCGCATCCGGGCGTCACGCGCACCGATCTGATCCTCAATGGCGCGGGCCGATCAAGCCCCTCCGCCATGTTGCGACGCTTCCTGCCCTTCCTGTTCCAGCCCGCATGGCAGGGCGCGCTGCCCACCCTGTACGCGGCGACCGACCCCGCGGCGCGGGACGGCGCCTACTATGGGCCGGACCGACTGAGTGGAACACGCGGTTACCCGACCGAGGAGAAGCCGCCCGAGCAGGCGCTGGACGCCAATGTCGCCGCCCGTCTTTGGGAGACGTCCTTACGCCTTACGAACGTGACCTTCGCGTGACGCCCGACCGCCGCGGGCCTTTGGACCGACGGCGCATCGGAATGGCCAGACCCTATGGCCCTGGGTAGCGCACTTGTAGCGGAAGCCTCGGATGGCGGGGCGTTGCTTTGGCCGACCTGGCGCGTGCCAACGGGTTGACGAGCATCGGTGTCAAAAAGGAACTCCACTATGATTCCGAAGCGCGTTCTGGTCACCGGCGGCTCCGGTTTTATCGCAGGGCACTGCATCCTCCAGCTTTTGGAGCAAGGCCATTTCGTCCGTTCCACCATCCGGTCGCTGGCCAAGGAAGGGGGCGTGCGCGGCGTCCTCGAAGGCGCGGGCATGGTTCATGCCGACAGGCTGAGCTTCGTCGCGGCCGATCTGCTGCGCGACGACGGCTGGGCGGAGGCCGTCGCCGGTATGGACGTCGTCCTGCATGTCGCCTCGCCGGTCCTGCCCGGAAGGGTCGCGAGCGAAGACGCGGTGATCGTTCCCGCGCGCGAAGGCACGCTGCGCGTGCTGCGCGCCGCGCGCGAGGCGGGTGTCAAGCGCGTCGTTCTTACCTCCGCATTTCACGCCGTCAGCTGGGGACATCCGCATGACGGCCATGTGTTCACCGAAGCCGACTGGACCATTCTGGATGGCCCCGGCGTCGATGCTTACGGCAAGAGCAAGACCCTCGCCGAACGCGCGGCCTGGGATTTTATCGCCGCCGAGGGGGGCGGTCTGGAACTGACCACGATGTTGCCGGTCGCGGTCATGGGACCCGTGATGGGCAAGGACGTTTCCGGCGCAAACCACATCGTCCAGCGCATGCTCGACGGCGCGATGCCTGTGGTCCCGAACCTTTTCATACCCGTGGTCGATGTCCGCGACGTCGCCAGCGCGCATATCATGGCGATGACCAACCCGGCCGCGGCCGGTGAGCGATTTCTGCTCTCCAACGGACGAGCGCTCAGTCTGAAGGAGATCGGCGCCACCATCAGGGCCGCGCTTGGCGACGCGGCCAGGCAGGTCCCCACTCGCGCACTCCCCGATTTCGTGGTGCGCATCGCCGCGCGCTTCAACGCCGAGATGCGTCCTTTCCTTCACGACCTCGGCTACGCCAAGAAGACCTCGAACGACAAGGCGCGGCGCGTGCTCGGCTGGACCCCGCGTGAACCCCGCGAGGCGATTGTGGCGGCGGCGACTTCCCTGTTTGGGAGAACTGGCTAAACCGTCAGCCCCGGCCCAACGCCGCGCCGCGTGGCTCGATCGACCGTCAACCCTTGGGCCACGTCGAGCAGATCGACCTCTAGCGCATAAGCCTGCCAGCCTGAGCGCGGTCCGAGTGTACGACGCGCCTCCACTGAACTTCGTGTTCCGGAGGGGCGCCAACGGCAGCAAATTGGCGCAGCGCCGCCGTAAAGTGTGAAAAGCGCAAACTCGGTCCAAGTTGGATTTCGGTCACCTGCAGGACGCTGGCGCCAGTGTCGCGCTGAGGAAATCCAGGAAGACGCGCACCTTGCCCGGCAAATGGTGGCGAGACGCGTAATAGGCATAGAGCGGGAAGCGCTCCTCCGCCCATTCGTCGAGCACGGTCACCAGGCGGCCGCCCTCGAGCCAAGACTCAAGTCCAAGTTCAAAGCTCTGGAAAAGTCCCGATCCTGCTTCGCAGGCCGCCAGCGCTGCGGAAGGATCGTCCAGCATAAGTCGGCTGGTGACGGAAACCTCGACCGCCTTGCCGCCACGTTGGAACTCCCACGTGAACGGGCGTCGCGACTGGGGATCTCGAAACAGGATGGCGTGATGCCCTGCGATATCAGCCGGCTCCCGGGGGCGGGGACGCCTCTCCAAATAGGCTGGAGCCGCCACGGTAAGCACCCGCGTTTCCAGGAGTTTGCGGGCGATCAGTCCCGCGCCTAGCGGAGGGCCGAAGCGTATGGCGATATCGACACCGCCGCCGAGCATGTCCTCGAAGGCGTTGGTGACGCGAAGGTCGAAGGAGAGTTCGGGATAGCGCGCAAGTAGCTCTGGCAGACGCGGAGCCAGCACGATACGCGCGAACCACGGATCGACGCTCAGTTTCAACCGGCCGCGGACCTGGGCGGAATCGGCCGCCGCCGTCTCCGCAGCCTCGCCGATGGCGGCGAGCAGGGGCGCCACCTCCGCATGAAAGCGCGCACCGGCCTGCGTCAGCGCCACCTTACGCGGGTGCCGGTCGAACAGCCGAGCTCCTACCTGCGACTCGAGGCGCGCGATAGCTCGGCTGACCCCGGATGGCGTCAAGCCGACAACCTCCGCCGCACGGGCGAAGCCCCCATGTTCGACCACGGCCGCCATGACGCCAACCCCTGAGAGCAAACGCGCATCGAACACCAAGGCTGACTCTCCGTCATCATAGTGATGACAAAGATGCGCTGGAATCGCCGTCGGGCAAGGTGGATTTTACGTTTGGCAGACGGAGGAGTTGGCATGGAAATGAACAAGCAGCGTATGGTCGTGCTCGGTGGCACGTCCGGCATAGGCTTTGCGATCGCTAGGGCGGCGGCCGAGGAGGGCGCTGCTGTCGTCGTCGCCTCAAGTTCTCAAACGCGCGTCGAGGCGGCGGTCGCCGCCTTGGGGGCGAGTGCAAAAGGCTCGTCGATCGACCTGTCGAACGAGGCGGCGACACGCGCGTTTTTCGAGGGCTTAGGCGAGTTCGACCACCTGATCTACACGGCGGGGGAACCGCTGCGCCTGCTTGGATTGGACGCCGACCTGGCCGAGGTCCGCCGATTTTTCGAACTCCGATACTGGGGCGCGTTCGCCGCCGCGAAGTACGGACGCAAATCCATTCGAGAGGGCGGCTCCATGGTGTTCACCTCAGGAACAGCGGGCGCTCGCCCCCTTGGCCCGGGTTGGGCGGCGGCGTCGAGCATCTGCGGAGCCATCGAGGGTCTTACCCGGGCATTGGCCGTGGAGCTCAAGCCGTTGCGCGTGAACTGTGTCGCGCCGGGAGTGGTGAAGACCGACCTGTGGGCGGGTATGGGTGACGACGCACGGGCGGCCTTCTACGCCTCCGAGGCCGCACGCCTGCCTGTGGGTCACCCTGGAGACGTCGAGGAGATCGCTCAAAGCTATCTCTATCTCACTCGCCAGACCTATGTGACGGGCCAGGTGCTGCACGTCGACGGGGGCGGCCTCCTCGTATGACGCGCAGGATTGGGAGCGTCGTGTTCTTGGAGGGATGTCGACGCCAGCAAATGGCGCGGAGAAGACCGACGGCGCAACCCACCGGACTTGCACGGCCGTCTCGTCAGGCGACGGCCGCCTCATCAAGCGACCAGACGGAGCGCTCCGCCAAGGCGGGAATTTGCGCGAGGTAATCCTGGAAGTGAGGCGTGGCATGGTGCGCCTCGACCGCAGTGCGATCGACATAAAGTTCATCGAGCACGAACCGGCCTGGATGAGCCGGATCGACCCACAGGTCGTAGCGCAGGTTACCCGGCTCGGCGCGGCTCGGTTCGACCATTTGTTCCAGTAGCTTCCGCAGCGCGTCGGCCTTGCCGGAGCGGGCGGTGAGCACAGCGATGGTTTTCACCTTGCCTGGCATGACCTGTGTTCTCCGATCGCGTCGACGGGGCGGCGTAGCCCAGACCAGGTCTACTTGACCCCTGCCGCCGCCGTCTCGACAAAGGCTGCGACATCGCGGGGATGCGAAAGCATGACCGCGTGACTGCTCTTGATCTCGACGAGGTTGGCCTTGGCCCGCGTAGCCATGAAGCGTTGGATGGTCGGCGGAACCATGTGGTCTTCGGTCGTCAGCATGTAGCTGACCGGCTTGTCTTTCCAGGCGGCTGCCGTGAGCTTGGGCTGGACGGCGCCAAGCCCCCACGGAACCTGCGCCGCGGCGAGGAAGCGCGTGAGACCAGGATCGACATCGGACGCGAAGGCGCTCGGGAATTTCGCCGGATCGACGATGATGAAGCCGTTGCTTGGCGGGAGCAGCGGTGGGCCGCCCTCCGGCGCGGGTCGCGTCGCGAGCTCGAACACCGACTCGCCAACGTCGGGGGCGAATGCGGCAATATAGGCAAGGCTCCTGACCTTCGGATCAGTCCCGGCTTCGGTGATCACCGCGCCGCCATAGGAATGGCCGACGAGCAGGACCGGCTTTGTCGCCGCGGCGATGACCCTCCGGGTCGCCGCGACATCACCCTCAAGCGTGATCGTCGGATTCTGGACGATCAGCACTTCGTAGCCGTCATGAGTCAGGATGTCGTAGACAGCCCTCCAGCCCGAGGCGTCCACGAAGGCGCCATGCACAAGCACGATCGAGACGGGTTGGGTCGACGGCCTCGACTGGGCCCCAGACGACGAAATGGTGGCGATGGCCATGAACACACCCGCAAGCAGTTGTTTCATCGGAGTTTTCCATTCCTAGGCGCAGCCTTGGGCGCCAGACCAATTCCGCGACGTGGACGACTCGTTGGACGGAGCGCCGTCCCGATCACGCATCGACGGAGACACGGCTGAGCGCGGCGACCAGCGCCTTGCCGATCTGGTGATCGGAGCGTGGGTTCTGACCCGTGATCAGTTCGCGGTCCTCAACCACGTGCGGAGCGAAATCGGGCCCGACATCCACGACGCCGCCCGCCGTGGTCAGCGCTTCCGGCATGTGGAAGTAGAGCTTTCCGTGCAGGATATTGTCCTCGATCGGCTTCTCCTCGCTCGACGAATAGACCGTCATCCGGTAGCCGGCGTACGGCCAGCCTTGGGCGAGCTTAGCCGCCTTGGGGGTGTCGCCAGCTATGAGGGCGGCCCGGAACTCGCGGGCGTGTTGCATCGCCGAGATCGACGCGATCGGACCATGACAGAGGAAGGCGGAGGGCTTCTTGTGCGCGTGGAAATGGCGCAGGATTTCGCCCAGCTCAGGATCCTGCATGAGATCGACGACCGGCGCCTGACCGCCGGGGGTGAAGAAGGCCACGTATTGGTCGAGCCCGCCGTCGAGCACGGCTCGCAGCGTCTTCACACTGTTCATGGCCCGATCGTTGGCGAAGAAGTCCTGCGCCCGCTTGTGCGCTGCCTCGTCATTGTCGAAGTGGACGGTCTGATCAGAGACCGGATCGATGAACGGCTTGGTCCCGTCGGGGGTCGCGAAGGTGATGTCGTAGCCGGCGGCCAACAACGCCATCACGGGCACGACAAGTTCGTTCAGGTATTGGCCGGTCGGCCCGGTGCCGCCGCCTTGGATTTCAATCCGCGTGGCGTTCGAGCCAACGACCAGCACATTGCCTTTCGACATGATCTTGCTCCCTCCGCTTTTCGTCCGTCGGGCCGGCGAGCGCAGCCTCCTCGGGAACCGACGTCGGTCAGGTTAGCCCGAGGTCGCGAGGCGCCGGGGTTAAACGGGGTAAAGAGCCTTCGTCGGTCTAGGCGGCTTTGCGGGCGACACGCGTTCCGCTCTGCGGCGCGCCAGCAACCGTGATAGTTTGAGGCGACATCGTGCGCGGAAGAGGGCTCCTGCCGCTTGGGACACGATCCGACCTTCGAGATGGCGGCCGGCGGACGAGACCAGATCGTCGGGTTCGGCCCCTTCCATCTCCACAAGCTGCACCGCAAACTGCTGTGCGGACCGGAGGAGGTTCGCATTGGCGGCCGTGGGATGGATGTCCTTATGGCGCTAGCCGAACGGCAAGGTCAGCTCGTTCGCAAGCAGGACCTGATGCAGGCGGCCTGGCCGGACACCTTCGTTCACGAAGCCAATCTGAAGGTGACCGTCGCATACCTCCGCCGCGCGCTGCGTCGCCACGCGCCCGCAGGCGAATTCATCAAGACGGTCGTGGGGCGCGGCTATTGGCTTAGCGCCGATGACCCGGTCGGCGAAGGCCGTCCGCTTGAGGACGCCATGCTCGGCGCCACGCCCCTCCCGCAACTTCACGACATCATCGGACGCGAAGCCGAGATCGCTCGCGTCAAAGGCCTGCTTGAGGTGAGCCGCCTCGTCTCGGTCGTGGGCGCCGGCGGGATCGGCAAGACGACCCTGGTGAGGGCTGTCGCGCACGACCTAGCGGCGGAGCCTGGCGGATCCGCCGCGTTCGTCGATCTCTCGCGGGTGACCCACGAGGAATTTGTCGCCGACGCGGTGGCCGCGGCGCTGGGCGTGAGCTCTGGCGGCGCTAGCCTTCAAGGTTTGTGCTCGATCCTGGCGCGGCAAAGGATGCTGCTTGTGCTCGACACCTGCGAGCATGTCCTCAGCGCCGTTTCGCACATCTGCGAGGTTCTGCTCGCGCGAACCGCGCGCCTGCGCATCCTGACGACAAGTCGCGAGGTGCTGCGCACGCGATCCGAACGGGTGATGTGGCTTGCCGCTCTTGCCGTCCCCCCCGACGACCAGTTCGACAGGATTGAACCCGTGTTGAGCTACGCCGCGCCGCGACTCTTGGTTCGGCGCGCCTATGAGGAACGCGGCCATTCTCCTCACGACGCCGACGCGCAAACGCTCGTCCAAATATGCCGCGAGGTGGACGGTTCGCCGCTGGCGATCGAACTTGTCGCGGCGCGCGTCGCCACACGAGGCGCAACCACGGTGCTCGCTGAACTCAAGGACAACCTGTTGGTCCTGCGGCGGCGTCACGGCGTAGAACCGCGCCGCCAGCGGACGCTGCTGGACACCCTAAAGTGGAGCTACTCCCTGCTGACGACGCAGGAAGCCTCGGCGCTGCAAGCGTGCTCCGTCTTCGCCGACGTGTTTGGGACCGAGGCGGTCCTGGAACTGGCCGCGAGCGTCGCGCTTTCGCCGATCGAAATCATCGACGCGCTCGCCGGTCTCAGGTCGAAGTCAATGGTCGCCGTGGAGCACCGAGAGGGCGGATTGGCCTATCGCCTGCTCGACAGCACGCGTACATTCGCCGCGGCTCTGCTCGAGCGTCGTGACGAAACGGCGGCTTCGACCTATTCGGCTCACGCGCGCTGGGTCCTCAAGATGCTGGATCAGGCGGCGGCCGACCGGTCCGCGATGACGCCGCGTCTTTGGCGCGCGGCGTACGCCAACCTGATCTACGACATGCGCAAGGCGCTCGACTGGACCTTGCACCGGTCGGCCGATCGGCTGCTGGGAGTGCAGTTGGTGGCCGCGGGGCTGCCGCTGTGCCACGACCTCTCGCTCAGCGGCGAGATACGCGCCAACTGCGAACTCGCCCTTTCGGAACTCCGCCGCCTGGGGCCTTGTGAGCCCTCGCTTGAGCTTAGATTGGTGATCGGACTGGCTTCGGTCAGCACCTATCTCGCCACCGACCCGGACCAAGCCAGCGCTCTTTTCCAAAAAGCGATCGAGCTGGCGCGCGCAACAGAAGATCCGCAAGCGGAGTGTCGCGCCCTCGGCGCGTTCGCAACTTATGAGCTGATGCGCGGCCGCGTGAATAATGTGGCGGGCGCTCTTATGGCCATGCGACCGGCTGCTTCGCGGGCTAACCAGCCCGCCGCCCTTTGGGAGGAGGAACAACTTCGCGCGCAGTACGAGATACGCACCTGCGATTTCGACGCCGCTCTCGCGCGCGTCCAACGTCTCTTCAGCGAAATGCAGGGAGAGGCCCAGCGAGCAGTCCCGAGCTTTCAGATCCACCAGAAGATCAATGTTCAGGTGCAGCTGGCGGCGCTCAACTGGCTGACCGGTCGCTCGCGTGACGCCATCCGCGTTGCGGAGACGGCGGCTGTGGACGCGCAGCAGGTCGAGCATGGTCTGACCTTGGTCCACTGCCTGGCGCAGGGTGTTATCTGGACCCTTATCCAGACCGGCGAGTACGAAGCCGTGCTGCCGCACATCGAGACGCTTCGAAGCGCCATCTATCGTCACGGCATCGCGGCGTGGATCCCGGTTGCAGACACCTATTCCGCTGTCATCGCCGCCTATCTCGGACAGAAGCCCGATCCGGCGCGCCTCCGCAGCGCATTCTACGGCGTGCGCGCAGGAGTGGTTCAGATCCGGCACGATGCGCGCTTCACACTGATCGCGGATGCGATGGCGGCCAACGGTCAGGCAGGCGACGCCGCTGAAATCATCCAGCACGTGTTTGACACGAGCGCCGAGCCCTGGGGTAAGTCCGAACTGCTTCGCCTGAAGGCCGCCGCTGAGCAGATGCACGGTCGCGCGAGCCATGCGCGAGACTTGCTTTCCTCCGCGGTGGAGGCGGCGCGGATGAGCGGCTCTGTCGCCTGGACCCTTCGCGCCGTGAGCGACCTGGCGTCGCTATCGCAAGGCACGGGATTGGCGCAGAGCTGCTTGGGTGACTTGGCTTCAATATGCGACAGCTTTGCAGGCGAGTACGAGACGCGGGATCTGCGCAAAGCCCGAAGGCTCTTGGCTGAGCTTTCCTGATCGCGTCTCCCGCCGGGAGCCCGGCATTGCTCGCACAGGCGGCGGCCCGCTGGCCGGACTTTGTCGAGGGCCATCCGCCCAGGCCTTCGGTGATCGTCATCGAGCGGGCGAGGTAAGATCCTCTTCTGGCGCGAACCACGATGGGCGCACCACGAATTTCAGGTCCAGCGGATCGGGCGCGCTTGGATAGTAGTCGGTGCTGATGATCTGTGCGCCCGACTGCTCGGCCGACTTGAGGCGGCCAAGGTCGTGGTTGCGGGCCTCGCTTGTGTCGGCGTCGCTGCGCGTACGGACCAGGAAGCCTCGGGCGACCAGGGCCTTGATACGGGTTTCTTCCGGGCGCGGGTCCTGGATATTGAACACCGCCGCCTCGGCGTGGTCCTCGGCATAGAGGCCGAACAGGACGCGGCCCTTCAGCGACGGGTGACCGGCGCGGTAGGCCTCCTCGATGCGGGGATTTGCGTCCAGCACCAGCAGCACCTTGCCGCGCGCGCTGTCGACCGTCGGCCAACCGCCGCCGGTGACGCCTTCGCGCAGGGTGGCGCGCGTCCCGCGAACGTCGTCGGGCGTGATGATGCGATCCCGGCCGAACGCCTTGATCGCGTCGGCGTCAAGGCCGGCGAAGTCGGCCTCCGTCCAGAGCGGCGGGTTCGGAATGGCCGGGGTGTTGAACGGCTCTTCCTTGGTGTTGACGAAGATTACAATCAACTGGTGATCAGGGTGCGCCTTGGACCATGCCGCCACCTCGGCGAAACAGTCGGACAGGCGCAGGCACAAGGTGCGGGCGTCGACGACCGGGGCGTGCAGCACCTTGGCGCCGGGCCCATTCATGATCGCGAGCTTGGCCGGGTCTTTGGCGTAGGGGGCGGCATAGAGACCGCCGCGGGTGTCGGCGTAGGGATCGAATTCCAGCTGCCGGAGGCCGAGGTCCAGCTGTGTGGTGATCGGCGGATGGCCATATTCGACGCCGCGGGAGCGCTCGCCCATCACCTGGCGCTGGTGCGCGAGAGCGGCCGGATCGAGTTCGGGACGATAGCTGTTGTGCGAACCCAGCCAATGCAGGCTGTTGATTTTCGGCGCTTCGGCCGCCTGGGACGCGAAGGCGACGACCGACAGGGCGGCGGCGAGGAGCAGCGGGCGCATGGCGACCTCGTGGGAAAGGAAAGGCGCGGACCGGTCGGTATGCGACCGGTCCGCGTGAGGTGACGACCTCTAGGGGAAGAGGGCGTTCAGGGGAGGGGTCAGAACTTGCCGCGGAGCGTCAGCGAGACCGTGCGGCCCCAGTGATAGATCTCCATCGGCTGGTCCTTGGTCTTGCCGTAGGTGAAGCGGACCTCGTCAGTCAGGTTCGAACCCTCCAGCGTCACCGCGTACTGCGGGGTGATCTGGTAGGAGAGCGAGCCGTCCAGCGAGCCGTAGGGGGCGATATAGGACTGGGCGGTGGTGGTGCTGCCGATCGACTGCAGATACCGCGAGCGCCAGAACCAGCCGAGGCGGGCGCTGATCGGGCCCTTCTCGTAGTAGCCGACCAGGTTGTAGCTCTGCTTGGACAGGCCCACGAGGTCGTCCTTGATTTGGCGGTTGCCGGCGAAATAGTTCGCCTTGCTGTCCACCAGGGTCACCGAGGCCTGCACGCCGAAGCCGTCGAAGGGGGCGGGCAGGAACGACAGCGACTGGTTGTAGGCGGCTTCGAAGCCGCGCACCTCGGCGTCGCCGCCGTTGACGCTGGCCGACAGCAGCACGTCGCCGCGGCCGGGCACCTGGATCGTGGTGTTCTGGGCGGTGATGTAGTTGTCCATCGTCTTGATGAACACCGCGGCGGTCACGGCCGTGGTCGGGGCCGGGTACCACTCCAGCGAGGCGTCGTACTGGTCGGCCAGGAACGGATCCAGGTCCGGGTTGCCGCCCGAGGCCGTCGGCGAGTCGCGGCTGACGCTGATGCGCGGGGCGCTGTCGGTGACGTTGGGACGGTTGACGACGCGCGAGGCTGACAGGCGGCCGACCAGGTCGTCACGCAGGTCGAGCTTGACGTTCAGGCTCGGCAGCCAGTTCTTGTATTCCTTCAGATAGCCCACCGGCACGGGCGTCGAGCCGCTGGTCAGCGTGCCGCTGGCCAGTTGCTTGGTCTCGGCGTAGCGGACGCCCAGATTGCCGCTGACCGGCACGCCGCCCAGGTCGAACTTGAAGTCGCCGCGCACATAGGCGCTGTGGATCTTCTGGTCGACGATGAACGAGTTGCGCAGGTCGGCCGCCGACCACGGTTGAGCCGCCACGGCCGAGGTGTACATCTTCTTGTAGTAGGCGTCGCTGGTCGGGGTGACCCAGGTGCGCGGCGTGTTGCCGGCGAAGTCCTTGAGGAAGCCCGTATAGGGCATGGTCTCGTAGAAGCTGGCGCCCAGGGTCGTCAGCGGCACGTTCAGGATGTCGTTCAGCACCCAGTCGCGACGCAGGTAGGTGCGGTTCATGTTGTGCTGTTCGGCGCCGAACGCGATCTTGGTGAACCAGCCCGAGAAGACGCGCGAGCCGTCCAGGCGGAACGTCTCGTCGCTGTCGCGCGAGTCCTTCCAGGTGTAGTCGAAGGCTTGGCCGACGAAGTTGGCCGGGTTGGTGTAGTCGACGGTGGTGGTCAGCTGCGGGATCGACGTCGACCCGCGCGAGAAGTCGAAGCTCAGCGGCGCAAAGAACGCGATGCGATCGCGGGTCGTGGCCTTGCCGTCCGGGTGGTAGCTGCGGGCGCGCGAATAGCCGTACTCGGCGTTGAACGCCCAGGCGCCCGGCGTCCAGGCCTGCTTGATCCCGAAGATCGTCAGGTCGTGGCGGTTCAGGCTGGTCTCGCGCGAGGCCATCCAGCGCACGTTGTTGATCGTGCCGGCCACGACGGTGTCGCCGACGACCTTCTGGCTGCCCGCCACGAACTGCGGCGTCGCAAAGGTGGCGTCGTCCGGATAGATGTCCAGGCCGAACTCGTCGTAGTCGACGTCCAGCCGGGTCACCAGCAGGTCGACGTCCGTCTGGAAGTCGCCGTTGGGCTTCCACTGACCCGAGAGGGCGCCCGAATAGAGCTTGCGATGCTCGGTCTCGACGGTCGGACGCGTGCGGGTGGGCGTGTAGAGGCCCGAGCCCAGCACCGATTTGAACTTATCGAGGTTCCAGCCGACCATGTACAGGCGGTCGTTGCGCACGTGGCGCTCGTCATAGAGGCCCGAGGCCAGCACGCCGATGGTCTTGTCGGCGTTGGTCCAGCTGCCCAGGCCCGAGACCGACGGGTCGGCCTTCTTGCGCACGTCGCTATAGGTCTCGCGCACCGAGAAGGCGGCCTTCTTGCCCAGGTCGAACGGCTTGAAGGTCTTGATGTTGATGTTGCCGCCCAGGGCGCCTTCATCCATGTCGGCGGTCGGGGTCTTCACCACCTCGATCTGCGAGATCAGCTCTGCGGGCAGCACCTCGAAGCGGAACTGACGGCCCTTGGCGCCGCCGTTCTCGATCAGGTCGTTGACGGCGATCGAGCGGCCGTTCAGCTCCGTGTACTGGAACTGCGGGCCCAGGCCCCGGACGCTGACATAGAGGCCGGCGCCGCGCTGGCGATCGATGGTGACGCCGGTGACCAGCTGCAGCGCCTCGGCGGCGTTACGGGTGGGGAATTTGCCAATGTCCTCGGCGTTGACGGCGTCCAGGCCGTAGTCGGCCGAGCGCTTCAGGGCGGCGGCGGCCTGCAGGCTCTTCCCGTACGAGGTGATGACGACGGCGTCGACGGCGTCAGCCGGTTCCGCGGCGGGCGTGGCCGGGGCGGCGGTGTCGGCGGCCCGGGCCTGGCCCGCGCCAAGGGCGGCGAAGGCGAGAACGGCGACGGCGCCCGCGCACGGCGCGGACAGGAACTTCGAACTGGACATGATATCCCCCGATCTTTGCTGGGCCCGCGGGGAGGCGCGGGTCAGGGCAGAAGAACGGAAGGGCCGACGCCGGCCCTCAGTCCGACGTCGGTGAAATATTTGCGACGATCCTGTTGAAAAGTTTGGATTTTATCCGTGCCGAGACGATCTCTCGTTCGGAGATAGATTCAAGTCTCCGCTGGGGGTGAGCCGCGCGCGCACCGGCAGCAGGGCTTCCATCGCCGCGCCGACGTCGTCCATCCGGCCGATATCCAGCGAGCCGGACAGGCGAAGGCGGGCGAGGGCGGGATCGGTCAGCGCGACCTTGCGGCCCGAGGCGCGCGACAGCCGCTCGGCCGCCTCGGACAGGCTGACATCGACTAGCACGACGCGGCCTTCGGTCCAGGCCGCGTCGGCCTTCACGTCGCCCGCTTGAGCGCCGCCGCCGACCCCGGCCGCGCCGACATAGCGCTGGCCGGGGCGCAGAACCACGCTGGCCGCGCCTGGTTGGCTGACGCGCAGCGAGCCCTCGACCAGTGACACCGTCAGGCGACCACCGCCGGCCACGTTGAAGCGGGTGCCCAGCACGGTCAGCGTCCGGCCCGAGGTCGCCACCTCGAACGGTCGCGTCTTATCGTGGGCGACCTCGAAGAAGGCGTCGCCAGCGTCCAGCGAGACATCGCGGGCGCGGGCCTTGAAGCGGGTTGTCAGGCGGCCGCCGGGGCTGAGCACGACATGGCTGCCATCTGCCAGTGTCAAGCGGGCCGGGGCGTGCGCGGGCGCGGCATAGGTGTCGACCTGCGGCTGGACCTTCACGACCACGCCCACGACCAGGGCGGCGGCGAGCAGGGTGAGGCCCGCGATCAGCGGGCGACGGTCCGGCGTGGCCGGGCGGTCCAGACGCGCCTGACGGCGAACGTCACGGCGCAGCACCCGGACGGTCGGTTCGTCGGCGGCTAGGCCCATCGCCAGCCACACCTCGCGCGTGCGGGCGATCTCTTCGCGAGCCTCGGCGGACGCGGTCGACCAGGCGTCCAGGGCGGCCTGCTCGGCGGCGGTCAGGTCTCGGGTCAGGCTGGCCGCCATCAAGCGGCGGGGATCGAGGTCTTGGTCAGGCGTCATGCGCGGTCTCGATAGCTTCGCGCAGGCGAGCCAGGGCGTTCATCATGTGCTTCTCGACGGCGCTCAGCGACAGGTTCAGCCGCGCGGCCGCCTCGGCTTGGGTCAGGTTCTCGAAGCGGCACAGCACGAAGACCGCGCGCGCATTCGGATGCAGGTCGTCCAGAGCCGCCACCAGCTTGGCCAGCCGCTCGCGTCCGGCCAGGGCCGCCTCCGCCGTGGGCTCGTCGGCGGGGAGGGCGGGGTCGACCTCGACATGGCGTCCGCGCTGGCGCGAGCGCTGGTGACGCTCATGGTCGACTAGGGCGTTGGCGGCGACCGTGAACACCAGCCCGTCCGGATTGCCCCAGTGCAGGCGCGAGAACCGCTGCGACAGCCGCATGAAGACCTCCTGCGTCAGGTCCTCGGCGTCCTCGACCCCGACCGACCGGCGCTGGAAGAAACGCAGCAACGGACGACGATAGCGCGACACCAGCGCCTCGAAGCGCGGCGCCGCCAGCGGCGGGTTGGCTGGGGCGGACTCGCTGGGCCCATCGGGCGGATCGGCACGCGTGCCCGCGCCACGGAAGGTCAGAACGCCCATCTCATCCTCGCGGACAGGTACCGGCCCCAGTGATGAATCTCCATCGGCTGGTCGCGGGTCTGGCCATAGACGTAGCGGCGGGCGTCGGCCAGGTTGACGCCCTCCAGGGAAAGGGTGGCATGGCGGTTCAGCCGCCACGAGGCCGCCCCGTCCAGCGATCCGAACGCCGCCGTGGTGGCGGGCGCCGTGACCGAGCTGCCGATCGAGGTCAGGTAGGAACCACGCCAGTTGTAGCCGAGTCGCACCGAGCCCCGGCCCTTCTCGTAGAACACGAGCGCGCTCCAGGTTGAGCGCGAGAGGCCCAGCAGCGCATTGCGGATCACCCGGTCGCCAGCGAAGTAGTTAGCCTGGCTACGCACCAGGGTGGCCGCGCCCTGCACGCCCAAGCCGTCGAACGGCGCCGGTAGTTCGCGGAACACCCGACTGAAGGTGGCCTCCAGACCCTGCAGCCGCGCGTCGCCGCCGTTGACGTTGGTCGACAGCAGGATCTGGCCGCGCCCGGGAACGTCGATGAAGGTGTTCTGGGCGGTGATGTAGTTGTCCAGCCGCCGGTCGAACGCCGCCAGGCTGACTGCTCCGCCGCCTGGGAAGTACCACTCCAGCGAGACGTCCGCCTGGGTGGCCAGGAACGGGGCCAGCTCGGGATTGCCGCCATTGGCGGTCGGGGTGTCGCGCGCCAGGGTGATGCGCGGGGCGCTGTCGATGACGTTGGGCCGGTTGACCACCCGCGAGGCGGCCAGGCGCAGCAAGAGGTTCGAGGTCAAGTCGACCCGCAGGTTGGCGCTGGGCAGCCAGTCGCCATAGTCCTTGCGCCATTGGACGGGCAGCGGGTCGTCGCCGCTGGAGACCACCCCGACCGAGGTCTGGCGGGTGCGGGCGTAGCGCAGGCCGACATCGCCGCTGACCGGCCGGCCCAGCACGGCGGTGAAGTCATAGCGGGCATAGGCGGAGGTGATCGCCTCGCGCACCACGAACGAGTTGCGCAGGTCCGTCAGGGACGGCGCCTGGGCGGCGATCGCGGGCGTGTAGAGCAGGTCGTAGAAGGCGCGGGCGTTCGGCGCGACCCAGCGGCGCGGCAGGTCGGCCGGCGTCCCGGCCAGGAAGTCATCGAACGGCGTCCGGCCGTAGTACTGGGGTCCTAGACTAGTCAGGGGCGTGCCGACCAGGGTGTCCAGGTTCCAGTCGCGTCGCCGGTAGTCGCGCTTGCGGATGTGCGATTCCCAGCCGAACGACAACTTGTTGTCGCCGAGGTCGCGGCGCGCGTCCAACCGGTGGAGCTGGTCGGTGTCGCGCGAGTCCTTCCAGGTGTAGTCGAAGGTCTGGCCAGCGAAACTGGCGGGATCGGCGTAGTCGCGTGTCGTGCGCAGGGTAGGGCCGCCGGCCAGGCCGTGTCCGAAGTCGTATTCCAGCGGCGCGTAGAAGGCGACGCGGGCGCGGACCGTGCCCCGGCCGTCCGGATGGTAGCTGCGGGCGCGGGAAAAGGCATAGTCGGCGTCGACCGTCCAGGCGTCGCTCTTCCACTGCTCGTGCACGCCGAGGGCGAACAGGTCGTGGCGGTTCAGGCTGGTCTCCTGCGAGGCCATCCAGCGTGCGTCCTGAATGATCCCGGCCTGCACCGTGTCGCCCTTGACCATCTGGCTGCCCCGCACGAAGCGCGGGCTCGAGATCGAGGCGTCGTCCGGATAGATGTCCAGGCCGTACTCATCGTAGTGGGCGTCCAGGCGTGTCGCCAGCAGGTCGATATCCAGCCGCCAGTTCGGCGAAGGCCGCCACTGCAGGGTGAAGTCGCCCGAAGCCATGCGGCGGTCCTCGAGCTCGATCGTCGGCCGCGTCCGGGTCGGCGTGTAGAGGCCGGGGCCGAGCACGGCCGCGAAGCGGTTCAGGTTCCAGCCGGTCTGGTAGAGCCGGTCGTTGCGAATCCGCCGCCGCTCGACCACGCCGCCCGCCAGCAGGCCGAAGCGTCCGCTGTCGTCGACCCAGCTCCACACGCCGGACACGGACGGATCGTGCCGATCGGCGCGGCCCTCGGACATGCGCACCGAGACGACCGAGCGCCGCCCGCGATCCAGCGGCTTGAACGTCCGCACGTCGATATTGCCGCCCAGCGCGCCCTCGTCCATGTCGGCGGTGGTCGACTTGGCGACCTCGATCTGGTCGATGACGTCAGCGGGCAGGACCTCGAAGCGGAACTGCCGCCCTCGGAAGCCGCCGTTCTCGACGAGGTCGTTCATGGCCAGCGGGCGGCCGTTCAGCAAGACGTTCTGGAACTGAGGACCCAGGCCTCGGACGCTGACATAGAGGCCCACGCCTCGGTGCCGCTCCAGGCTGACGCCCGGCGCCAGCTGCAGCGCCTCGGCGGCGTTGGCGGCTGGCAGGCGGGCGATGTCCTCGGCGCTGACGGCGTCCAGCGCATAGGCCGAGGTGCGCTTGAGGGCCAGGGACCGGCCGAGGCTGGCGGCGTAGGCGGCCGTGACGGTCACCGCCTCGACCTCGCTGGGCCGCGCATCTTCGGGCGCCGCCATAGGTCGCGGAGACGCGGCGTCGCCGCGTTTCTCGAGCACGAAGACGCCCCGTCGCACCTCGCGAACGCTGGCGCCTGTCTCGACCAGCAGCGCCTCGATCGCCGCCCGCGCCGACAGGCCTGGCGGCACGACCCGGCCGCTCCGGCCGGCAACCAGTTCTGGCGCGTAGAGGATCACGATGTCTCGTTCCGCCGCCAGTTTCACGAGATTGTCGCCGAGGCTGGTGGGCGCGCCGGCGATCGCCGCATGGGCCGGCAGGAGCACGGCGACCCCGATCGCACAGATGCGGAAACAGGCGGACATGCCCGACGTGATGGCCCAAGGAAAGCTCGGGCTGCTTATCGACCACCCATGACAGTTGGACGACAACTTCAATGGGTTGACCAGGCAAGACCACGCATTGCGCGAACGCACGGGCCTCAAGAGCCATGGGGTGAAGCTATTTTTGCAAGCCATGCAGACTGAAAGCGGGCCGCTGGCCTGGACGTGGAGGACGCCGGAGAATTGTCAGGCCCCCTAAACCTCTTCGTCGGCGCGTTCATGGCTTTGAGAAATCCCCGCGCTCACCATGAGGAGCACCTGTTCGACCCGGTCATCGAGTTCGACACGCGGAACCCGCTCTATCGGCTCGAGGCGCAAGCCATCGATCGACCCCCATCTCGTAGATCGTCGTGTCGCTAGGGGCGCGATCCGTCTGTTCCGCTAGACAGATAGCGGCAGTGGCGCGAACTGCCTTTAGGCGTCAGATCTGAGCCGAGCGCCAAGAATAACCGCAGCTGGGCCATCGTAGGTCGTCTAGCGACCTGGACGGTGTTCGCTATCCCCGCCGGGGCGGTTCCTGGCGTTGATCCCGTCTGACGGCACCGCCGTCGGTCAGATGGCGATCTTCGGAACAAGCCCGATGATGAGTGGTTGATCTGCCGAACCCAGGAGATCGACGATGTCCGATGAGACAATCGACCGCGCGCTGCAAAGCGACGCGCCGCTAACCGCCGCCGTGCACCAGCGCGACATTGGCCACGAGGTCGCCGACGAGCACGGCTGGCGCGAGGCGGCCTTGGTCGGCCGCACAGTCACGATCAATCGTCCGCGGGCGGAGCTCTATGCCTTCTGGCGCGACTTCCGGAACCTGGCCCTGTTCATGGAAAACGTCGAGAGCGTCACGCCCATCGACGGCCAGCGCTCGCGCTGGGTGGTCAAGGCCCCGGCCGGGAAGACCGTCGAGTGGGACAGCCTGCTGACCGAGGAAGTCGAGAACGAATTGCTGGCCTGGGAGTCCGCCCCGGACGCCGACATCAAGAACGCCGGCCGCATCGAGTTCAAGGACGGCCCGCCAGGGCGGGGGACCGAGATCACAGCCACTATCGTTTATGAACCGCCGGGCGGCGATATCGGCAAGCTGATCGCCAAGCTTTTCCAGAAAGAGCCGAAGATCCAGGCGCGCCGCGAGCTGCGCCGCTTCAAGCAGCTGATGGAGACCGGCGAAATCTCCACCGCCAAAACGCCCGACGCCGCGCCGCAAGGCTGACCTCCAACCCTCATTTGATGGAGACGCCAATGCGCGCTCTGACCTGGCACGGCAAACACGACGTCCGCATGGACACCGTTCCCGATCCCCAGATCGTCAATCCTCGTGACGCGATCATCAAGATCACCTCGACCGCCATTTGCGGCTCGGACCTGCATCTCTATGACAGCATGATCCCCTCGATGGAGAAGGGCGACATCCTGGGCCACGAGTTCATGGGCGAGGTCGTCGAGACCGGTCCAGGCTCGACCCTGCGAAAGGGCCAGCGGGTCGTCGTTCCGTTCGTGATCGCTTGCGGCAAGTGCTTCCACTGCGAGAAGCAACAGTTCTCCGGTTGCGAGAACTCCAATCCGGCCGAGACCCAGGACTTGGGCGAGATCGCCTACGGCACGGCGATGACCGGCCTGTTCGGCTACTCGCACATGACCGGCGGCTACGCTGGCGGCCAGGCCGAATATGTCCGCGTGCCCTATAGCGACGTCGGTCCGATCGTCATTCCCGACGGACTGGAGGACGACAAGGTGCTGTTCCTCTCCGACATCCTGCCCACCGGCTGGATGGCGGCCGAGAACTGCCAGATCGAGCCTGGCGACACCGTGGCGGTCTGGGGCTGTGGTCCGGTCGGCCTGTTCTCGATCCAGAGCGCCCTGTTACAGGGCGCGCACAAGGTGATCGCCATCGACCATCACCCGCACCGCCTGGAGCTGGCCAAGGCGCTGGGCGCGCAGGTCATCAACTACCATGACGTCAAGGTTCGCGAGGCCCTGATGTCCATGACCGGCGGCATCGGTCCCGACGCCTGTATCGATGCGGTCGGCATGGAAAGCCACGGCTTTTCGATCGACAACGTCGTCGACGCGGTCAAGGTCGCCACTCGGCTGGGAACGGATCGCGCTCACGTGCTGCGCGAAGTGCTGATGGCCTGCCGTACCGGCGGTCGGGTCTCAATCCCCGGCGTCTATGGGGGCATGGGCGACAAGATTCCCATCGGCGCCTTGATGGAGAAGGGCCTGCAGATCCGTACTGGCCAGACCCACGTCCACAAATATCTGCGGCCGCTGCTGGACCTGATCGGCGAGGGCGTCATCGACACGACCTTCCTGATCAGCCACCGCCTGCCGCTGGAGCGCGCGCCGGACGGCTACAAGATGTTCAAGGAAGACCAGAACGAGGTGACCAAGGTCATCCTCAAGCCAGAGTGGGAAAAGGAAGCGGCTTGATCTGCCTGTTTGTCGCCGTCTGGCGCCGGGCTCGTTCCTGGTCGCCGGCGGTTGACGTGGCGGTTCCATAAGATCCCGTCGAGCGGTCATGTTGCAACGTGATCGCTCGAAATTGATGATGTCAAATAGTAGTCGATTTGACTTGTACTTATTTCATTTAATTAAGGAACTTTGACCATTCTGAAGTCTTCTCTAAGAACCTTAGGGAGCATTTCGAAATGATTAAATTTACAATGGGCGTCGCGGCGGCCGCGATGCTGTTGGTTGCGTGCGGCCAGAAGACCGCCGACAACGAGAAGGTCGATGGACCGGCCATGTCGACCGCCGCCGCGCCGGGCAATGTCGCGGTCGACACCAAGTCGACCACCGGGGGGAGCGGTCCGACGCCAGGCGCAAGCTCCTACACCGAAGATCAGGCCCGTGCCGCCATCGAGAAGGCGGGCTACTCGGCCCTCGGCCCATTGAACCAGAACGCCAACGGCCTCTGGCAGGGCGAGGCCACCAAGGACGGCAAGAAGGTCAACGTCTCGATCGACTACAAGGGCGCGATCACCGCGCTCTAGGTCTCGGCACGTCCCTCTCCCCAAATCACATAACGCCCAGGACAATCACATGAGCAAGACGATCACCCGGCTGTTCGACAGCTACACCCAGGCCCTCGACGCGATCTCGGATCTGGAAGCGCGTGGCATCGACCACGACAAGATCAGCCTGGTCTCCAACAACACGGAGAATTGGCACGACGGTCACAAGCATGCCGACTCCGAACGTGACGGCCCGATGGGCGACCGCAACGGTGATGGCGAAAACGACGTCGCCGACGGCGCCGGCAAGGGCGCCGCCACCGGCGGGCTGTTCGGCGGCGGCGCGGGTCTGCTGGCGGGACTTGGCATGCTGGCCATTCCCGGCCTCGGCCCAGTCGTGGCGGCCGGGTGGCTGGCGGCGACGGCCGTGGGCGCGGCGGTCGGCGCGGTCGCTGGCGCGGCCACCGGCGGTCTGCTCGGCGCCCTGAAGGAAGCTGGACACACCGACGAAGAGGCCAATGTCTATGCCGAGGGGGTCCGTCGCGGCGGCGCCTTGGTCAGCGTCAAGGCGCATGACGACGAGATCGCCACGGTCGAGAGCGTCCTGAACGAGCGCCGCGGCGTGGATGCCGCGGCGCGCGGCGAGGCCTATCGCCAGAGCGGCTGGACGGGCTTCGACCCGGCGGCGACGCCCTACAACGCCGAGGACATCGGCCGGGAGAGGGCGCTCTACGGTGAGCAGCGTTCCTTCTCGGCCACGGATGATGTCACCGTCGACGACGAAGTCCGTCGCGCCGACCGCCCGATGGTCGATCCGGCCCGCCGCGACTACTGATCGAGGCGCGTAGCGAGCCGGATCTGGGCTCGTGTCGCGCACGATCAAGATCATGGCGCTGGGCGCGCGCATCCATGTTGGGGACCCGCGACGTGAAGAGCTCTCTCGGAGCAAATGGTCCGAGCTTGAGTGCTTGGCGACGTCCTCGCCATGATCCGAGCCGCTGGTGACGAGCCGACGGTCATCGATACCTGCGGGCCGGCTGGACCCACCGCGGCGCGGGAGCGGGAAGGCGCGCTTTGCGCTCATCATGGACGTCATTCGGCGGTTGCTGAAGGCGGCTGTTGGCGCGCGCGTGGGCGACCTCGTTTTGGTTGTATTTATCCCCTCGCACCGGGAGACGGACTGACTGTCCATTCCTGGGGCTGAGGCAACGAAAGCCCATGGCGCGGCCTCGCCGTCATCCAAAATCGGATACGCGAACCTGACTAGCCAACTGCCAAGTCCGAGGGGCCATGCCGGTTGCGCGCTTGAAAGTACGGGACATATGGCTCTGATCGGCAAAGCCGCACGCGAGCGCGATGTGGGCCAGCGGCAGCGAAGCTTTGAGCAAGATCTTGGCGCGTTCGATCCGCCTGGAGATGACCCAGCCATAGGGCGTGACCCCCGTCGAAATCCGGAAAGCGCGGGCGAAACGGCTGACGCCCAATCCGCAACCCTGGGCGAGCTCGGACAAGGTCGTGCCAACGGGCAAGGTCGCCTCGATCCACTCCTTGGCCATTCGTTCCTGGCGAGACGTCAGACCGCCTGCGATAGGCCGATGGTCCCTTAAGCCGCCATATCGCTGCATCACATAGAGACCGAACGCCCACATGAAGCTGTCGGCCGAGAAGGGGTCCAGCGTCGTCGGATCGTCGAGGTAGGGGCGGACAAGCCTCGCCATCCGCGGGATCACGGGATCGGGTCTGATGAAGCAGGCTGTTTCCCCAAGCTTGAGCGGTCCGGGGGATTCAAGATCGTCGGCGACTTCGCGCATGAAAGCGCGGGGAAGCAATAGCTCTAGGGTGTGGCTATGGGTGTTGAGCTCGACATAGTCGACACCAGAGACATAGAGAAAGTGACTGTGTCCCGCCGGCGAGCCGTAGTCGAACACCTCGTTGTGCACTGACGTCCGACTCTGTTCGGCGCGATAGCGCACACCGACGAGGTAGGTGTCCTCAAGCCGGGGGAAGCTGGCGTTACCGCCGCCGCCATGGTCGCCGTAGTCAACTTCGATGATCTGAAGCTTGGACTTCCGAAGCGACCGGGTTCGCAGGGTCAACCCGCGGCCGCCCGCGAAGTCGATCGGAACGGCGTCGAGGGCTGAACGGTGCAGGGCGGCAGTCATGTGTTCTCCCGTCAGGGCGATATCCGCCTGCGGGCGCTACTCCCGCAAGCGGATCCCTCGCGCTATCGCGCCGGCGCCGCGCCCGGAGCGCTTCGCGCGGCCTTCTCGATCAGGGCGGCGACGGAAGCGGGGTTCGCCACATAGACAGCGTGGCTGCCCGGAACTTCCTCCTTCGTCGCTCCCGCACGCTCGGCCATGGCCCTTTGAGCGGGAGGAGGGATCATTCTGTCGTCGGTAGCCACCAAGTACCAGCTCGGCTTCTTGCGCCAGGCCGGCTCGCTGACCGCGCCCTCGAGAGCGGCGACGCCCCACGGGACCTGGGAGTCGGCCATGAAACGCGCTGTTTGCGGTGCGACATCAGCCGCGAACGCGTTGGCGAACTTCGTCTTGTCCAGGAAGAGGTAGCCATCAACCGGTGGGAGGATAGGGGGAACGGCCGCGCCAGGCGGTGGATTGGCGATCAGCGAGGACACCGACTCGCCCTTATCGGGCGCGAAGGCGGCGATGTAGACAAGCGCCGTCACCTTCGGATCGGAGCCGGCTTCGGAGATGACGACGCCCCCATAGGAGTGCCCGACAAGCACCACATCGCCGGCCGCCGAAGCGATCGCTCGCTTGGTGACGGCGACATCGTCCGCCAGCGACGTCGTCGGGTTTTGAACCACCACGACCTTATAGCCGTCCCGCACCAGAATGCGGTGAACGCCTTCCCATCCCGAGCCGTCGACGAAGCCACCGTGAACAAGCACAACTGTCTTGTCCGCAGGCGACGCCTTTGGCGCGGCGCCTGCGGTGGACGCAAGCGCGAGCGCGGCGACACCAACAACCGCCTTGAGTGCCCCAACCATAAAGATCTCCCGTTTGACAGGCCGCGTGCGCGGCGTGCCGTGACGGTTAGGGACGTGACGTGGGCCGCTATTGAACGATCTTGCAGCCGGCCAAGGCGGAATGCAGGTTAGGCTTGGCTGGCTCGACAATATCAGCTTGCCGCGCGCGGCCTGATGGCGGCTTTTGGCCGCCGAGCGGCGTCGCGGCCTGATGCAAAGTCGACTGCAGCGATCCTCTCAGGCTCGCAGGAGCTCAATCACTGCGCGCAGGCCCGCCGAGATGTATTTGCGGGTCGGATAGTAGAGATAGAGCCAGTCCTCGGGCTGACACCAAGGCTCTAGACAGCGCACCAGCCTGCCGTCGCGCAGATCGCGCTCCGCCCGGTTCTCCCACACATAGGCCAGGCCGGCGCCCGACAGCGCCGCCTCGACCAAGAGTTCGTGATCGTCGGACGCCAAAGGCCCCGTAGGCTGAAATTCGACCGACCGTCCGTCCTTGATGAACTCCCAGGCGTAGCGCACGCCCGTCGGGTATAGGTTCTGAAGGCAGACATGGCCCGCCAGATCGGCCGGCGTCTTGGGCAGGGGCCGCTTGGCGAAATAGGCCGGCGAGCCGACGACGGCGAAGCGCAGGCGCGGCTGGATCCGCACCGCCGTCATGCCGTCGCGCAGGCTCTCGCCAAGGCGGATCCCGGCGTCGAAGCCTTCCTCGACGATGTCGACCAGTCGGTCCGTGGTGACGATCTCGATCGCCAGGTTCGGATTGGCTTCGGCCAGCCGTCCGACCACCGGACCCAGCACGAACGAGGCGATCGAACTGGGCGCGTTGATCCTCACCTTGCCGAAGGGCGTGTCGCGAAACTGGTTCAGGCCATCCATCGCCGAGCCGATGTCGCCGAACGCCGGCGACAGGCGCGACAGCAGCATCGCCCCGGCGTCGGTCAGCGACACGCTGCGCGTGGTGCGGTTGAGCAGGCGAATGCCGACCCGCGCTTCGAGATTGGTGACGGCGTGGCTGATGGCCGACGCGGTGACGCCGCGTTCCTCTCCCGCCCGCCGGAAGCTCTTGTGCCGCGCCACCGCGTCGAACGCCGCCAGTTCGGACAGATCAGTCGTTCTCATTGATGAATTGAGCTCAGCATTGATCGGAAGATTTCCAATCTAATCCTGCGAGGTCGAAAAGCGCAAATCTCCTTCCACACCGGGGCGGCGGCGACGCCGGTCCCAACAGGAAAAGGAGAAACCCGATGTCCGACTTCGTGCCGCCCGCCCACAACACCGCCTCGCCCTTCGCCGACATGCGCGGCCACCACGTCGCCGTACGCACCCCCAGCCTCGACGAGGCCAAGGCCTTCTATGTCGGCCTGCTAGACTTCCGGATCGTCGCCGAATGGGCCTATGGCGACGAGAGTCTGGCCTATCTGGCGCCCCCGACGGACGACCATTTCTACGTCGAGGTCCTGGGCGGCGGCGAGCCAGCCCCGATCGAGGTCCGGCCCTACACCGACCTCGGCGACAGCCTGAAATATCGCGGCTATCACCATTTCTGCCTCAACGTGACCAGCGTCGAGGCGACCGTCGAAACGCTGCGCAAGCGCGGCGTGACCATCGTCACCGAGCCGTTCGTGCTGGAGGCCATCAGCCGCAAGCTGGCCTTCTTCTGCGACCCCTTCGGCAATCTGATCGAACTGGCCGAGGTGATGTCGTGAGCGGCGCGCTGCTGATCGTCGGCGCAGGTCCCGGGATCGGCGAGGCTGCGGCCGAGCGGTTCGGCCGCGAGGGCTGGACCATCGTTCTGGCCGCTCGCGGTCCGCGCACTCTGGACGCCATGGTCGCGCGGCTGATCGGCCAGGGCGTCAACGCCCACGGCCTGGTGATCGACGCCACCGACCCCGAGGCGGTGCGCGCCGGACTGCGGACCGCGGACAAGCTGTCGGGCGGGCTCACCGCTGTGCTCTACAACGCCGCCAAGGTTCGTCAGCAGGACCTGTTCAGCATGACCGACGCCGAGATCGACAGCGATCTGGCCGTCAACGTGACGGGCGGTCTGCACACCATCCGCGCCGCCGCCGGCCTGTTCGAAGACCGTGGCGGGACCATCCTGGTCACCGGCGGCGGGCTGGCGGTGGCGCCGCACTCAGACTGGGCCAGCCTCGGCCTTGGCAAGGCCGCGCTGCGTAATCTCGTTCAAGGTCTGGCTCCGGCGCTGGCCGAACGGAACATCCGTATCGGCATGGCCACGGTCGCCACCCTGGTGGCCCCGGCCTCGGCCGAGGCCAGCGGTGTCGCCGACACGCTCTGGTCCCTGGCGACCGACCCGGACGCCGATTGGGAACAGACCTTCCCGGCCGCCTGAACTTCCTCCCTCAAAGGAACACGCCATGCTCTCCCTGAGTCAGGCCCAGGCGGCGATCGCCGCCGGCCAAACCCGCGCCGCCGTCCTCGGCGTTTCGGTCAATATCGCCGTCCTGGACGCGGCCGCCCACCTGAAGGCCTTCGGCCGAATGGACGAGGCGGTGCTGGGCTCCATCGACGTCGCCTTGGGCAAGGCCCGCACGGCCGCCCTGTTCGGGATCACCAGCGAAGCGGTCTGGGACTACTGCAAGCCCGGCGCGCCGGCCCCCGGCCTGGAGCGCAGTAACGGCGGCCTGATGACCTTCCCCGGCGGCGTCCCCCTGCGTGACCCGGAGGGGCGGCTGCTCGGCGCCGTCGGCGTATCCGGCGGCAGTCCCGTCCAGGACGCCGACATCGCCCAAGCCGCCGCCGCGGCCGTCTGATTTTCCAAACCCGACGACCTCAACCCAAATCCATGAGGAACAAGACCATGACCAAGAAAACCATCCTGATCACCGGCGCGGCCGGCGGCTTCGGCAAGGGCGCCGCCATCGGCATGGCCCGCAATGGCCACGACATCATCGCCACCGTTCATGTGGCCTCGCAGGTCACGCCGCTGCGCGAGGAAGTCGCCGCGCTCGGCCTGGCGGACAAGATCACCGTCTATCGACTGGACCTGAACGACCCCTATGACATCCAGCAAGCGATCGGTCTCGACTTCGACGTGCTCTGGAACAACGCCGGCATGGGCGAGGCAGGTCCGGTCTGGGAAATCCCGGTCGATCTGGTGCGGAAGAACTTCGAGGTCAATGTCTTCCTGCCGCTGACCCTGACCCAGGGCGTCGTCCAGAAGTGGGTTCGCGAAGGCAAGAGCCAAGGCAAGAAGGTGGTCTTCACCTCGTCGATGGGCGGCCTGTTCACGCCGGCCAACTGGGGGACCTATGTCTCGACCAAGCACGCCCTGGAGTCGGTGGCCGAGGCCATGCAGCAGGAGCTGACGCCCTACGGGATCAAGATTCAGACCATCAATCCGGGCGCCTATTACACCGGCTACAACGAAACCATGGCCGACAACCCGTTCCGCTGGCTGGACGACGCCAAGAACTTCACCAAGCGCGCCGACCTGCGCAAGGGCTTTGACGACTTCTTCGCCACGCCCGAAGGCAAGATGGACGCCCAGGAGATGATCGATCGGATGATCGACATCGTCCCGGCGGACACCGGCAAGTTCCGCAATGTCGTGCCGAAGGTCATCGAGGACATGCTGAAAGATCATCAACTGAAGGCCTGGGACAACCAGATCTAACCCGTCGAAGGCCGCCGCCGGTCGTCCCGGCGGCGCGCCGCGGCGCTGCGCCCCATGCACCGCAAGCTCACCGCGCTGATCGCGCTCACCCTGGCGCTCTTCATCGGAGGCGCCGGTCGATGAGCTGCTCAATGTCTGGTCTCTGGAGGCGCACCAAGGTCCGTTCATGGCGCGACTAGGTCGTCGCCGAGCTACCCAGCAGTCGTCACTTCCGTATTATGGCGTCACCGCAAGTCGTCAGATGGGCGATATAGGCGTTATCGTCCCACGCCTGGGGAGGGACGTGGCATTGGGCGCGGATACTCTGTCGCTTCTGCAAGCCATCGCCGCGTCGTTCGCGGTGGCTGACGGCGCGCCTCAGACGGGCGACAAGACCCAGCGGGACATGACCGAGGACGTCATCGTGACCGCCCAGCGGCGTCATGAACGCCACTTGGATGTTCCAATCGCAATGAGCGTTATCAGTCAGGACGACCTCGCGCGCCGCGGCGCCTTGGATCTCTCCGACGTGATCGGCGCGGCGTCGGGCGTATCGATCACCGGTTTCACGGGCGGCAACGCCAGCAACCTCGTTGCGATCCGCGGCGTCGCTGGTCAAGTGCTGCCGATCGGGTCGGCGCAACCGGTCGCGATCTATCTCGACGGGGTCTATCTGTCTCGACCGGACGCGGCCTTCTTCGGGTTCGACGATGTGGAGCGGGTGGAAGTTTTGCGCGGGCCTCAGGGAACGCTCTACGGGCGCAACGCCACAGCGGGCGCGATCAACATCGTCACCCGGACGCCTGGCGCCGCGCTTAGGGGCGGGGGCGAGGTTCGGGTGGGCAATCTGGATGCGATATCGGCGCGGGGCGCTGTCAGTGGCCCATTGTTCGCGCGCGTCTTCGGAGGGCTCTCGGGAAGTTACCTCCGCCACGACGGCATGATCCGCAATACTGTCACCGGCGCCCGGCTGAATGACCGCGACGCCTACACCGTTCGCGGCCAGCTTCGACACCCCTCGGCCGATGGTCGCTTCAACGCCGTGCTCGCGGCTGACGTCATGCGAGATCACGCGACCCCCGTCTTCAAGAACGCTTATGACGCTTCGGGAATGTTCTTGGGGATCGGTGATCCAAGCGCGTTCGCAAGCGATGCGGCCAGCGAGGCGCGGACGCTGCGCCGCACCACGAGCAAGGGTCTGGCGTTGACTCTGACCCATCGTCCGAGGGCCACGCTGGAGCTGGTATCGATCACCAGTTGGCGAGACTTCGACTCGACCTTGGCCTACGACGCCGACGCCACCGCCGCGGCGTTTCTGTTGACCGGCGCGACCAACCACAGCGCGAGCTTCAGCCAGGAACTGCGCGGCGTTTTCAAGGGACAGCGCCTTCGCGCCACCGGCGGCGCCAGCCTCTTCACAGAGCGAGCCCGTTACGGGCTGTCGACAAGCGCGCCGGTGTCGGCGCCTCGTTTCGATCACCTCGTCGATCGTAGCGACCTGGCGGCGTTCGCTCTGTTTGGCCAGTTTGAGGTCGATCTCGCCGATCGCCTGACCCTCGTCTCCGGCCTGCGTTATGACCGTGAGCGCCGCGATTTCACGATCGACTATCGGCGCTCGCCGACGCCCGGACGGCTCCTGTCGGGAAAGATCCGCGCCTCGGCGATCATTCCCAGCCTCACCTTAGCCTATCGCGCCAGTCCCAGTTTGCTGACCTATATGAAGGTCGGTCGAGGCTACCAGCCGCCAGGTTTCAACTTCGCGCCCGGAGCGGCGGCGACCGTCGCCAACACCTTCCGGTCGGAAACCCTTTGGGCCTACGAGGCCGGCGCCAAGGCCGAGTTCGCCGATCGGCGGGTTACGCTCAACGCCGCGGCCTTCCTCTACGACTACAGCGATATCCAGATCCGCAGTACGGTCGGCCTGGGCCTGTCGCGTGTGGACAACGCCGCCTCCGCCCGGCTGGGCGGGGTGGAAGCCAGTATCGTCGCCAAGCTGCCGGTTGGCTTTGCGGTTCACGCGCAGGGCGTCTTCCTTCACGCGCGCTATCGGGCCTTTTGTCAGCCGTTCAGCGCCGGCGACCCGCAGGGCGCGGATCCGCTCTGCGCGCCCGGTCTGGCCGACCGCTCCGGCAATCGGCTCAACCTCGCGCCCCGTTGGTCGGGCGGGCTTGGCCTGGACTATTCCCGGCGTCTGCGTACGGGCCGGCTCTCCGCGAGCATCACCTATGACCTATCGAGCAGCGTCTTCTATGTCGGAGCCGGCAACGAGGCCGCGCTGCGCGGGGGCGCTTGGAGCATGCTCGGCGGACAGCTGGCCTTTCAAATCGATAATGGACCCGAGGTCTTCGCCTATGGGCGTAATCTGACCGACGAACGTTTCCTCTCGTTCGCGGCGCGCGTGTCTTCGAGTTCGGCCTTTCAGGTCATCAGCGACCCCCGGACCTATGGCGGCGGGATTCGGTATCGCTTCTGAAGCGGACTGCGATAGATTTTGAGTAACACTGGTCTGCGGGTGAGCGGAGGTGAATTTGGCGGACGACCACGCCGAGTTGATGATGCGGTCGTTTGCGTTCGGCCCCTTTCTGCTGCTGCCCGGCCGCCAGTTGCTCCTTGAGGGCGAGACGCCGGTCCGCATCGGAAATCGGGCGCTGGGGCTGTTGACCGCGCTCGTCGAACGCGCGGGCGAGGTCGTCACCAAGCGCGAGCTGTTCGCCAAGGTCTGGCCCGACACCATCGTCGAGGAGGGTAATCTCAAGGTCCACATGGTGGCCCTGCGCCGTGTCCTGCGCCAGGAGGCTGGAACACGATACATCTCGACCGTGATCGGCCGCGGCTATTGCTTCGTGGCGCCGGTTCGGACCCTCAGTGGTCGCGAAGCGTTGGTGGACCGGCCTGTTGAGGTCCGCCGGGCGCACAACCTGCCGGCCGGCGCGGCGCGCCTGCTGGGTCGGGAAGACGTCGTCGGGGCCATTCGCGAAGAGTTGGGCGAAGCTCGGCTCGTCTCGGTGGTGGGGCCTGGTGGCATCGGCAAGACGTCCGTCGCCCTCGCGGTCGCCGAGCGGATGACCGGGGTGGTTCGTGACGGGGTGTGGTTCGTCGATCTCTCTCCGATCAAGGATCCGACCCTGGTCGCGAGCGCCGTCGCCACGGCCATCGGTCTGGCCGCCCACTCGGCCAACATGCTCGCGGCCCTAAGCGAATATCTGCGCGATCGGGAGATGTTGCTGCTGTTCGACAGCTGCGAGTGCGAGCACATCATCGACACCGTCGCCATGTGCGCCGAACGGATCCTTACGGATGCGCCGGGTGTCCGGATCCTGACGACCAGTCGGGAGCCGCTGCGGCTGGCGGGAGAGCGCCTGCGCAGGTTGCCGGGACTGGCCGCGCCGCCGGCCTCGACCACGCCCTTAGCGAGAGAGGCTTTGAGCTTCGCGGCGGTCCGTCTCTTCGTCGAGCGCGCGTCGGACCGGCTCGAGACCTTTGCGCTCAGCGACTCCGATGCGCCCATCGTGGCCGAGATTTGCCGGCGGCTGGACGGGCTGCCCCTGGCCATCGAGCTCGCCGCGACCCGGATCGACATGTTCGGCGCCGCAGGCGTGCTGGATCAGGTTCGCGACCGCTTCCACCTGCAGATCGCCCAGCGGGCCGGACCCGAGCGGCACCGTACTCTGATGGCCGCCATCGACTGGAGCTACGATCTGCTACCGGCGAACGAGCAGGCGGTCCTGCGACGACTGTCGGTCCTGGCCGGGACATTCAACCTGGCGTCCGCATGCGCCATTGTCGCCGACGACGCCATCGGTTCGGGCGCGGTGGTGGGGGACCTCGCGGCGCTTGTGGATAAATCCCTGGTCGTCGTCGAGCTCCGCGATCTCGATGTGGAGTACCGACTTCTGGATACGACGAGGGCCTACGCTCTGGAGAAGCTCCTGGTGTCGGGTGAGGCGGACGCGACCGGATTGCGTCATGCGCGCCATTTTCTCGGCTTGGCCGATCAGGCCAGGCGCGACGTCGGAAAGCTGCCCAGGACGATCTGGCTGCAACGCTACGGCGCGCGGATCGATGACGTTCGAGAGGCTTTGAGATGGGCGGCGTCGAGCGCGGACGACGCCGGGCTAGTCATCAGCCTGACCATCGCCGCCATCGCCTTCTGGGGGCAGCTTTCGCTGTTGGAGGAGTGCCGTGCGGCGGTCGAACGGGCGCTGGATCCGCGACTGGCGTCGGTCCGCGCCGCGCGCGACGACCTGGTGCTGAACCTGACGCTGGGCGCCACGCTGCTGCATACCCAGGGGCCGCTCCTGGCCGTGAAGGAAGCGCTGACGCGCGCCCTCGATATCGCCGAAGGGCTCGGTGAGACCGAGCTGCAGCTGGAATGCCTGCGGGGGCTTTCGGAATACGAGCTTTGGACCGGGGACTCGCATTCGGCGCTGCAGATCGCGGACAAGATCTCGTGCCTGGAGGGCAAGAGCGGGGGATCCGCCCGTACGGACGCCGACGGCTCGGCCGGCTCGGCCTTGTCCTGGCTGGGCGCGCTGGCCGCCTCGCAGGCCCGCCTGGAGAGCATCGTCTACCGGTCGGCCGGCCTGGATTCCCGGTCAGGCTCCACGCGCTTCGATTTCGACCAGCGGCTCACCGCTCGAGGCGCGCTGGCCACCGTGCTGTGGCTGCGGGGGTTTCCGGACCAGGCCGTCGAGACGGCGCGCGTCCAACTGGCGGAGGCCGAGGCGTCCAACTACGCCGTCTCGCTCTGCTATGCGCTGGTGCATGGTTCGCTTCCCGTCGCCCTCTATGTGCGGGACTACGTCGCGGCCCAGAGCGTGCTGAGCCGTGCTCTAAGACATGCCGAACGACACGGGCTGGTGATCTGGTCCGCCATGGCCGCCTGCGTGCGTGCGCGCCTGGATCTCTACCTCGACCGGCCGATAGACCTCGAAAGCTATCGCCAGACGCTCGCGGTCGTTCGCGAGAGCGGGTTTCGCATGCGCTATCCGAACTACCTGACCAACTACGGCGAGGCGCTGGCCCGGCAGGTCGATCTCCGAAGCGGCCTTGCCGCTATCGATGAGGCGATGGCTGTTTCGGAAGCCAACGGCCAAGTGGTCGGCATCCCGGAGATGTTGCGTATCAAAGGCAATGTCCTCCGCCGAGGCAGCGCGGCTCAGGCGGACCAGGCGGTGGAATGTTATCTTCGCTCCATCGCGCTGGCCCGCCGCGACGGCGCCCTGTCATGGGAGCTCCGGTCGGCCGCGACCCTGGTGGCGTTTTGGCGATCGCGCGGCGGCGATGACGAAGCCGAAGCGACGCTGGCCATGGCGCTGGAGCGTTTCACCGAAGGCTTCGACAGCGGCGACCTTCGTCGCGCCCGAGCTCTGGTCGACACCAGGCCGCGGGTGTGACCCCGTCACGATTGATCAGCCGCTCGATCGCTTTCGGAGCTCGGTGAGGCGCGCGCTGGCGGGGCGCCAGATCACCACGAGGGCGAGTAGAGCGGCGCCGAGGCTAATCGTTCCCATCGCCGCCTGAAGCGACCCCTTTTCGCCGCCGAAGCCATGCTCGGCGACCAGGGGCACAAGCGTGGGGCCAAGACTGATGCCGACCAGGGCGGTGACCGCCAGTGACAGCGCAACCGTCGTCGCGCGCATCTCGTTCGGAACGCTCTCCTGCATCACGACATGGCCGATCACATAGCCGCTGACCGACCCTAGCGCCCAGATCGCGAAGGCCAGCGCCGTCTGCTGGCCGGTCTGGGCCAGCAGGAAGAGCAAGGCGCCGATGAGGGCGAGCAGATAGGCGCCCAGCAGCAGCGCCGCGCGCGACCGGACGCCCCAGTGCTGGGCGAAACGGTCGGACAGAGCGCCGCCGGCCACGGACGCGATAACGCCGCTGACGGTCAGGGACAGGCCCACCAGCCCACCGGCCTGGAGGGGCGTCATGCCGTGGCTGCGCTGGAGCAAGGTCGGCAGCCAGGCGATAAGCGCATAGTCACCGACGCCCAGCGCGCCTTTTACGAGGCAGATGCGCAGCACCGTCGCGTTGTCGGAGATCAGTCGGGCGAGCACGGCGGAGATCGCGACCAGTCCCGCGCTGTGACGGCGCGCGGGCTCGCGGACTAGAAGCAGGAGGGGAACCAGCGCCAGACCTGGCAGCCCCGCCAGGACCATCAACTGGCGCCAGGGTTCGAGCGCGGCGAGGCCGGGCGTCGCCGCGAAGCGGCCAGCCTCGATCCACCCCAGCACAACCCCGCCGATGAACAACGAAGATCCGGCGCCGAACGTGGCTCCGAGCGAAAACGTCCCGAGCGCCAGCCCCCGGCGTCTCGGCGAGAAGCTGTCGATGATGAGAGAGGACGCCGCGGGCACCAACATGGCTTCGCCCAGTCCCACAGCGACGCGCGCCAGCAGGAAGGTCCAGAAGTCGACCGCGAGGCCGCAGAAGATGGTCGCGACCGACCAGAGCGATAGTCCAGCCGTGATCAGATTGCGCCGATTGACCCGATCCGCCAGTCGGCCGCTGGGCAGACCAGCCAGAGCGAAGATGACCGCGAACCCGGCGCCTTGCAGCAGGCTGATCTCCAAATCCGTCAGGCCGAGATCCGCGCGGATCGGGTCGACCACCAGATTGATGATGAGCCGGTCGGTGTACGACAGCAGCAAAGCAACACACAGGAGCGCGACGGCGGACCATGCCGCCGTCGTCGACATTGGCGACGCCGCCGAAACGGTCGTCGGATCGCCCGCCCGATCATTCATGATGTCGACGTTAGACGATCAGCGCAGCAGGGGCGCGATATCTTCGCCCAGAATGTTCTTGGCGAGGGGGACAATGGCCTTGTTGTCGGTGTTCTCGAGCACCGCCGTCGCCCAGGTCTGAACCGCCGCGCGGCCGTGGCGCTGTTCCAGTCCGTCGAATAGAGCCAGCGCCGCCGCGTAGCGGCCCGCCTCATTGTCGTTGTCCTCGATGAAATCGCCGGGGCCGAACGAGAACGGGCCGGGCGGGGACCAATCCGGCTCGCGTCGGCGACGTTCCCGGTCCGCGGGCGAGATCTGCCGATCAATCGCCTCGGGCTTGACCTTTCTGCCGCCCCAGGCGCCGAGATGGGCTTCGGGCCGTTCGATCCGGGCCTTGTCGTGCGCCCGACGCTGGGCCGTGGCCAGATCCGGACGAACGACCTCGGTGACCTGCAGGCCCGCCCATTCTGCGTGGCCTTCCTGGAACCAGCGTGGCAGCCGCGTCGCGCGCAGCGCGATCTGACTGTTGTGGGTCTCCTCATGCGGCATGACCAAGACGAGGAACGATGTCGCATTGGCGTCCCACGAACCGCTGAAGCCGGGGACGATCCAGCGATGCTCGGCCTCGCTGCGCGGCGGCACGTAGCTCCGATCGCGGGTGAGGACGATCGGCGCCCACGGCACGCCTTGGCGTGGATCGGGAATGATAGGTTGGAGCAGCGCCGTCAGCCCACCAAAACAGGCGGCCCGCGCCCGCGCGACCCCGAGCAATGCCGGTTGATGATAGATCCGCACCGTGGCGCCGCTCCGGCGATTGGTCACCTGGATGAACGGCAGGTCGCCAGGGGCGGCGGGCATGGTCTGGATGTCGATGCCGGACACGGCCGGCGGTTCGCGACCTTCCTCGGCCGAGCAAGCGCGCACGATCTGGCTCGTCGAAACAACGTCGGCGGCATGCGCGAGCGTGGAGGCCGTTAGCGCGGCGGCGATCGCGAGGCCGATCGCCCAAATCGAACCCGAAGAGCGGTTCATCTCACCGAACACCCGTGAAGTTGCTGTCGCCCGCCGGTTAGCGCGATTGGCGGCCGCCCCGAAGTTAAGTGGGGTTAAGAGGCGGTCCGCCTCTGCTCGACGCGCGGGCGCTTAACCCCATTTAACTCGCCAGCCCGTCGGACCCGACGCATCGTTCGCATAAGGCCATGCTCAGGAACGGCGCGACGGGCCAGTTGAGGATCATGGCGTCCCATGACCCGGCTCCGGCCGGGCTGGGCGCCCGAATTCAGCCAGGCAAGGGGAGACGGAAATGCTTTTCACCGAAGCCGGCGGCACGGCCAGGGTCGCGCCGGTCAATCCGTATCTCACGGGCCTCCACGCTCCCATGACGGAGGAGCTGACGCTGAAGGATCTGCCCGTCACGGGCGCAATCCCCGCGGCGCTCTCGGGCCGCTACTTGCGCATGGGGCCCAACCCGATAGCGCCCAATCCGGAGAAGCACCATTGGTTCGCCGGCGACGGCATGGTTCAAGGCGTTCGTCTGGAGAACGGTCGCGCGCTTTGGTATCGCAACCGGTGGATTCGCTCGGACGCCGTGGTCAAGGCGCTGGACGAACCACGCACCCCAGGCCCCCGCCACCTCTTCGATACGGTGAACACCAACGTCGTCGCCTTCGCCGGCAAGACCCTGGGACTGGTGGAGGCGGGCAGCACGCCGGTCGAGATCGGCGATACGCTCGAGACGCTGCGCTACACCGACTTCGACGACACGCTCCGAGGCGGCTTCACCGCCCATCCCCATGTCGACCCCCTGACGGGCGAGATGTTGGGCGTCTGCTACGACGCCAGCAAGTGGCGCACGCTTCGTTTCGTCGTTCTCAGTCCCGAGGGCAAGCTCCGCCGCGAGATGCGTATCCCGGTTCAGCAAGGGCCGATGATCCACGACTTCGCCTTCACCAAGCGCTTCGCGATCATTCTTGATCTGCCTGTCACCTTTTCGCTGACTGCTGCGATCACAGGGCATCATTTCCCGTACCGTTGGAACGAGGCGCACGTCGCCCGGATCGGGTTGTTGCCGCGAGAGGGAAAGGCCAAGGCCATCACCTGGCTTGTGGTCGATCCCTGCTTCATCTTCCACGCGGTCAACGCCTACGAGGCGGCGGATGGCGCGGTGATCCTGGACGTCATCGTTCATGACAGAATGTTCTGGCGACGTACCTCTGGGCCAGACTCCGAGCGATGCGCCTTCGAGCGCTGGATCCTCAATCCCGAGACCGGGACGGTTCAGCGGGTCGTCATCGATTCCACGCCGCAGGAATTTCCTCGCCAGGACGAGCGACGGCTGGGGCAGCCTTATCGTTACGCCTACACTATGGCGCTGACGGACCCCTTCCTGGGGAACGGCCTGTTCAAGCACGACCTCGTGGAAGGGACCCGCGAAGCGCGCGACTTCGGGCCAGGCCGACACCCCTGCGAATTCATCTTCGTGCCGGCTCATCCTCAGGCGGGCGAGGACGAGGGCTGGCTGATCGGGTTCGTCATCGACGCCGGCTCGCGAACGACCGACCTCGTGATCCTTGATGCGCGAGGCTTCACGAGCGACCCCGTCGCCAGCATTCGTTTGCCGCACATCGTTCCGCCCGGTTTCCACGGGAACTGGATCGCGACGCCAACTGAAATCCGTCGCCATCAGCATTCAGGAGAACAGTGATGCGCTTGCTGCCGATCAATCGGTTGTTTCTGGTCGCGGTTCTCGCCGCCGGAGCCACCGCAGCGGCCGTTCCCGCCATCGCCGATCCGGGAGACAAGCCGGGGACGATCGTCCTGGTTCACGGCGCTTTTGTCGATGGTTCCGGCTGGGCCGACGTCTATCGGATCCTGAGCCGGGACGGATACAAGGTCGTCGTCGTCCAAAATCCCACCACCTCGCTCGCGGAAGACGTCGCGGCCACTCGGCGCGCGATCGCGGCGGCCGAGGGGAGGGTGGTGCTCGTCGGCCATTCCTACGGCGGCGTGGTCATCACCGAGGCCGGGTCCGATCCCAAGGTGTCGGCGCTTGTCTATGTCGCCGCCTTCGCGCCGGACCGGGGCGAGTCCGTTTCCTCGCTCGTGGCGAATGCGCCGCCGGGTACGCCTGCGTTGCCGATCCTGCCGCCGGTCGACGGGCTGCTACTGCTGGATCGAACCAAGTTCTCCGCCGCCTTCGCCGCTGACGTGGCGCCCGAAGTCGCGCGCTTCATGGCCGACTCGCAGCAACCCTGGGGCGCGAAGGCCCTGGAGGGCCAGATCACCGCTCCAGCTTGGCGCGTGAAGCCCAGCTGGTACCTGATCGCCAAGGACGATCACATCATTCCACCGCCCGCCCAGCGCATGATGGCCAAGCGAGCCGGGGCGACCGTGCGCGACGTCGCCGCCAGCCACGCCGTCCATGTCTCCCAGCCGGGCGTCGTCGCCTCCGTGATCGAGGAGGCGATGATCCGGTCAGCGGAAAAAGGCAAAGCGATCGGCGCCGCTCCCCACCCGGCGCGGCATGAGATGAGAGGTTGAGACGATGACGCTCAAGACCCTCCTTCCTGGTCAGCTCGGCTTCGGCGCCGCGCCGCTGGGCAACATGTTCCGTGACATCCCCGAAGACGAGGCCCTGGCCACGGTCGACGCCGCCTGGAACGACGGTGTTCGCTACTACGACAACGCCCCTTTCTATGGCGCGGGTCTGGCCGAGATCCGCATGGGGCGGGCCCTGGCCGGCAAGCCGCGCGACGAATACGTGATCAGCACCAAGGTCGGCCGGGTGATCCTGGACGAGGTCGAGGACGTCAGCGCCCGCGACCTGGGTGAGAAGGGCGGCGTCTTCGAGCACGGTCGCCCGAACAAGATCGTCAACGATTATTCCGAGGACGCGGCCTATCGCTCTATCGAGGACAGCCTCAAGCGCCTCGGGACCGATCGCATCGACATCGCCTTCGTCCACGACGTGGCCCAGGACTTCTACGGCGACGCCTGGCTAGGCGTCTTCGAGACGGCCCGCAGGGGCGCGTTCAAGGCGCTGGATCGGATGCGCGACGAGGGCGTGATCAAGGCCTGGGGCCTGGGCGTCAATCGGGTCGAACCGATCGAGCTGCTGCTCGACTTGGACGAACCCCGGCCGGACGCCTTCCTGCTGGCAGGCCGCTATACGCTGCTCGATCACGACCGCGCCCTGCAGCGCCTGACGCCCAAGGTCGCCGAACGCGGGCTGGGCATCATTGTGGGCGGCCCCTACAGCTCCGGCGCGCTGGTGGGCGGGCCGAACTTCGAATACGCCCCCGCGACCCCGGCGATCCTCGACAAGGTGGCCCGCATCAAGGCGATCGCCGACCGATACGGCGTCAGCATGAAGGCGGCGGGCCTGCAGTTCGCCCTGGCCAATCCGGCCGTTGCGGCGGTCATCCCGGGCGCCAGCCAGCCCAGCCGGATCGCCGAGGATCGCGCCGCCTTGAACGAACACGTCCCGGCCGACTTCTGGCGCGAGCTGCGTGAGGTCGGTCTGGTCAACCCGGCCGCTCCGCTGCCCGTCCCGCGCTGACCCCAGCCCTTTAGTTCAAGTCGCCGCTCGACGGCCGGGACCTCGTCCCGGCCGGAGGGTTCCCCGCGTCCCGAAACCGGGCGCTTACACCACGAAAAAGGAGAAAGACCATGCGTAAATCCCAAGAGAACGAGGCGGCAGATCCGGGGCGCCGCGACATGCTGCGAACAGCCGGCGCCGTCATGGCCGCCGCCGGAACGGCTCTCGCCGCTCCGGCGTCAGCCCAAGCCGTCAGCGGCCAGGGCGTCAACGGGATGTCGCCCGCCGCTCGCAACGCCGGCCCCCTCGGGGCCCGGCTGCAGGGCGTGCAGCACTTCGGCCTGACCGTCCAAAACATGGAGCGGGCCTACGAATTCTACACCGAGGTTCTGGGCGGCACGGAGGTGTTCCGCCACGGCGACTTTCAGGGCGACATAGTCCACAACACCTTGCTGGCCGATCAGGACATCCGAGCCAACGAACTGGGCGTCAATCCACGCACCATCGGCGTGCCCGACCTGCGCGATGGCGCCCAGCGGCTGGACGTCCGCTTCATTCAGTTCGACAACGTGGTGATCGAGCTTCTGCAGTACCGCGACGCCGATCAGCCGATGGGCGGGCCGAGGGCCTTCGCCGAGCCGGTGCAGCACATGAGCCCGGCCTTCCCGCGGATGATGCACATCTGCTTCCACATCCGCGACGACGTCGACTTCAACAAGTTCATCACCGACCTGGAAGCGGAGTCCGCGCGCCGGGGCATGATGCAGGTGCGGGCCAACCGCATCATCCGGGTCAACACCGAGGCCGAGCGCCGCGCGGCCCCGCAGAGCGCCAACACCAACAAGGTGACCGTGGCGCCGTCGGACGGCTGGGAGCTCATCTACTGCAAGGGCCCCGAAGGCGAGCAGCTGGAGTTCGTCAAAGCGATCGGACCGGTGAAGCAGCGCTTCGCCAACACTCTCGCCGCCCGCCAACGCGCCACCCGTTAAGGGAGCGGAGCCAAGCCCACCCCCTTCTTGCTCAAGAACCCTACAGAGGAGAGACCCTGATGCGTAAGACCTTCACCGCCCTGCTGGCCCTGGCCGCCTTTGCGGCCGCAGGCGTCTCAGCCGCACCGACCCTGGCCCGCGAACGGTTTGGCGTGCGCTACGAACAAATCCCCGCCGGCGCCTATTCGATCGTCGCCCATGTTCAGGCCAAGCCCGGCCAGGAGGCGGCGCTGCGCGAGGTGACGCTGCCGTTGGTCGATCTGGTCCGCGGCGACCCCAAGAATCTCGTCTATTTCCTGCAGGAAGATCGGGCCAGGCCGGGCCACTTTATCTTCTACGAGGTCTTTGCGACGCAAGCGGACTTCGAGGCCCACAACGCCATGCCCTACGTCAAGGACTGGTTCGATAAACTGCCGGCGCTCGCCGAAGGCGGCGTACAGGTGATGCGGATGGAGGTCCTGGGGCATGGACGGCCGCGATGATTTGAACGATCTCTCCGGGCAAGGTGCAGGTCGCTTAGTTGTCGGGGCTTCGGGCAGGTCAGGTCATTCGCCTTCGGACGTCTAGGGCTAGGGCCTTAGACGCCTGGCCTGTTGGCGATACGCGCCGTTGTTCCTCGAGCCACGCTTCCACTTCCGCCGGATCCAAGCGACACGGCGGTTCATGAGATCATATCGTCGCGGGAATTCGCCCCTCACTTCCATCTCGGAGATGCGTGGTGGGGCAAATCTCCCAAGAAGTTCACCGCCGCCGTGCCGATCGCCCTGTGAGCGGGTAAACGTCCGTCCGCCGCGCAATCCAGAAAATGGGGTCGCCCTGCCGCGTTTTTCGGTGGGGATCGCCGCGCCCGCTGTCCAAGAGCACCGGCGCCGGAGCGCGGCAGGCAGCGCGAGCGCGTAGGACGATAGGTAAAGGCCAGGCCCTGTCGCGGTCGGCCCACATGGCCGTCAAGGCCAAGCCCCGCGCCGGGATGATCCTTCCGCTCAGCTGCGGCTCGATCCAGATGGGCGTCATTGAACTTTCTTATCATTCGAGTATGATGGAAATATGGAATCAAAAGCCGCCGTCACCGCGCTCAGCGCCTTGGCTCACGAAGGACGCTTGGCCATCTTCCGCCTGCTGGTCAGGACGGGGCGGGGCGGTATGGCCGCCGGCGAGATCGCCCGCACCACGGGCATCCTGCCCAACACTCTGTCGTCGGGCCTCAACATCCTCAGCCACGCCGGGCTGATCGACTCCCGGCGCGAGGGGCGCTCGATCATCTACTCCGCCCGCTATGGGGCGATGACGGAGCTTTTGGCCTTTCTGATGGACGACTGTTGCGGTGGCACCCCGGAGGTTTGCGCACCGCTCGGCGATATCCTGGCCCGCGCCGCCGACTGCGACGGGACCTGCCTTGCGCCCCTGGAGACGACGCCATGACCGCCCAGACCCGTCCCTACAACGTGCTTTTTCTCTGCACCCACAATTCGGCGCGATCGATCCTGGCTGAGTGCATCATGAACCGGGCCGGGGCGGGGCGCTTCGTCGCCTATTCCGCCGGCTCGATGCCGAGCGGCGAGGTCAATCCCCACGCTATCAGCCTCCTGCAGCGCCTCAACTACAAGACCCATGAGCTGCGCTCCAAGGGATGGGACGAGTTCTCGCTGGAGACCAACCCGGACGCCCCCGACCTCGATTTCGTGTTCACCGTCTGCGACAACGCCGCGGGCGAGGTCTGCCCGATCTGGCCGGGCCAGCCGATGAGCGCTCACTGGGGGATCCCCAACCCGGGCGACGCCGTCGGTTCCGAAGCCGAGATCGCCCTGGCCTTCGCCGAGGCCTACCGCCAGCTCAATAGCCGCATCACGCTCTTCTGCGCCTTGCCGATGGCCTCGCTCGACCGGTTGTCGCTGCAAAAGCGTCTCGACGAGATCGGCAAGTCGATCGCGCCGGACGAGAGCGCCGCCTAGTTCTCCGCCGCCCGATCAGGATCCTGGATGTCCATCTTTGAACGCTACCTCACCGTGTGGGTGGGGCTTTGCATCGTCGCCGGCGTCGCGCTTGGCCATGTCTTCGCGCCGGCCTTCCGCCTGATCGCCGCGGCCGAGATCGCCAAGGTCAACCTGCCGATGGCGGCCCTGATCTGGCTGATGATCATCCCTATGCTGATCAAGGTCGATTTCGCGGCCTTGGGGCAGGTCGCGCGCCATTGGCGCGGGATCTCGGTGACCCTGCTGATCAACTGGCTGGTCAAGCCGTTCGGGATGGCGCTGCTGGGCTGGATCTTCATCAGCCAGCTCTTTCGGCCCTACCTGCCGGCCGATCAGATCGATAGCTACATCGCCGGCCTGATCCTGCTGGCCGCCGCGCCGTGCACGGCCATGGTCTTTGTCTGGAGCAACCTGACCAAGGGCGAGCCGAACTTCACCCTCAGCCAAGTTGCTCTGAACGACACCATCATGATCGTAGCCTTCGCGCCGATTGTCGGTCTGCTACTGGGCCTTTCAGCCATCACCGTGCCCTGGTCGACCCTGACCCTGTCGGTCGGGCTCTACATCGTCGCGCCAGTCGTGGCGGCTCAGCTGATCCGCAAGGCGCTGCTGGCCAAGGGTGAGGCGGCCTTGAGCCGCTTCCTGTCGGTGTTGCAGCCGCTGTCGATCGTGGCGCTGCTGGCGACCCTGGTCATGCTGTTTGGCTTCCAGGGCGAGCAGATCCTCAAGCAGCCGCTGGTCATCGCCCTGCTGGCCGTGCCGATCCTGATCCAGGTCTATGTCAATTCGGGCCTGGCCTATCTGCTCAACCGCGTGAGCGGCGAGGCCCATTGCGTGGCCGGGCCCTCGGCCCTGATCGGCGCCAGCAACTTCTTCGAGTTGGCGGTGGCGGCCGCCATCAGCCTATTCGGCTTCCAGTCGGGCGCGGCCCTGGCCACCGTGGTCGGCGTGCTGATCGAGGTGCCGGTGATGCTCTCGATCGTGGCGATCGTGAACGCCTCCAAGCCCTGGTACGAGCGCGGCCAGGCCGTACGCAAGGTCGCCGCCGCGCGCGGCGACACAGCCTTCAAAGCTTAAGACGGTGACCCATGTGCGCCCCTGATTTCCCGGTGGTGATCTACCACAACCCCAGCTGCGGCACGTCTCGCAACGTCCTCGCCATGATCCGAGCCGCTGGTTACGAGCCGACGGTCATCGAATACCTGCAGACCGGCTGGACCCACGACCAGTTGCGCGACCTGGCCAGCGCGGCCGGCCTGACCTTCCGTCAATTGATGCGCACGCGCGGCGCGCCCGCCGAAGAGCTTGGCCTGACGGCCGATGACGTCAGCGAGGCGGAAATCCTCGACGCGATGGTCGCCCATCCGATCCTGGTCAATCGGCCGCTGGTCGTCACGCAGCGCGGCGTCAAGCTCTGCCGGCCGTCTGAGGTTGTGTTCGATCTGCTCGATCGCCTCCCATCCAGTTTCACCAAGGAAGACGGCGAGGTCGTCGATCTGTCGGGCCCGCCCTAGAGGGGCTCACAATCATGATCGCGTGGGGTAGCGGTAGCATATTCGCCGGATCTTCGTCCGTCGTCCGCCTCTCGCGTTTGTGTCCGGCGAACACCGTGCGCCTTCTCCAAGCCTCGTGATCTACAGGAAGCCCGCTCGCCGTAACCTGTAAAGCGGGCGCCTGGCGCGTCTCAACCTATCGAAGCGCTCACGGCGTCGCCCGCGCCGTTGTGCCGCCGCGCGAAGTCGATAAACGCCTTGAAGGCGGCGGTCGGGTTGCGGCGGCTCGGATAGTAGAGACTCAAGGGCGAGAGGGTAGGCGTCCAATCCTCGAGCACGCGTACAAGGCGGCCAGCCTCGATGTCGCCCCGCACGTCGGACTCCATCGCCAGGGTGAGCCCGACGGAAGCCAGGGCCGCCGTACGGGCAAGGCTGGCTTCGTCCAGGGTGATGACGCCTTCGACGTCGATATGGACCGATTGCCCGTCTTTCTCGAACGGCCAGCGATAGATCGCGCCATTGGGAAGTCGGACGCGCAGACAGGAATGAGCGGCGAGGTCCTGGGGGACCATCGGCGTCCCATGCGACTTCAGATAGCTCGGAGAAGCCACCACAACATTGCGCCGTCCGCTACCCAACGGAAGCGCGATCATGTCGGCTGGCACAAGGTCTGCGCTCCGGACTCCAAGGTCGAAGCCGCCCGCGACGATATCCACCAAGCGGCCCTCGGTGACGATGTCGATGTGAACCTGAGGGTGCGAGCGCATAAACGGTAGCACGAGCCAGGAGAAGATTTCCCGGGCCGCCGTCGGGAAGGCGTTGATGCGCAATGTGCCCGACGGCGTGGCCTGTTGAGCGCGCGCGACCTCCATCGCCTCACGTATGTCACTCACGGCGGGCGCGACCTGCGCAACGAACCGCCGGCCCGCCTCGGTCAGGGAGACGCTTCGCGTCGTGCGGTTGAACAGCCGTACGCCGAGCGTGCGCTCCAGCTTTCCGACCGCGTTGCTGAGGGCGGTCGTTGAAACCCCAAGCTCGAGCGCAGCTTTACGGAACTTGCCGTGCCGGGCGACCATTAGAACGGCGTCCAATTCCGTCAGACTGTGCACGGCAATTGTCCCGTATTTCGTGATGAAGCATCCCAGATTGTCCTGATTATCGTTCGCCTGTCCATCGCTACCTTGGTTGGCGAGCGCGCTCGCAGCCATCCCGGCCACGACCGCAGTAATTAGGACCGAAGCGATGCCTCTCGACCTTCCATCCCCGATCGCCGCGTACGTGGCGGCGAACGCCCGCCTGGACATCGCCGCCATGCTGCAACCGTTCGCGGCCGACGCTGTCCTTCGCGATAATGGCGCCGTCTTTCGGGGACGCGCCGAAATCAAGGGGTTGTTTGAAGAGGCCGTGGTCCCCGTGAAGGCGATCTTCACGCCGGACACCGTCCGGCGCGAGGACGACCAGGTCGTCGTCGAAGGCCCCGCTCATGGCGACTTCAAGGGTAGCCCGATCCGCTTCACCTACCGTTTCACGCTCGAAGACGACGCGATCAAAGCCCTGGAGATCACGGCATGACCCTCAGGGCTGATCCGACCGAATTCGCCGGCAAGCGCGTCCTCATCAGCGGCGGCTCGAAGGGCCTGGGCCGCGCCACCGTCGACCGTTTCCTGGCCGGCGGCGCCCGCGTGGTCACCGCCGCCCGCGGGAGCCTGGAGCCCATTGACGGCGTCGAGTTCGTCCAAGCGGACCTGACGACGGCCGAGGGCGGGGAAAGCTTCGCCAAGGCGGCGCTCGAGCGTCTGGGCGGCATCGACATCCTCGCCCACGTCATGGGCGGCTCGACCGCGCCGGGCGGCGGTTTCGTCGCCCTGACGGACGACGACTGGCTCTCCGAGCTGAATCTAAACCTGCTGGCCGCGGTGCGTCTCGATCGCCTGCTGATCCCGCAGATGATCGAGCGCGGCGCCGGCGCGGTGGTGCACGTCACCTCCATCCAGTCGGTCCTGCCGCTTCCCGAAGCGACCACGGCCTACGCCGCCGCCAAGGCCGCGCTCAGGACCTACAGCAAGTCGATTTCCAAGGAACTGGGTCCGAAGGGCGTGCGGGTCAACGTCGTCTCGCCGGGGTGGATCATGACCGAGTCGGCGGGGGTATTTCTCAAGCGTCTCCAGGATGCCAACGGCGGAACGATCGAGGACGCGCGTCAGCTCGTCTTGCGGGGCCTTGGCGGAATTTCGATCGGTCGCGGGGCTGAACCCTTCGAGGTCGCCGATGTCATCGCCTATCTGGCCTCGGATCGCGCCGCCGCGATCCACGGCGCGGAGTTCGTCATAGATGGTGGGACGGTGCCGACCGTCTAACAGGTTCGAGGTTCCACGCCCCGCGAAATCGGCGAGGACCCGTGAGGGCGTCGGTGGCGTGTGTGGATCGTCGTTCCGGGGCTTCGAGTCCGGCGGTTCGCGATCGCTTTGTCGGCTCCACGCCGCCGCCGAGCGCGGTGTGGAGCGCGACCATGGCCGCGAGCTGGTCGTGTCTCAGCGCCAGCAGCGCCTGGCGCCGCATACTCGGCGCGCGTCTCGCTGGTCAGTCACGGTCCGGAGGCGGGCCGCCTGGTCTCTTGGAGCGAGGTCGCCTCCCGGCGATTGTTGGGCGCGCGGGGTTCAGCTTTCCTGGATCACCTCAAGGTCGCGCTCTCAACGGGCGCGCTCGAAGAGCTCGCGATATATGTCGAGATGGGCTGAAGCTTGCGCGAGGCCGATCGACAATCAGCGCTGGTGTTGGCCAGCGGTCGACCGTCGGGGCAGGGTTGTTAGCGCCAGCAACAGCGCGGTCCCAATTAGCGCCGCGTCGACGCCCCAGCCGGCCGGATCGGCCATCACGCCAGCTTGCGACGCCCCATGCGCCATGGCGACCGAGGCGAGAAGAGCGGCGCTGATCAGGCGAAGTCCTTTTGATATGCGGGCTGGCGTACCGATGGCGGCCGAGCCGCATGCCATAAGGGTGGCGAGGCCCCACGCGGCCACCGGAGCGGGGGTGGGGGACAGCTGGCTGACCAGAGCCGAGAAGGCATAGGCCAGGGGCTGGCTCCACGCGAAGGCGACCCAGAGGCGTTCCCACCGCGGCGCCGGCCGGCCCTTGTCGCGACGCCGCGCCAGCCAGATGGCGACGCCGCTCGAGGTCACCGCGGTCAAGCCCAGGCCCAGCAGGAAGTAGGCGACCTTGACCGGCCAGCCGCCGAACCAGCCGAAATGTAGCGGGGTCATGGCCGAGAGCACGCGGAAGCCCAATGAGCCGCTCTCATATCCGACCTCGCCCAGAATTCGACCTTCGCCGTCGACCACCACGGTCTCGCCGCGCGACAGGCGTCCGTCGGTGGCGAGATTGATGATGGCGTGCTGACCGCGCTCGCCGGGATGCTCGACATAAATGTAGGTCGGTCGCGCGTCCGGGTAGCGGGCGGCGACGGCGTCGAGGCCCGAACGGACGTCGATGACCTTGGCCGCGGGACGCGGATCGTCCTTGACGGTCGGCCCTTGGAACAGTGCGTACGCCTTGCTGGCGTCGCCCTTGAAGGTGGCCAAGGCTAGGACGCCGACAATGATCGTCGTCAGGCCCAGGAAGGCGCCGGTCAACGACACGGCGAGATGGAACGGCAGGCCCCAGACCGAAATCCGATTGTGGAGATCAGCCTCCTGCAGGCGCTTGGAGCCGCCCCAACGCAAGGCGAAGGCGTCCTTGAACACCCGGGGATGGGACAGCACGCCCGAGATCAGGGAGGACAACAGCGCCACGCCCGTCAGCCCGACCACGAACCCGCCCCAGGCGCGCGGCAGGTGCAGCACCGTATGGAGCTCGGCCTGGAACTCGGTCCATGGCGTCCGCGCCTCGCCGACCAGCCGCCCGGCCTGGTCGGCGACATAGGTGTGCTCGCGACCGCTGGCGTCTTCGCCGTGGATGCTCAAGCGAGGCTGGTCGGGCGTCGGCAGGCGCACAAGCAGATCGTGGGGCTGCGGGATCTCGGCCAGTGTCGCCTTGACGGCGGCGTCCACCGCGTTCGGCGAAACCGAGCTTAGGACTGGTCCCGCAGGCTGCTCCCAACGGCCGAACTCCTGGGTGAACACGGCCACCGATCCCGAGAAGCAGACGAGATAGATCAAGGCCGCGAACGCCAGGCCCAGCGCCGAGTGACCGGCCAGCATGGCGCGCACGAAATCCGCCGGGATCTTCGGCCAGATCGGCGCGCCCACAGCCTTGGATGTCTTAGGTGCGATCTTGTCGGGGGAAGCGTCCATCACAGCGCGCCCTTCAGGAAGGCCGCGCCCAGGGTCAGGGTCGCGACGCTGGCGAGGACCGCGAAGGCCCGTAGGATCTTGTCGTCGGAAAGCGTCCAGGCCATGCCGCCAGCCCAGAGAAAGGGGACGATCAGTCCGCCGATGACCATCCGGCTCTGGATCTGGCCCGGGGCGCAGATCGCCACAGCGAGGCCGCAGCCCAGCGCGGCCACGCCCGCGAGCGGACCGGCCAGGAAGCCGCGCAGCCAGCCGCGCCAGGCGACGCGCCGGCGGTCCGAAGGTTCGGGCGCCAGCTCGCGCGCGGCCTTCTTTCGAGCGTTCCGACGCTCGACGCCGATCGCCACGAAGGCGAGCGCCGCCAGGGAGCCGACCGCCAGGACGGCGGCGGGGCCGCGCGCGGGGCCCATCAGCGGAACCGAGGCGCCGATCGCCAGGACCAGCAGGCTCCACCCGCCCAGGATCAGCCAGGGGCGTCGAGGGCCTGGCCCCTCCCAGGCCCGTTTCAGCAAGGTCGCGCCGGCGACGGGCAGCGGTGTGAGGACCAGAACCCAGATCGCGCTCACCAGCGGGTCTCCAGGGTCAGGCCCAGGATCCGGGGCTCGCTCAGCATCGCCACGCCCACGTCCGCGCGGGTGTACTGAGCGTAGGTCGCGTTCAGCAGGTTCTTGCCATAGATGTAGGCGCCCCAATGCGCGCGCTCGTAGCCGAAGCGGCCGTTGAACACGACGCGGTCCTTGACGACATCGTCCTGGGCCTGCTGCAGGCCCGCCGACGAATAGCTGCGCGACCGATAGGCGCCGTCCAGGTGCGCGATCAGGCCGTTGGACCAGCGATAGTCACCGCCCATCGCCACCGTCCAATGCGGCGCGTAGGGGAACTCCGATCCCGCCAGGTCGCGCGTGTCGACGCCGGACGTGATCGTGAAGTCGTCGAACTTGGTCTTGGTCTGACCCAGGGAGGCATACCACGACAGCGCCTCGGTGACGCGCTGGGCGACCTCCAGTTCGAAGCCGTAGAGGTGCGACTTGCCGGCGTTGCGGACCTCGTAGTCGTAGCTGTTGATGCCAAGGTTCACCGTCACCTGCTGGTCCTTCCAGTCGACATAGAAGGCGTTGGCGTTGACCGTCAGCGTCCCGTCCAGCCAGGCGGTGCGCAGCGAGGCTTCGTAGTTCCAGGTGTACTCGGGGTCGTAGGCCGCGACGGTCGAGCGGGCGATGTTCACCGTCGAGCCGCCCGAACGGTAGCCGCGCTGGGCGACGAGGCTTGTGTTGATATCCGGCGTCCACTCGTACTTGACCCCGACCTTCGGCAGGAAGGCGTTGAACTTGCGGGTGTCCTGCGGCGCGGTGGACCCCGCCTGGGCCACCATGTTGGCGACGAAAGCGTTCACCAGGGTCACATAGGGAGCGTACGCGCCGAAGGCCGAGGCCGTGGGATAGGTCCCCGTGAATCTGGCGACCTGGCTGCTGCTGCTGGTGTTCTTCTCGTGGTCGTAGCGGAAGCCGCCCAGCAGGCTCAGTTTGTCGGTCAGAGCTAAGCTGGCGTCGGCGAAGATGGCGCTGGTGTCGATCACCGAGGGCTGATCGCCCGAATAGTCCACCGGGATGACCGGCAGGGCCGCGATGTAGAGATTGGCGAAGGCGTTCGCCTGGGCCGCGGCGGCCGCCTGCTGGGCTGCGGTCGGGCTGGGCACGCTGGCCAGCAGGGTCGAGGTCAGGGTGCTGACGAGGGTCGCCCGCGGGAAGGCGACATTGACCTGGCTGGCGGTCAGGTCCTGGGCGTCGCGCTTGGCGTGATAGAGGCCGATCAGGCCCTTCAGGCGCTCGCCGTCATAGTTCAGGCGCAACTCCTGCGAGGCCGTATCCGTGTTCGTACGGCGCGCGCCGTACGAAGTCCGGACCGGCTGGAAATCGAGGTCATAGACGGACCGGGTCTTGACCGTGTTCAGCGAGGCGATCGCGTTCAAGGTCAGCACGTCGTTGAACTTGTAAGCGACGTCGGCCGTCAGGATATCGGTCTTGGTCTTGGTGCGGTTTGGATCGCCCGACAGGTCCACGCGGTGCTTGTAGTAGTCGGGCGTGTCAATGCGCGCATAGGTGAACTGGTAGCCCGCATCGCGATCGCTGTGGGCGTAGGTCAGCGTCGCCTTCAGGCCTGGCAGAGCGGTCGGGGTGAACAGCAGCTTGCCCCGGATATTGAGGCTGTCGAGCGCGTCGATGTCCCGCTTCAGCGTCGGATTGTAGACGAAGCCGTCGCTGTCCTTCTTCTCGACCGAGGCGCGGAAGGCCAGTTGGTCGGCGACGATCGGCCCGCCGCCCGCGATCGCGAAAGTGCGCTCGTCCCCGCTGGCCAGGTTCACGCGCGCGCGAAACTGGGGCGTGTAGGTCGGGTTGGCCGAGGTGATGACGACCGCGCCCGCCAGGGAGTTGCGGCCTTGCAGGGTCGATTGCGGCCCCCGCAGCACCTCGACCTGGCCGATGTCCCACATCTCGAGCGGGCCGCCATAGACGGCCTCGAGCGGCAGGGCCGCGCCATCGACATAGACCGTCGCAAGACCGCCGGTGCCGCCGCCCGAGACGTTCATGTTGCTGACGCCCCGGATCGTGAAGCCGGTCTTGCCGTAGGTCTCGCTCATGTTCGCTGTGCGAGCGACCACGTCGTAGAAGGTCTGGATGTTCTCGCGCTCGATGCGCGCGGCCGTCGTCACGGCGACGCTGGTGACGGTCTGCTGCAGCGAGCGCGAGGTCTTCTCACCCGTGACCACGACCGCTTCCACGGCTGTGGATTGCTCGTCGACCGGCGGGCCGGCGGCGTTGACCTCCTCGGCCCTGGCCGCGTGGGCCAGGCCCAGGATCGCGAAAGAGCAAGCAGCCAGCAGAGAACGACGCATGAAAAACCCCCGAACGAAACGTGGCGAGGGCGCTATATTAGATAATATTGCGAGTCAATTGCATTAGCATGTTCGTGCCGAAGCGGTCGTAAGGCTCGGATGCGGTATGGAGCCGAATATCTGTTCGGGCGCCCGCCAGATGTCCGTTCAGGGCGCCTTACAGCCTCGATCGAGTGGGAGTAGCGGCGACAGCGCCGCTGCCTTTCACGCCGCTTTGCCCTTCTCGGCGATTTCGCGACCGGAGTGGCGTGAAAGGCAGCTTCCGCCGATTAATGGGGTAGCCCCATCCGCCGTCTCGCCAGCCAGACGTAAAAGCTGGGCAACACCAGCAGCGTCAGCGCGGTGGAGGTCAGCAGGCCGCCGACCACTACCGTCGCCAGGGGTTTCTGGACCTCGGCCCCGGGACCGATGGCCAGCGCCATCGGTATGAAGCCCAGGATCGCCACCAGCGCCGTCGTCAGCACCGCCCTGAGGCGGCCGACCGTACCGTCGATCACGGCGGTGGCCACGTCGCTCGCGCCCGCGATCCGCTGTTTGATGCTCTGCATCAGGACTAGACCGTTCAAGGTCGCCACGCCCGAGACGGCGATAAAACCGACCGCCGCCGAGATCGAGAACGGCATTCCTCGCAGAAGCAAAGCCAGCGCCCCGCCGACCAGGGCCAGAGGCACGCAGGCGAAGACCAGCGCCGCCTCCGTCGCGGAGCCCAGAGCCATGAACAGCAGAACCGCGATGACCAGGAACACCACCGGGACGATGAGGCCTAAGCGCGCACTGGCCCGTTCCAGGTTCTCGAACTGACCGCCCCAGTCGAGCCAGGAGCCGGGCGGTAGCGGGACGTCCTTGGCCACGGCGGCCTGCGCCTCCTTAACGAAGCCGCCCAGGTCGCGGCCCCGCACATTGGCCTGGACCACGATCCGCCGCTTGCCGTTCTCGCGGCTGACTTGGTTGGGGCCCTCGGCCGTGTCGAAGCGGGCGATGCTGGATAGCGGGATGGCCAGCGATGGCGCGCCGTCGCTGCTTTCCGAGACAACTGGGAGCTGGCCCATGGCGGCCGGGTCGGCGCGTTTGGCGTCGTCCAGGCGCACGACCACGTCGAAGCGTCGGTCGCCTTCCAGGATATGGCCGGCCTCGCGGCCGCCCAGGCCGATTTCCAGCGCATCGGCCGCGTCGCTGGCATGGACGCCCAGGGCTGCGGCCGCGGTGCGGTCGACGCTGGCGGTGATGGTCGGTTGGCCGGAGATCTGCTCGACCTTCACGTCCGCCGCCCCGGGCGTCTTGCGAAGGGTCTCGGCGACCTGGTCGGCGGTCTTGCTCATGGCCGCGAAGTCGTCGCCGTAGACCTTGACCGCTACGTCCGAACGCACGCCGGCGATCAGTTCATTGAAGCGCATCTGGATCGGCTGGGTGAACTCGTAGGCGTTGCCGATCAGCTTGCTCAGGTCGCCTTCCATCCGTTCGACCAGTTTGGCTTTCGGCAGGCTGGGATCCGGCCAATCCTTGCGGGGCTTGAGGATCACGAAGGTGTCCGAGGCGCTGGGCGGCATCGGGTCCGAGGCGATCTCGGCCGTGCCGGTGCGGGTGAAGACCAGGGCTACTTCGGGCTGGGACGACAACGCCTTTTCGACCTCGAACTGCATGGCTTGGCTTTCCTCCAGCGATATCGAGGGCACCCGGCTGGCCTGGACCAGGAGGTCGCCCTCATCCAGCGTCGGAGCGAACTCACGACCCAAGGCGAAGAAGGCGACGAGCCCAAGGATCAGCGCCAGGACGGCGCCGCCGGCCACCGCCTTCGGCCGAGCGACGGCGGCGCGCAGCACCGGCTCGAAGCCCGTGCGGACGGCCCTCATGGCTTTCGTTTCGTCGTGACCCTTGGGCTCGCGCACCACCAGGGCGGTCAGGGTCGGCACCAGGGTCAGGGAGAGCAGGAAGGCGCCGGCCAGGGCGAACATCACCGTGGCGGCCATTGGCGTGAACATCTTTCCTTCGACGCCTTCGAAGGTCAGCAGCGGGGCGTAGACCAGAAGAATGATCGCCTGGCCGAAGGCGGCGGGACGAGCCATCTCCTTGGCCGCCTCGACCGCGACGGACAGGCGCTCGGCCGCGGTCAGGTCGCGGCCTTCGCTCTGACGCCGCAGCGCAAGGCGCCCCAGGGTGTTCTCGATCACCACCACCGCGCCGTCCACGATCAGGCCGAAATCTAGCGCTCCCAGGCTCATCAGGTTGCCGCTGATCCCGAACCTACGCATGGCGATGGCGGCGATCAGGAAGGAGAGGGGGATGACCAGGGCCGTGATCAGGGCGGCGCGGAAATTTCCGAGCGCGAAGAACAGCACGGCGATGACCAGCAGGGCGCCGACCGTCAGGTTGTGCTCGACCGTACGGATCGTGGCGTCGACCAGCCGGGTGCGGTCCAGCACCGGCTTGATGATCACCTCCGGCGGCAGGCTGGGGGCGATGGCTTTCAAGCGTTCGTCGACGCGGGCGGCGATGGTGCGGCTGTTCTCGCCGACCAGCATCAGGGCGGTGCCGATCACCACTTCGCGGCCGTTCTCGCTGGCCGAGCCCAGGCGCGGGGCGTGGCCGATGGCGACCGTGGCGACGTCCGAGACCTTGACCACCGCGCCGCCTCGACGACCGATCGGCGTGTCGGCCAGCTCGGCCAGGCTTTTCACCCGGGCGTCGGTGCGCACGATATAGGCCTCGCCGCCACGCTGGACGTAACCCGCCCCGGCGATGCGGTTGGCGTGTTCCAGCGCCTCCACCAGCTGCGGAAGGCTGATGCCCCGCGCCGCCAGCTTGGCCGGGTCGGGGTGGACGGCGTACTCCTTGACGTAACCGCCCAGGACGTCGACCCCGGCGACGCCGTCGATAGTCTTCAGCTGGGGGGCGACGATCCAATCCTGGACCGTGCGCAGATAGGTCGCCTTCTCGATGTCGGTCCGCAGGATCTCACCTTCGGGCGTAACGTAGGGAGCGCCGCTGCGCGCCGCCGTGTCCTTGAACTCGACGGTCCAGATATAGACCTCGCCCAGACCCGTGACCGGCGGCCCCATGCCTGGCTCCAGTCCGTCGGGCAGGTTGGCGCGAGCGGCCTGCAGGCGCTCGTTGATCAGGGTGCGCGCGAAATAGAGGTCGGTGTCCTCTGTGAAGACGGCGGTGATCTGCGAGAAACCGTGCCGCGACAGCGAGCGGGTCTCGACCAGGCCCGGCGCGCCGGCCAGGGCCGTCTCCAGCGGGAAGGTCACTTGGCGCTCGACCTCCTCGGGGCCGAGGGCGGGGGCGATGGTGTTGATCTGCACCTGTCGGTTGGTGATGTCGGGCACCGCGTCGATGGGCAGGCGCGACAGCTGCTGCAGGCCGAACGCGAAGAGCGCTACGGCCAGCAGGACGACGATCCACCTGAAGCGGACCGAAAGGTCGATGAGGCGGTCCAACATGATCAGTCCTCGTGCCCCGCTTCGCCCTTGCCGAGCTCCGCCTTCAGGCGGAAGGCGCCCTTGCCGGCGATGATCTCGCCGCCGCTCAGGCCTTTCAGGATTTCGACGGCGCCGCCGGCGCTGCGGCCGGTGATGACCGGCGTGGCGCGAAAGCCCTTGGGCTCGGCGACGAACACCACGGTGCGGCCTTCCAGGGTCTGGACGGCGTCTGCGGGCACGGTTGGGCCACCTGTTCCTTTGGCCAGGATCACCCGGGCCGAGACGATCGAACCGATCTGTGGCGCGGGCGTGGTCGGCTTTGCGCGGACCACCGCCGCGCCGGCCCCCGGCGCGCTGGGCGCGACGGCGACGATGCGGGCGCTCGCTTCACCGCCGTCTGGCTGCTGGACCATGACCGTATCGCCGACCTTGATCGCGTCGGCCGAGGCCGGTGGGGCGTCGAAAACGTATTCAACCGCCCTCTGGTCGGCGATCTCAGCGACGAGCCCACCCTGGGTTAGGAAGCCGCCGACGCGGGCGTCGATGCGGGTGACGATCCCGGCGATCGGCGAGCGCAGCCTGGCGAGACCGCCGGCGCTGGGCGTCCCTTGAGCGGCGACCTGGGCTTGAGCGGCGCGCAGGTCGGCCTGGGCCTTTTCGGCGGCGGCCTGGCTGACTTCCCAATCCTGACGGGCGACGACGCCAGCCTCGAACAGGCGGCGGTCGCGGGCGGCGGCGGCTTGGGCGGCGCGAGCCGCGGCGAAGGCTGCGTCGACATTGGCCCGTGCGCTCGCGCCCTCGGCGCTGCGCAAGGTGGCGATGACCGCGCCGGCGGCCACGCGATCACCGGCGGCGACATGGACGCGCTCGACCGCGCCCGACACAGGCGCGCCCAGAGCGGCCGAGGCGTTGATGGCGAGCGTCACGCGGCCGGGCAAAACCAACTCCGCCCCGCCGCCGCGTCCGACCGTGGTGGTCAGTATGCCGGCCTTGATGGCGTCCGCCGCCGAGAGGGCGACGAAGCCGTCTTCGTGAGAGGGCTCTTCCTCGGCATGTCCCTCCACGGCGGGAGGCGTTTTGCCGGTCAGGCGGCCGAGGCCGAAGCCCAGGCCGGCGGTCGCGATCAGCGCCGTGGCCGCGCCGGCCAGGATCCACTTGCGGTCGGTCATTGGGCGCCTCCAAAGGCGATTTGTCCGTGGGCCTGGGCGAGGTCCGCCGTGGCCTTGGCGCGCGCCAGGCGCGCCTCGATGTGACGCTGGCGTGCGGCGATCAGGTCGCGGCGCGCCGCGAGCAGTTCGATCAGCGGCAGCTTGCCGGCCTCGTAGCCCAAGCGGGCCAGGCGATAGGCCTCGCGCGCCGCGGCCTCGCCCTCACGGGCGGCGAGGGCGATACGGTCGGCGGCGCGCGCCTCGCCTTCGACCTCACGCCGGTTCGCGACCGCATCGGCGCGAGCCATGGCCAGGCGCGCGCGAGCGGCGTCAGCCTCGGCCTGGGCCGACTTCACCGCGCCGCGATTGCGGTCGAATAGGGGGAGCGGCAGCGAGATCCCGGCCACGGCGGCGGTAGCGTCGTCCCCCGCCAGTCGCCGGATGCCGAAGTTGACTGTGACGTCCGGCGTCGCGCGGCGACGTTCCAGATCCAGCTTGCGCGAGGCGGCGGTCTGTTCGGCCTCGGCGACGGCGACCGTCAGGGGGGGATCATCTGAGGCGGCAGGCGACGAGGGCATGTCCAGCAGCCCCGGAGTCACGGCGGTATAGGTCTGCTCCCCGCCGGTCAGCGCCGCCAGCCGCGCCAGAGCGCCGCCGGCTTCCGCCTCGGCGCGCTCGACGTCGGCCTGAGCCGCCGACAGCGCCGCCTGGGCTTGCAGGGCGCGCAACTCCGCTTCCTTGCCGGTGTCGACCAGCAGCCGCGCAGCGCGGGCGTCGGCCCTCGCGAGCTCCACGCCCTCCCGGGCGACGTCCAGCCGCTCACTGGCCGCCTCGGCGGCGGCGTAGGCTACAGCCAGGTCACGGGCGAAGGTGATGCGGCTGAGGCCGGCGCGCGACCGGGCGATGTCGACCTCGGCGCGGGCCGCGGCCGCGCGAGCGCCGCGCTTGCCGCCCAGCTCCAGGGTCTGGCCGACCGACAGCGTGGTCTCGGCGCTCTGGAAGTCGCGATAGGGCCGGTCGCCGCCGATGTTCTCGACCTGGAGATCGAGCGTTGGGTTGAGGCGGGCCTGGGCTTGCGAGGCGCGGCCCTCGGCGGCGCGCGTCTCGGCCTCGCCGACGATCAGGCGCGGCGCCGTGGCTTCGCGCAGCAGAATTTCCAGCGGCGGCGCGGTCTGGGCCGCGGCGGCGCTACATAGCGCGCCGCAGACGGCGGACGCCAAGGCCGCGCGTAGCGGCCATCGGTTCGATGACATGAAGGTTCCTCGCGATGACAGGACGATGGCGCGCGGGATGCGCGCGGGTCCTCAAGCGCGAGGCGGTTGGTCGAGCGGGGCGGGCGAGCGCGAGGCCAGCGCGCGGGCCGGGGCCACGATGTGTTTAGTCGCGGCCGGCGCGAGCGTCGCGACGACGACAGGCGGCGTGTCGAGCAGAGATCCGCCATGGTGGCAGTGGCCGCCTAGGCAACAGACGGCCTTGCAGGGCGCGCTGTCGTGCTCCTGGTCGGCTTGGAGTGTCTGATGGGCGCTGGCCGGGCGCTCGTCGCAGACGCAAGCGGCTGAAGCGACCATTGGGGTGACGACAAGCAGCGCCAGGACACAGGCGGCCAGCAGGCCACCCAGGTTCCGCCACCATGTCCTCGTCTTCGGCATGGTGGTTCTATAGCTTTTGAGAACCACTCTGAGAACGGGTTACATAGTTACAGCCAATGGGCCGGGAGTTGGTCTCCAGCCCGTCGACGGATGGCCGCTCGTGGCGAGCCTGATGTCCGCAAAGGCGCGTCTGCGCCCAGGCTAGTTCGAAACTGCGCTTGTCGAGTGCTTTCGGGGCGTGATCGAGCGCAGGAAGTGCTCCACCAAGCCGGCGCCGTCGGCTTCGACATGGATGCGCACTGGAGGACCGTCGGCGATCGCCAGGGTTTGGCCGTGGCGTTCGCCGCCTTGGCCGACGCCCACGGCGGTTGTCCTGGCGGTGAAGAGCTCTGGGACGGTCAGGCTCACAAGGGCGGCCACGTCGTGCAGCGGGCAGCCGTCAAGCCCTTCGTGCGCGGCGTAGGCGGCGGCGTAGCCGCGTGTGATCGTCTCCACGAAGCCGCCGGCCGTGCGTGCGGCCGAGGTCGACAGCACGCATGATCGGGTGGCGTCCAACGGGACCAAGGTGACGGGCCAGGGCGCTTCGAGCACCGCCGCCGCCGCCTCTGCATCGTTGTGGATATTGGCCTCGGCATAGGGCGTGACGTTTCCCTGCGCGAAGGCGCCGCCCATGATCGTCACGCCGGCGACCAGACTGGCGATATCGGGGGCGTCGCGCAGGGCCAGGGCCAGGTTGGTGAGCGGACCGATCGCCACCAGGGTCACCGCTCCCGGGTTGGCGTGGACAAGCTCGATGATGCGCGCGTGGGCCGCTCCGGCGTCCGGCGCCGGCAAGGAGGGACCCGAGAGGTCGATGTCGCCTAGTCCGTTCTCGCCATGCACATGGACGGGCGAAGCGCCGCGCGGGCCGTTCAACGGCGCTTCGGCGCCGCGATGGACCGGCGCCGACAAGCCAATCGTGTCGCGCAGCCACAGCGCGTTGCGGGTCGTGGTCTCGACGTCGGCGTTACCGAAGACGGTGGTGATCGCCAGCAGCTTCAGGTCGGAGCGGGCGCTCAGATAGAGCAGGGCCAGGGCGTCGTCGACGCCGGGATCGGTGTCGAGGATGACCAGCCTGGGCGGGGCGCTCATCCGTAGACCGCGCGGCAAACCGCCTCGCACTTGGCCAGGTCGAAGGCGCCGTCGGTCCGCACGCGCGACTCCATGTCGATCCAGTAGAGCGCGCCGTCGGGCGCGGCGATGCGGGCCAGGATCTCGGTGACCGTGTCAGGGCCGATGCCGCCCGAATAGCCGCAGAAGGGGCCTTCAGGGGCGGGAGGGGCTGGCCAGCGGTCGGGCTTCACGCCCGTGCCGAACGAGACGTCGAACAGCCAGTCGACGCCCGCCTCGCCTGGGAAGTCGCCCTGACATTGCAGCACGGTCCGCGCGCCCAGCCGGCGACCGTAGTCGCGGGCTGCGGCGATCTGCGCCGCGTCGCTGCCTTGGAAGCCGTGATTGACCTGAGCCCGCTGGACGCCGGCCGGGGGCGGCGGCGCGGTCAGCGGATCGGCCACGATCGCCCGCGCCGCGGCGCCGCAGATATGCGCCGCCCAGCGCAGGTCGCGAGCCTCCAGAAGGGCCTCGCGGACCGGGGCGGCGGGGAATAGCGCCTTATCCTCCTGCTCGGGATCGACCAGCACGCCCCACTCGATCGGATAGCGCGCCGAGAGCCGCCGCATTCCCGGCAGCAGATCGAGACGATCGACGCCGGTGAAGGCGATGAAGACAGGCGGCTGCATAAGGTCGTCCGGAAGCAAAATCTCCTTGCAAACTAACAAGTGAAACGTTTCAGTCAAGCGGGCGGCGAGAGGAGTCTGCAATGGCGTCGGTGGTGGTCGCGGGCTTCGCGACGATGGACTATGTGATCCAGGTCGACGGCGTCTTCATGGGGCGCGGGACGCGGCTGATGCGCGAGGCGGCCTGGCCGCGCGCGGGCGGCGCGGCGCTCTACGCCAGCGCGGCCTTGGCCTTGGTGGGGATCGAGGCGGCGCCCTTGACCTGGGTCGGAGACGACGCCGACGGCGACGCCTATCTGGCCGCTTGCCGCGAGGCGGGCGTCCTTTCGGACGGCGTGGCGAGGCTGAACTCGGCGTCGTCCACGCGGTGCCTGCTGATCTACCAGGCCGATGGAAGTTATGGATGCCTGCTGCGGCCGGGCCCCGCGGCGTTGGCTCCCGCGCAGGCGCGCCTCGCCGCCGCCGCGCCTTGGCTGGTGATCGCCGCTGGGCCGCCCGAAATTCTGAGCCGCCTGCTGGACGCGTTCCCGGCCGCGGGCCGACTGGCCTGGATCATCAAGGACGACCCGGCCTGTTTCCCAGCGGACTTGGCGGCGCGCCTAGCGGATCGAGCGGACGTGATCTTCTGCAACGCCGGGGAGCGCGCGGGACTGGAAGCCGGCCGCCAGGGCGCGCGACCCAGCGGTCAGGTCCTGTTCGAGACGCGCGGCGCGGAGGGCGTCCGCGTCGAGGCGGGCGGGGAGACGTTCGACCTTCCGGTCGCGCCTCTGGCCGTCGCGGACGCCACGGGCGCGGGCGACACCTTCGCGGGCGGAGCGCTGGCGGTCCTCGTCGCCGGCGGATCGCCACGCGAGGCCGCGCAGGCCGGCGTCGCGGCGGCCGAAGCCTTGCTCAGGCGCCGATCAGCCCCATGATCGTGGCGGTCATGCAGATGGTGAGGAAGGCCGCCGCCAGAGCCTTGAAGCCCAACTCGACCACTTCGCCGACCTTGTCGGGGGCCATGGCCGACAGGCTGCCGATCAGGATCGCCACGCTGCCGACATTGCCGAAGCTGCCCAAGGCGTAGGTCAGGATCAGAAGGCTCTTGTCGCTGAGCGCCCTCGGCGGAAGGGCCATCATGTCGCTGTAGGCGACGACCTCGTTGGCGGCGACCTTGGTCCCCAGGATCGCGCCGACGGTCTGCAGGTCGGGCAGGGGCGCGCCGGTCAGCCAGACGATCGGGGTCAGCAGCCAGCCCAGGATCGCGCCGAGGGTCATGGGCGCGCCGGCATGAGGCAGGGCGGCCAGACCCATGTTGATCAGGGCGATCAGCCCGACGAAGACGATCAGCAGGCCGGCGATGTTCAGCACCATCTTCACCGCGTCCAGCGTGCCGAACGTCAGGGCCTCCAGACTGCTGCGATAGGGGCTGGCAAGGACGATCGGCTCGTGCGCCGCGCTGGCTTCGCCCGGAATGATCAGGCGGGCCATGCCGATCGCCATCGGGGTGCTGATCAGCGAGGCGATCAGCAGGTGGCTGAAGGCGTTCGGCACCTTGGCCGAGATCAGCGAGCCCAGGACGATCATCATCGAGCCGCCGATCACCGACAGGCCATCGACCATGATGATGAAGATCTCGGCGCGGGTCAGGCGCGGCAGGAACGGCTTGATCAGCAGCGGCGCCTCGACCATCCCCAGGAACACGCAGGCCGAGGTCGAGACGCCGACCGGGCGCTGACGCCGAACAGCTTGCCGAAGGCCCAGGCGGCCGCGCGGACGATCACGATCAGCACCCGCCAGTGCCAGAGCAGGGCCGACAAGGCTCCGACCAGCAGGATGGCGGGCAGGGCCTGGAAGGCGAAGATGAAGGCGGCGCTGGGGTCGGCCATGCTGAACGGGGTCCGTCCGCCGCCCAGATAGCCGAACATGAAGCTGGAGCCGGCCCTGGACGCGGCCTGCAGCGCGTCGACCGCGCGAGTCGCGGCGGCGAAGGCGGCGGTGACGGCGGGAACCTTGGTCAGCAGCAGCGCGAGGCCGACCTGGCAGGCCAGGCCGACGAAGACGGCGCGCCACGGCGGCGCGCGCTTGTTCTCCGACAGCAGCCAGCCCAGGCCTAGGAACGCCACGACGCCCAACAGCGCCCGCGCGGTTTCGTTGTCCGCCATGTGCCCTCCGACCGGTGCGTTGCGATCCTATAGGGTGAAACGTTTCAATGAAATAGTCCCGTGTCGGGCATAAATGCTCCGTCCGGCAGATCCTCAGAGATCCTTCTCGAAGGCCGACCTGCGCGAGAAAAGTTCATATTCTCAAGGATTGACGCCAGAACGAGCAGGCCAAAGGCGGCTTTCGCTCGTGATGAAACTGTCATTGAAATTGGATATGAAACGTTTCACTAATTCGTTCCGACGCCGTTGACGCGGTTCGCCTTGAGGGGGCTTTGAGTATGAGGATGTCCACCCTGCTGGTTTCGAGCGCGCTGAGCCTGATCATGGCCGCGCCCGCCCTGGCCCAGACCCCGGCGTCGGCGGGCGCCGACACCATCGATGAGGTGGTGGTCACCGCCGAGCGCTTCGGCTCGGGTCTGACCCGCGCCACCTTCACGATCGGCGCCGAGGATATCCAGGAGCGCCCGCTGGGCGCGGAGATCACCCAGGCCCTCGTCAAGGTCCCGGGCGTGCAGGTCTCGACCGGCGACGCGCGCGGCGGCAGCTTCTCGTTCGAGATCTACATGCGCGGCCTCAGCGACGAGCAGATCGGCCTGACCCTGGACGGAATCCCGACCGGCGACAGCCGCTTCAACGGCGGCTCGCCGCCGCAGCGCTTCATCGAAAGCAGCAATGTCGGCAAGATCACCGTTTCGCAGAGCGCCGGCGACATCGGCGCGCCGTCCCGCTTCGCCCTGGGCGGCTTCATCGACTTCGTCACCGACGCGCCGCGCAAGGATTTCGGCGCGACGGTTGAGGCGGGCGTCGGCTCGTTCGATTTCCGCCGGATCTATGGCCGCGTCGACAGCGGCGAGATCGCGCCGGGCTTGTCGGGCTACCTGACCTATTCGCACCAGGAAAACGACGTCTGGGCCGGACGCGAGAGCCGCGGTTCGGAACGCGATCACTATGAGCTGAAGGTCGTGAAGGCCTTCGACAATGGCTCGTTCCTGAAGGCCCGGGTCTCGTACAACGACCAGACCGACAACGACTTCAACATCGTCACCAAGGGCGAGTTCGAGGCGTCGCCGCACAGCGACCGAGCCTTGGACGCGATCACCGGAATTCCCGCCAAGGACGTCGATTTCGGCGGCGCGCTGGGCGGCTGGCGCAAGGACTGGCTGACCTACGCCAATAGCCACATGGTGCTGAGCGACGCGCTGAGCCTGGACGTCAATCCCTACTACCAGTCATTGAAGGGTGAGTCGTTTCGCTACCAGGATCGCCAGCGCGTTCTGACCGGTGGCGATCCGCGCGCGGTCACGGGCTACAACGCCAATGGCGGGGCGGTGCGGCCGACCCTGACCACCTTGCGCAACAGCAACCTCCTGGGCGGTCCGGCCGACATGCGCGTCACGCCGCGCGACCGTGAGCGCTACGGCGTCACCGGTGAGCTGAAGGCCCGCTTCGGCGCCCACGCCCTGCGCTTCGGCGGCTGGTGGGAGGGCGGCGACTCCACCGAGAAGCGCAACTTCTATCCGATCCTCAACTCCGCCCAGGGCGTCGCCTACGATCGCTCGAAACTGAACTATGTCGAGTACGAGCGGTCGGCCTCCGTCGAGACGACCATGCTGTACGCCCAGGACGAGATCCGCGCCTTCGACGACCGGCTGAAGGTCGATCTGGGCGTGACCTGGTACAACGTCAAATACGACGCCAAGTCGCCGCTGGAGTACCGGGCCAACGTCAAGTTCTCGCAGCACTCTGACATCAACCCCAAGCTCGGCGCGACCTTCCAGCTGGCCGACGCTTGGGAGCTGTTCGGCGGCTACGCCAAGAACTTCGCGGGCATCCCCGAAGACGCCTTCCTGGGCTCGACGGCGGTGATCAGCCCCAAGGACCTCGACCCCGTGGCCACCGAGAACGTCGATCTGGGCCTGCGCTACGTGAAGCCGAACATGGCCTTCTCGATCCAGGCTTATGACGTGTCGCTGAAGAACAATGTCGGCATCGTGCCCCGCGATCCGACCGCCGCGCTGGACCCAGATGAGGTCGTCCGCGGCAACGTGGCGACCAAGGCGGTCAACATCGCCGGGATCAAGACCAAGGGCGTCGAGCTGACCGGCTACTACGACTTCGGCGCCTTCGATCTCTACGGCTCCTATTCGCGCCAGGACGCCAAGCACGACAATCCGGCCGTAGGCAGCGCGGCGCGCAAGGCGCTGGCCGCCGTGGCGGTGATCGGCGGCGCGGACGTGCGCGACATCCCCAAGAACAGCGCCTTCGCCCAGGTCGGCTGGAAGCCGCTGGAAGGGCTGAAGATCGACGCCAACGTCCGCTATGTCGGCGACCGCGTCGGCGGACACATCGTGGTCCCGACCACCTTCCAGGAGATCGGCGTGGAGACGATCGACGGCTATACCCTGGTGGGGCTGACGGCGACCTATGACCTCAAGCGCGCCAAAGGGGCAGGGGGCGGGCTTCCCGATCTGCGCTTCCAGTTCAACGTCGATAACCTGTTCGACGAGGCGTACATCGGCGCGGTGAGCGGCTCGACCGCCACCCAGCCGGAGTTCGGCTACACCGCCGCGACCCCGAACAACCGCACGCTGGACCGCTACTTCGTCGGCGCGCCGCGCACCTACACCCTGTCGGTGCGCGCGCGGTTCTGACCCGGACGCGGGGCGCCTCCCACCCCTTGCGGCGTCCTTCGCGGGGCGGGTTGTTGCGACCCGCCCCAATCCCGTTCTTGACGCCCGCCCTGAAAGCTTTCACCTCGTGGCCACACCACGGAATCCACGCATGGCCAAATCCGATCCGCCGCCTAACGATCCGTCGTCCAAGTCCGCGTTGGGGCGGCGGGCGACCCTGAAAGAGGTGGCCAAGGCGGCCGGGGTTTCCCTGGCCAGCGCCTCCTACGCGATCAACGGCGCGGGCTCGGTCGGCGAGACCACCCGCGAGCATGTCCTGAAGGTCGCCGCCGAGCTGGGCTATCGGCCAAATCAGAGCGCCAAGGCGATGAAGACGGGCAAGACCGGCGCGATAGGGCTGATCCTGCCCGACCTGACCAATCCCTTCTTCCCAAGCCTGGCGCAGGGCGTGATCCAGGCCGCGCGGGCGCACGGCTACAGCGTGTTCCTGACCGATACCGAAGGTTCCGACGAGGCCGAGCAGCGGGCGGTGAACCTGCTGATCGACCACGGCGTGGACGGGGTGATCTGGTTCCCGATCGCCGACGATGGTCCCGTGGGCAAGCTGATCGAGGGCGTGCCCACCGTGGTGCTGGACCGCAACCTGCCCGGCTACGACGTGATCCAGGCCGACTACGCCGAGGGCGGGCGTCTGGCCGCCGAACACCTGATCGCCGCTGGGCACGTCAATATCGGGGTCATTTCGGGACCTCACGCCGCCTCCAGCGCCCGCCAGCGCGCCGAGGGCGCGATCGCCGTCGTCCGGGAGCGCGCCAACCTCGTCTGGCATGTCCACAACGCCTTCTCGCTGGATCTTGAACCCTCGGTCGCCAGAGCCTTGGAAAGCCGCGAGGCGACGGCGGTGATCGCGGGCGCGGACCTGATCACCATCGGCGCCATGCGCCATATCGGCGCCCTGGGTCTTTCCGTCCCCGGCGATGTCTCGGTGATCGGCTTCGACGACATCCCTTGGGCCCAACTGCATACGCCGCCCTTGACCACGATCGACATGCCGGTCGAGGACATGGCGTCCGCCGCCGTCGAGACCCTGGTCCGTCGCATGGGCGCGCCAGGCGAGCCGCGTCGCCGGATCGTGTTCAATGTCGAGTTGATCGAGCGCGCTTCGGTCCGCGTCCTGAAATGAACCTTGGCGCCGTCCTTGGCCTCGCGCTGGCGCTCAAGCTGATCGGAACGATTGATCTTCCCAATGGCCTGAACGTCGACGGCGCGCCGTTCGGCGGCGTTTCGGGCGCCGACTACGACCCGCGAACCGGCGATTGGCTGATGATCTCCGACGATCGGTCGGACAAGGCGCCGGCGCGGTTCTTCGTCGGCCGTCTCGACTATGACGCGCGCGCGGTGAGGGGCTTGCGGCTGACGCGACAGGTTCCTCTGCGCCGACCCGATGGCTCGACCTTTCCCGCCACGCAGAGCGCATCCGGCGAGCGCGCGGACGCCGAGGCGCTGCGCATCGATCCTAGGACCGGAGAGCTCGTCTGGAGCAGCGAGGGGGACGAGGCGAGGGGATTTGACCCGTCTCTGCGTCGCATGAATCGCGATGGCCGCTGGGCCGGCGACCTGAGCGCGCCGTCGGCCTTCCGCTTCGATCCGACCAAGGCCTCGGGCGCGCGGCCGAACCTGACCTTCGAGGGCGTGAGCTTTTCCCCAGGCGGCCGGTGGATGTGGCTGGCCATGGAGGCGCCGTTGATCGAGGACGGCGCGGTCAGCACGGTCGCGCGCGGCGGCGTCACTCGGATCTCCCGCTTGGATCGCGCCGGACGCCTCCAGGCTCAGTACGCTTACCGCCTCGACCCGATCCAGGCCGCGCCCGCCCGGCGAGGCGACAATGGCGTCAGCGATATCCTGGCGCTCGATGCGCGCCGGCTTCTGGTGCTCGAGCGCTCTGGCGTCGAGGTCGCCGAAGGACGCTTCGCCTATCACTGCAGGCTCTATCTGGTCGACGTCGCCACGGGGGAGAATGTCGTCGGGCGTCGCGATCTGGTCGAGGAACCGGTTCGGGTCTTGGCCAAGCGGCTGATCGTCAACTTCGACCGGCTGCCCGGCGGCGCGGCGAATTTCGAGGCGATGGCCTGGGGACCGTTCATCGGCGGCAAGCGAACGCTGGCGCTCTTCGCCGACGACAACTTCGCCGCGGAGGAGCCGCGGCGGATCGTTGTTTTAATCGCCCGCTAGGCGCGCCTAGCAGGCCCTTGTTGTCTCGGCTGGCCGCAACACAGGCCTGCTAAGCCGCCAGCGCCACGCCGCCAGGCATCAACGCGCTCACCACCAGGCGGCTGAGCATCCGCCCCTCAAGCGGGATGATCGCGTCGATGAACATATCGACGGTCGCGTCCATGGCCGGTGGGGATTGCAGACGCTCGGCGTCGACCATGAAGGTCTCCTGAACCGCGTCGACCAGCAGGCCGACCATCTGGTCGTGGAGTTGGACGACGACGATGACGTTTCGCGACGAAGGTTCCGTACGGCCAAGGCCCAGGCGGTTTCGCAGATCGAGCACCGCCATCACCACCCCACGCAGATTGATGACGCCGCGGATGTACTCCGGCATCTGGGGCATCGGCATGGCGGGGGTCCACCCGCGAATTTCCCGCACGACACTGATGTCGATGCAAAACTCTTGGCCGCCGATCTCAAAGGAAATCAACTCTAGCTGGCCGGCGGTTGCGGGCTCGGTCATTAGAACTCTTCCCAGTTTTCGGTTTTGAGGGCGGCGTTGGCCGCAGCGCCTGGGCGGGCGCCGGCGAAGGCCTTGATCTTTTGCTGAGCCGCGTGGACGGGCGACCTGGGCGGTGCGGCCGACGGAGCCGCCGCAGCGCTATCGCCGTATTGGAACTTCCCGATCAACTCGGTCAGCGACTGAGTCTCCTCCCGCAGCGAGTGAGCTGCGGCGGTGGCCTGTTCGACCATCGCCGCGTTCTGCTGGGTGACCTGATCCATCTGGTTCACCGCCGCGTTGACTTCGTTGAGCCCGGTGGCCTGCTCGCGCGACGAAGTGGCGATTTCCGAGATAAGGCTGTCGATCTGGGCGACCTTTTCGACGATCTGGCCCAAGGCTTGACCCGTATCGCCCACCAGCTTCACGCCGCGGCCGACCTGGGCGGTGCTGCTGGCGATCAGCGCCTTGATTTCCTTGGCGGCGTCAGCGCTGCGTTGCGCCAACGCGCGCACTTCCTGGGCCACGACCGCGAAACCGCGGCCTGCCTCGCCGGCCCGCGCGGCCTCGACGCCGGCGTTCAGCGCCAGCAGGTTGGTCTGGAAAGCGATTTCGTCGATCACCCCGATGATCTGGGTGATCTGCCCAGAGCTCTGCTCGATCTCGCCCATCGCCGAAACCGCTTCGCGCATCACGGCGCCGGACTGTTCGACTTCGGTTCGCGTGCTGGACGCCGCCGACGAGGCTTGCGTGGCGTTGTCGGCCGCGCGCTTGACGGTGGCGGTGATCTCGTCGAGCGCGGCGGCCGTCTCTTCCAGGCTGGCGGCCTGCTGTTCGGTGCGCTTGGACAGATCATCCGAAGAGCTTCTGATCTCGTCTGTTCCGGCGCGGATGGTCGCGGCCGTGCGCCCGACCAATTGCATTGTGCCCTGAAGGGTCTCCAACGCCCGATTGAAGTCCAAGCGCAGTTTATCGAGTTCCGGGATGAAGGCCCGCTCGATTCGTTGTTCGAGATCGCCCTGCGCCAAGGCCGTCAGAGCCGCACCGATTTCGTTGACCGCCTCGACCCGTTTGGTGACGTCCGTGGCGAACTTGACGACCTTCACGACCTTCCCGCTGTCATCGAGGATCGGATTGTAAGAGCCTTGGATCGTAACGACATGGCCGCCCTTGCCGACACGGGTGAACTCGGCGGCTTGATACTCGCCGCGCACCAGTCTGGCCCAAAAGTCGGCGTAGTCCTGACTGTCGCGATAGTCAGGCTGTGTGAACATGCTGTGCTTGCGCCCCACGACTTCCCCCAGGGTATAGCCCATGGTCTCGAGGAAGTTCTCGTTGGCGTTGACGATGGTGCCGTCCACAGTGAACTCGATCATCGCCTGAGATCGGCTGATCGCGGCGATTTGCGCCGTGTAGTCCATGTTGAGCAGGCGTTCCTTGGCGTTGGCCCACTCGACAACGAAGCCCGTCGTCTTACCGCTCTCGCGCAGGGGCGTGACCAGCAGATCGAAGGCCAGCTTGCCCACGCGGATCGTGGCGCTGTGAGGCTTGGTGAGCTTGGCCAGCATGTCGCGCTGGTGGGAGGGGTTCTTGTGGAACACGTCGATATTGCTGCCGACCAGCTTGGCGACACTGAAGTTCGGTAGTTCCTTGCGAATGTCCGCTTCGCTCTCCTCCAGGAGGGCGCGCACGGCGCTGTTCATATAGGTGATGTTCAGCTTGGCGTCGGCGACCATGACATTGGCCCGCAGCGCCTCCAGGACTTGAGCCCGGTCGATGGCGTTTCCGGCTTTCGCAAATCTCTTCAGCATCAAATCCGCTCCACCGATCTTTCCTCGCGGCGAAGACCGGTACGCTCGTGCGCGCCAGACCTGTCCATTCCGCAGTGGGTGTTAAGGTGAGCCCGGTCCGTTAAGGGAGGATTTCCGGGGTGAATTTGGGCGTGTGCTGTGGTCTTTTGACGCAGGCGAGAGATGTGAATCGGACTTTTCAAGTCTTTTGAAAGTTATGCGGCCTGTTCCAGTCAATCGACATGAGAGGACGAGGTATATTCGTAAGAACGCGTCGAGTGTGAGCCGTGCGGAAGTTTGACGTCTATAGCGAACGACGTCCTTCTGAATGGGCGAAATCAACACATGACTATTCTCAGCCGGCGGCCGGCAGCCGGCGCGCCAGTTCTGCTCTCGGAACGACGCGGTTGCGTGGTAAATGGACGAGATCAACGGCCCTGTAAGGTTAACGTGAACCTCACGGCTCAAGGCGTTGGCCTCCCAAAGTGACGATGATGGGCTTTGATCCTGGGGGAGCCGCCTTCAAAAAGGCTGGCGGGCGACGAGATCGCCCGCCAGGCGCGAGGTGGGATCAGAAGGCCTTCTTGAAGCCGATCTCGAAGGTCCGGCCCAGCGGGTTGCCGGTCCATGGGTCGTAGCCGAACTCTTCCTGGGCTGGCGGCGGATCGCGGTCGAACATGTTGGCCACGGTCGCCGACAGGGCCATGTCCTCGCCCAGCTGCAAACGATAGGTGAAGTCGGCCGTCACCCAGTCCTCGCCGGTCTCGCCATACTGCACGCCGGCTCGCTCGTCCTGGACCGCCGAGACGAAATTGACGCCCAGGCGGAAGTTCTGTCGACCCAGCCCATAGTTGACGCCGAGGTTGGCCCTGAGCTTGGGCGCGGCCTGGGCGAAGGTGGCGAAGTTCAGTGTTCCCAGCCGATCATCACCGGTCGAAATGGTCACCCCATCCAGCGTGGTGGGACCGGTCCTCAGCGTGGTGACGCGCGTGGCGGTCACGCTGATGTCCAGGTCTCCCTCGCCAAGCGGCAGGCCATAGCTGGCCTGGATATCGAAGCCCTTGGTCGTCTGGCCCGGGCCGTTGCCGTAGCGGGTCGAGACGGCCGAGAAGCTGCCGACGCCGCTCATGCCCACGGCGCAGCCGTTGTTGAAGGTGATGCGCGCCAATAGCGGCTGCTTGGCGACGTCGCAGGTGGTGATCGTGCCGCCCGCGCCATTGAAGACCAGGCTGGCGATCTGGTTGGGGTCCGCGACCTGGCCGATCTGGTCCTTGGTGCGGATGTCGAAGTAGTCGACGATCAGACGGAATCGGTGGTCGTCGGCGACGCCGCGGCTCTGCCAGATGGCGCCGACATTGCCCGTCTTGGCGGTTTCCGGCTTGAGGTCGGTGTCGGTGATGAACTGCGCCGCCAGCCAGTTGCTGGCCGCCACCGTATAGGTGCGCGCGGCCACCGTGATCGCGCCCGGCGTCACGCCCAGCGGCGGGGTCTGGTAGTTGGTGCCGTACGAGGCGCGCAGGGTCAGCGGCCCCCAGACGTTCCACTTGCCCGAAACCTTGTAGACCGTGGCGCCCAGATCGTTCGAGAAGCGCTCGCGCCGCGCCGCCAGTTGGAGGTCGACGTTCGAGAACAGCGGAACCTGCAACTCGCCGAACAGCGAGTACTGGCTCTGTTCGGCCTGGCTGGGCAGGGTCGGCGCGAACAGGACGAAGGGCCCCGGCGCATCGGGGGTGCAGCCCCGGAAGTTCGGATCCGTCGTGGGCAGCGGCGTGGGGCTGAGATTACCCGAGCCCGCGCCGTTGGCGCTGGTGGTGTTGCTGGGCCATTCGCACTGGATCGAGCCATTGTTGAACGCGCTGGGCACGTTCACGCGGCTGGCCAGGGACCGGTACTGGGCGCCGATCGCCCAGCCGATGTCGCCGCCGGGAAGCTGGATCCCTGAGCGGCCATTGAACACCAGATCGGCCGTGAAGTTGTGGCTTAGGGTCTCGACCGCGCGCGGGTCGAACATCCACAGCGCCAGGTCCTCGGGATTCTCCTTGCCGGCGACGTAGTTCGGATTGGCCAGGCCGCGAACAGGCTGGCCCTTGAACGAACTGGAGAAGGGGTTCCAGTACTGGCAGCCGTTCTTGCCGGCCGCCGCGGCGTTCTGCGTGCCGAAGCGGCTGGGATCCAGGTCCGTGGCGCGGCAGTTGGGGCCACCGAAGCCGTTCAGCGCTTCCTGCAGGCGATAGCCGATCGTATCGGCGTGGGTGTTGTAGTTGTAGGCGTCGTTATAGGTCAGGGCGAAGTCGTAACCGACCTGCTTGGCGAACGGCGCAAGGTCGCCGAGATCGCCCGTGAGGCCCGCCGACACGCGCCAGACCTTGTTGTCGATCCGGTCGGCCACGCCGAAGCCGTCGCCGCCCGAGTAGTACGGATTGCCGCCGTGACCGAACAGTCGGTAGGTGATGGGCGTGAAGCCCTGGGCGCCGACAATGCCGTTCTTGGCGGCGAACTCGGCCGCGAACGGGTTGGTGATCGGCACGTAGAACTGATTGACCGCGCCGGTGGCCAGGGCCGGGCCACGCGAGACGGGCTGGGCCGGCGAGCCCATCACCTGCGGCAGGGTCACGCGGCCATACGAGGCGTCCATGTGGAACTTCATCGTATCGGTGATCTGCGCCTTCAACTGGGCGTAGAGCCGATAGATGTCCTGCTTCTCCACCAGCCGGTAGTAGGGGATGTAATTGTAGGCGCAGGTGAAATTGTTATCGTAGCGGCCGCCCACCGCCGCGCAGCTGGCGGGCGTGAAGTCCGAGACGATCCCACCTACGGCCGGGCCCCATTCGCCGACGTCCGTGGCGCTGGGCGTGGCGGGCAGGGCGCCGCGCGGGATCCAGCCGGTCAGGTTGGTCAGGGTCGACCAGGGGGCCGGATTGTAGCCCGTCCCCGGGGTCAGCGAGGCCTTGGTGAAGTCCCGCTCCATGGTGTTCAGGCGCGAGCGGTGCTCATATTCGGCCGAGACCAACAGGTTGACGCGGTCCTCGCCAATCCCGCCCATGACGCCGACCGAGTAGTCGCCTTTCGAGCCTTTGATCTGTTTGTACTGCGCCTGGGCCTGCAGGCCGACGAAGCGGTCCAGGGTGATGAAGTTGACGACGCCGCCCGTGGCGTCGGCGCCGTAGATCACCGCCGCGCCGTCCTTCAGCACCTCGGTGCGGGCCAGGGCGATAGACGGGACATTGGCGGTGTTCTGGTTCATCCGCCGGCCGTTCAGAAGGACCAGCGTCTTGTCGGCCCCCAGGCCGCGAAGATTGTAGTTCACCGAGCCGACCAAGGCTGGGCCGCCGAAATAATAGGACTCGCCGGTCGTGGGACCCGAGATCGTCAGGCTCTTGGCGAATTCCAGCGCCGTGGGCGAGCCCTGCTTCTCGAGGTCAGCCTGCGAATAGACCTCGACGGGGAGGGCGGCGTCGAGCGCCGAGCCCCGGATGTTCGAGCCGGTGACGACAATTTCCTCGACCTGGGTGGATTGGTCCTGAGCGGCCCGCTCCTGGCCGTGGGCTGTTGCGCCCAAGCCCGCGATTCCCATCAGCAGCGCGACACCCGACGCGCCCATTAGCCCGATCTTCATGGTGCGATCCCTCCCGTTGAACGAGTCTATAACGCTCATTCTCACAAGAGTGAGTGTTGTGGCATCGTCACCGTCTCGTCAATGACCATTGTTCGGTCACGTGGTCGTAGCCTCGCGAGCGACGGCGGCATGCGAACGATTGACAGGCGCGCGCCGCGCCCTACTACCCGGGTACGGAGCGACGAGGAGGACGGCTTGTCGGGAGACACCAAGGCGCGGCGGACCAAGGCCGAGCAGCGCGCCCAGAGCCTGGAGCAGATCCTGGACGCGGCCGAGTACCTGTTCTCCCAGAACGGTCTGTACGGCGTGACCCTGCGCGACGTCGCCTTGCGGGTCGGCATCCACACGACGCTGCTGAACTATTACTTCAAGGACAAGACCAACCTGTTCGAGGCGGTGTTCGCCCGGCGCGCCGGCGTGACCTCGGGGCGCAGGATGATTGCTCTGGAGCAGTACGAGCAGGCCGTCGGCGACAAGCCCACCGTGGAGGGCGCGCTTCACGCGTTTCTCGATACCGACCTCGATCTCTACTACGAGGGCGGCGAGCACTGGATGAACTATGCCGCCTTCTGCGCCCGGGTCAGCAACACGCCCGAGGGCGCGGCCCTGATGGACGAGCACTTCGATCCCGTCGTGCTGAAACTGGTCGGCATCCTGAAGCGCGCGCTGCCGGACTACGCCGACGAGGAGATCTTCTGGGGCTACCACTTCGTGTCGGGCGCGCTGATGAACACCCTGGCGCGCACGGGCCGGATCGACCGGCTGTCCGGCGGCCTTTGCCACTCCGACGACTTTCCGGCCATCAAGAAGCGGATCGCCCGCTTCATGGCGGCGGGTTTCATCGCGCTCAAGGACTGAAGGAGGGGCTCTAGCCCGCCTCCGCCCGGCGGAAGATCCGGGCCAGCCACAGAAAGAGGCCGATCGCCAGGACGTAGAACGGCACCAGCGTGAAGAGCGCCATCTGCAGCGAGTTGTGCGGATGGCTGGCGCGGAAGAAGTCGCTGGCCGCGCCAACGTATGTGGGGCCAAGGCCCAGGCCGATGAAGTTCATCACCAGCAGCAGGAGAGCGCCGGACATTACGCGCTGCTCGGGACGAACCTCCTCCTGCACCAGCGCTACCGCCGACGACAGGTAGAAGTAGTTGAGGAAGGTCGGACCGATCAGGAAGGTGAGGGCCAGGGGCCAGCTCGGCGCCCAAACGAAGCCGATGTAGAACGGAATCGCCAAGGTCAGGGAGATCACCGGAGCCATGGCGTAGACGACCTTCGACTTGCGAGTGAAGTGATCGATCACGCGCCCAGAGGCGTAGATGCCCGCGCTCATGCCGACGCCGACGACCAGGGCATACCAGACGGCGACTTCTCTAAGGCTCATGCCCTTCTCGCGCATCAGGAACAGCGTGGTGAAGTTGCCCAGGCCATAGGTCACGAACTGGGTCGCGCCGCTGCCCAGCGCGGCCAGCATGAGGGTCGGTCGCGAGAAGAACATTCGCAAGGTGGGCCAGAAGGCGGCCTTCTCGGGCTTTGTCCCCGCGCCGTCGAGGCCGCCCCGCGGGGGCTCCTTCACGATCAGCGGCAGCACCGCGGCGGCGACCACGCCGACGACGCCGAGCACGATGAAGGCGTAGCGCCAGTTGAAGGCCGCCGCGATCGCGCCGCCAAAGGCGATGCCGAGCGCCGCGCCGACCGGTGGGCCAAGATTGTAAATCCCCAGCGCCGTGCCACGCCGGCCCGGCGGAAAGTAGTCGGTAATGATGGCGTAGGAGGGCGGCACGCCGCCGGCCTCGCCGAAACCGACCGTCATCCGCGCGAAGGCGAACTCGCCATAGGTGCGCGACAGACCGCACGCCACGGTCGCCGCGCTCCAGATCCCGCAGGCTATGCTGAGCACCGCGACCCTGTTGGTGCGGTCGGCCAGCCAGCCGACCGGGATGGCGATGAAGCAGTAGAACATCGCGAAGTAGAGGCCTCCGATCAGGCCAAGCTGTCCGTCGGTGATGTGCAGGGTGTCCTGGATCGGCTTGGCCAGGATCGACATCAGCTGGCGGTCCAGGAAGTTCAGAACGTAGACGAACCAAAGCATCGCCAGGACAATCCAGGCCTGCGGGCCTGGAGCGGCGTGAGGAAGGTCTGAGCGCGCGGGCAGGGCCGCGTCGCTGGTGCGCGCGAGATCGTTCAAGGTTTCCTCCCGGACGCCCTTTCATGGGCTTGGCTTGCCCTGAGCATGACGTCAATCGTCTCGCCCCGTCAACATTCACGCTCGTGAGAGTGAATGTTGACATTGGCTTGGATCGTCGCCACCGTGGCCCCCAACGTCGACGGCGAACGATCGGCGCTATTTGGGGAGTGAAGCCATGAAGGTTGGGCTGCTTGCATCGACTTGCGCCGTCGCGCTCGTCGCGTTTTCGACAACGCCGGTGCTGGCTCAGGAAGCCAGTTCCGCGGAGCAGGGAAGGGGCGACCGCAGGGACGCCGAAATGGTGGGAGAAGTCGTCGTCACCGCCACCCGTCGCCCGGAAAAGCTCCAGGACGTGCCGCTCAGCGTCACGGCCTTCGACCAGAAGGAGCTGACCGCCAAGGGCATCGTCGGCTACGAGGGTCTGGCGCGCCAGACTCCGGGCGTCGTGCTGAACCGCGCCACCGCCAACTTCAACAACTTCACAGCGCGCGGCATCGCCACCAACGGCTACGGAGCCAACCTGCAGAGCACGGTCGCGGTCTATATCGACGAACTGCCAATCTCGACCATCGGCAACACCACCGTGCTGGATCCCAACCTGTTCGACGTCGAGCGGGTCGAGTTCCTCCGTGGGCCTCAGGGCACGCTATTTGGCTCGGGCTCGCTGTCGGGCGCGCTGCGCATTCTCACCAAGGCCCCGAACCTCTCGAGCCGGGAGGGCGCGGCCCTCGTCGACTACGGCCTGACGGGCTCGGACTCGTTGCGTCAACGCTACAACGGCATGCTCAACATGCCGATCATCGAGGACAAGCTGGCGCTGCGCGTCGTCGGCTTCTACCGGCACGAGGAAGGCTATCTCGATAACGTCGGCACCAAGGTCCACAACTCCAACACCCTGGTGAACTGGGGCGGCCGCGCGAACCTGCTGTGGAAGCCGAACGAGCGTCTGTCGGTGAAGGCGCTGTTCTCCTACGAGGACAGCAATCCGAAGGACTCGTCGATGATCAGTCCGTTCCTCGGCCGCGAGAAGCGGATCTCGGATCGCCCGGACCTCTTCGTCGGCAAGCTGCGCACCCACAACGTCACGGTCGACTACCAGTTCGACGGGGCGCGCCTGACTAGCTCGTCGACCTATTCGAAGTTCGACCAGAAGTTCTACGTCGACCTGGCCGGCACCTTTGGAGGCGCGATCGCCTTCGCCCTCGACGCGAACGCCAACCAGCAAACCTTCGTCGAGGAAGCGCGCCTGGCCTCCGACCCTGGCGGCAAGGTCGATTGGGTGATCGGCGGCTTCTATCTCGATCGCCGCCTGGACGTGGACTACTTCTATCGCTCCAACCCGGCCTTCCTGGCGGCGCGAGGCATCACCGGCCTGCCGGACGAGTATTATCAGCGCCAGTACACCCACTTCCTCTCGCACGAGAAGGCGGCGTTCGGGCAGCTGACCTACCGCTTCACCGACAAGGTCTGGGCGACCGGCGGCATCCGTTACGGCAAGGTCGACTCGCAAGGCTTCACCGAGGCGGGGGGCTACAACAGCGCCTATCTGACCAACGCCCTACTGGGGATCCGAGGACCGCTGACCCTGGTCCCGATCGCGGCGGCGACGGGCGTCAAGGCGACGGGCAGCAAGCCCTCTTTCAAGGTCAGCCTGTCGTACAAGCCGTCGTCGGCCCTGACGACCTACGCCACGGTCTCGACGGGCTTCCGCACGCCGGTCGTCAACGGCTTCGCGGGGCGGCCGAGCCTGGTCAACCCCAACGACCTGATCATCCCGAACGGCGCTTCGTCGGACGATCTGGTCAACTACGAGTTCGGCGCCAAGGGACGCTTCCTGAACGGGCGTCTCGCGGCCAACGTCGCCGTCTATCTGATCGACTGGAGCAACATCCAGGTCCAGGCGAACCGGGTCTCCGACAGCGTCCAGTTCGCCACCAACATCGGCGCCGCGCGCAGCAAGGGGATCGAGCTGGAGCTCCTGGCCTATCCTGCCAAGGGGCTGACCGTGGGGCTGAACGGTTCGCTGAACGAAGCCAAGGTCACGGAGCTGAGCCCGGCCGAGGCGGCGATCTCCGGTGCGGTGGTGGGCGCGCGACTGGCCTCGCCGAAGGTCCAGGGCTCGCTATTCGTCAACTACGGCTGGGACCTGACGCCTGGCGCCAAGGCCAATCTGTCGGTCGTGCTGCAGCATGTCGGCTCGTACCCGGGGTCGTTCCCGCGCGTGCCGGGGCAGCCGACCGTGACCAGTGCGACCTACGGGTTCACGGACTCCTACCAGAACGTCAACGCCACCTTCGCCGTGGCCATGGGCCAGACCACGATCGGGGCCTATGTCGAGAACCTCTTCGACGATCACTCGATCACCTATGTCCACCCTGAGGCGTTCCTCGCCAGCCGGTTCGCGACCATGCGGCCGCGTACGGCCGGCGTGCGCCTGGGCTACGCGTTCTAGGAGGGGGCGATGCGCAGACGCGTCCTTCCATCGGTCTTCGCCTTGGCGCTCGCGGCCCTGGCGGGGGCGCCGGCCGTCGCGCTGGCCGACCAGCCCGTCGTCCACGCGCCGGTCGGCGCTGTGCGCGGCGTCGAGGCGGAGGGGCTGCGGGTGTTCAAGGGCATCCCCTACGCGGCCGCGCCCATGGGCGCGCTGCGCTGGAAACCGCCGGCGCGGGCGCCCGGCTGGAGCGGCGTGCGCGACGCCCAGGACTTCGGCCCGGCATGCTGGCAGCCTAAGCCCCGGACGGGCAGCATCTACGCCTCGCCGCTGAAGGCGTTCAGCGAGGATTGCCTGTCGTTGAACATCTGGACGCCGGCCACGGCCAGCAAGGCTCCGGTGCTGGTCTGGATCCATGGCGGCTCGCTGATCGGCGGCTCCAGCAGCGAAGGCCTGTACGACGGCGCGGCCCTGGCTCGGCAAGGGATCGTGGTTGTCTCGATCAACTATCGTCTAGGCGTGCTGGGCTATCTGGCCCATCCGAAGCTCAGCGCCGAGTCTCCCGACCACGTCTCCGGCAACTACGGTCTGCTGGACCAGGTCGCGGCCCTCGAATGGATGAGGGACAATATCACGGCGTTCGGCGGGGATCCGGCCAACGTCACCATCGCCGGTGAATCCGCCGGCGCGCTCAGCGTGATGTACCTGATGGCCTCGCCCAGGGGCCGGGGGCTGTTCAGCAAGGCGATCGCCCAGAGCGCCTACATGATCTCCACGCCGCACCTGAGCGAGCCCAGGCATGGCCACCCCTCGGCCGAGGCGATCGGCTCGGCGACGGCCGCCAAGCTGGGCGCCAAGACCTTGGCCGATCTGCGCGCCATGGACGCCGAGACGATCACGACATCGGCTCTGATGGCGGGCTTTCAAACCTTCGCGGCGGTCGACGGCAAGGTTCTGCTCAAGCAGCTGGTCGACACCTTCGACGCGGGAGAGCAGGCGCGGGTCCCGATCCTGGCGGGGTTCAACAGCGGCGAAATCCGCTCGCTGCGGATCCTCGCGCCGCCGCCGCCAGCCGACGCCGCGACCTACGAGAAAGAGATCCGCACTCGCTACGGCGATCTCGCCGACGATTTCCTCAAGCTCTATCCGTCCGACGACCTCGCCGAGAGCGTGCTGCTGGCGCCGCGCGACGCGCTCTATGGCTGGACCGCCGAACGGCTCGTCGCCAAGCAGACCAAGCTCGGCGCGCCCGGCTATCTCTACTATTTCGACCACAGCTATCCCGCCGCCGACGCCGCGGGTCTGCACGGCTTCCATGCTTCCGAGCTGCCGTATGTGTTCGGCACGGCGAAGACCACGCCGCCGGCCTGGCCCAAGGTCCCCGACACGCCGGTCGAGGCGAAACTGTCGGCGGCGATGATCGGCTACTGGACAGGCTTCGCCCGCGACGGCGTCCCGACCGCGGCCGACGCGCCGGCGTGGACGCCCTACGGGACCGACCGCGGCTATCTGGCGTTCGCGGAGGACGCGCGGCCCGGAACTCATCTGCGACCCGGCATGTACGAACTGAATGAGGCGGTGGTGTGCCGCCGCCGCGCCCAGGGCGACACGTCCTGGAACTGGAATGTCGGCGTCGTCTCGCCCCCGCTACCCCCTGGAGTTCCCAAGTGCCGATGATTGACGGCGAGATGCAGGCGTTCTCCCTGACGCTCGACAAGTTCCTGGACCACGCCGCCAAGTGGACGCCCGGAGCGGAGGTCGTGACCGCGCGCGAGGAGGGGCGGATCGATCGCATCGGATACGGCGCTTTGCGCGACCGGGCGTTGCGGGTCTCAGCCGTGCTCGACGGGCTCGGCGTCCAAGCCGGCGACCGCGTCGCGACCCTGGCCTGGAACACCCAGGACCATGTCGAGGCGTGGTTCGCGGTGATGGGCATGGGAGCGGTTTGCCATACCCTGAATCCGCGCCTGACCGCCGAGCAATTGGCGGCGATGGTGGCCCAATCCGAGGCTCGTGTCCTGATCGCTTCGGCCGACCTGGCTTCCCTGGCGCGGCAAATCATGGACCGAGCGCCAGCTCTGGCGCGGCTGCTGATCATCGACGGCTACACCGGCGAGGGCGAGACGCTGGCGGCCATGGTGGAGGCCGAAACGCGTCGCGGGACCTGGGGACGGTTCGACGAAAACGCGCCGTGCGGGCTCTGCTTCACCTCGGGCACGACCGGCGCGCCAAAGGGAGTCACCTACACGCATCGCTCCAGCTATCTGCACACCTTGAGGATCCTGCAGGCCGACGGCATGGCGATCTCGGGCGCCGACGCCGTCTTGGCGGTCGTGCCGATGTTCCACGCCAACGCCTGGGGGCTGCCGTTTGCGGCCCCGGCGGTCGGCGCCAAGCTGGTCCTGCCGGGGCGAAACACCGACGGCGTCAGCTTGGCCCGCCTGATCGCGGCCGAGGGCGTCACGATCGGCGTCGGCGTGCCCACGGTCTGGGCTGGCCTGATCGAGCATGTCGAAGCCACCGGCCAGGCCCTGCCGTCGCTGAAGCGGATCATCGTCGGCGGCGCCCCGATGCCGCCCGGCTTGATGGCGCGCATCGAGGAACGCCTGGGCGCGCGCGTCCAGACCAGCTGGGGCATGACCGAGCTGTCGCCTTGCGGCGTGCTGGCGCCCTTGTCGGCCCCCGGTGAGGCGGCGGTTTCGGGCCGCCCTGCGGTCGGCGTCGACCTGCTGCTGACGGACGCCGACGGCGTGGCCCTCCCGCGCCAGAGGGAGGTCGAAGGCCATCTGCGCGTGCGCGGCGCGTCGGTCATCGCCCGCTACTTTGGCCAGGACGAGCCGGCCACCGACGCCGACGGGTGGTTCGCCACCGGCGATCTGGCGCGCATCGACGAGGCGGGCAATCTCCTGATCACGGGACGCGCCAAGGACCTGATCAAGTCCGGCGGCGAGTGGATCAATCCGGCCGAGATCGAGGCGGTGGTCGGCGCGCTCCCGCAGGTGTCGATGGCCGCCGTGATCGGACGGTCCGACCCCAAGTGGGGCGAGCGGCCCATCCTGCTGGTGGAGACGATAGAGGAGGTCAGCGACGAGGTCTTGTTGGCTTCGCTGCGCGGCCGCGTGGCCAGCTGGTGGATCCCCGACGCCGTCTATCGCCTGCCGCGCATGCCTCTCGCTCCGACCGGGAAGATCGACAAGATTCGGCTGCGGTCGGAATACGGCGCGGGCTGAGGCGCGCCGTCCGATATCCAAGGAAGGTCCAGTGTCCGAACCTGCCGCCCCCCGCCGTCGCGTCACCAAGGCCGAACAGCGCGCCGAGAAGATGGAGCAGATCCTCGACGCGGCGGAGGAGCTGTTCTCCAAGCATGGGCTCCATGGCGTCACGCTGAAGGATGTCGCGCAGCGCGTTGGGGCGCATCACACGCTGCTGAACTACTATTTCGAGGACAAGAAGGCCCTGTTCGACGCGGTCTTCGCTCGGCGCGCGGTGGTCACCAGCCAACGGCGCATGCGGGTGCTGGAGGCGTACGACACCGAATGTCAGGGCAGGCCGACCGTGGAGGGGGCCTTGCGGGCCTTTCTCGATACGGACCTCGACCTCTACATCGAGGGCGGGGAGGGGTGGAAGAACTACGCCGCTCTCGGCGCCCAGGTGGCCAACACCCCCGAGTGGGGCGCCGCCCTGATGGACGAGCATTTCGATCCCGTCGTACTGCGGCTGATCGATCTTCTGAAGCGGGCCCTGCCGGGTTGCGCCGAGGCCGACATCTTCTGGGGCTACCACTTCGTCACCGGGGCGCTGATGCTGACCCTGGCGAGGACGGGACGGATCGACAAGCTGTCGGGCGGCGTGTGCCGGTCGGACGACTTCGGCGCCGTGAAGGATCGGATGGCCAGCTTCATGGCCGCCGGCTTCCTGTCTGTGTGCGCGCGCAAGGAGCAGGCGACCTAGAAGCCAGCTCCAGCCAGGGCGTAGCCTTGTCAAAGATATTCACTAGAATGTTAGTGAACCAATGTGCGAGCCCAGGTTCGCGAACGAAAGGGGATTATCGATGTTGTTGGATGGACGGGTCGCGATCGTCACCGGGGCGGGCGGCGGTCTTGGACGCGCGCACGCGCTTTACTTGGCCAGTCAGGGCGCCAAGGTGGTCGTCAATGACCTGACGCAGGAGGCCGCCGATCGCGTCGCCGCCGAGATCGCGGCGCGCGGCGGCGCGGCGATCGGCGTGGCGGCCTCGGTCACCGATGAGACGGCGGTTACGGCCATGGTCGAGCAGGTCGTCGCCCGCTGGGGCCGGGTCGACATCCTGATCAGCAACGCCGGCATTCTTCGCGACAAGACGTTCGCCAAGATGAGCCTCGACGACTTCCGGCTCGTGGTCGAGGTCCACCTGATGGGCGCGGCGGTCTGCGCCAAGGCGGTCTGGGGCCTGATGCGCGAGCAGGGCTATGGCCGCATCGTGATGACGACCTCGTCCTCCGGGCTCTACGGCAACTTCGGCCAGGCCAACTACGGCGCGGCGAAGATGGCGCTGGTCGGCCTGATGCAGACCCTGGCGATCGAGGGCGAGAAGTACGGGGTCCGGGTCAACTGCCTGGCGCCGACGGCGGCGACCGGAATGACCGAGGGCGTGCTGTCCGAGGAGAGTTTGCGGCTGCTCGATCCGGGCCTCGTGAGCCCCGGCCTGCTGGCCTTGGTCAGCGACGACGCTCCGACGCGCGCGATCCTTTGCGCCGGCGCCGGTCACTTCGCCACCGCCAACATCACCCTGACGGAAGGCCGCTGCATCGGCGCTGTCGCCGACGCCGGCGAGCAACTGATCCGCCATTGGGGCGCCGTCACCGATCGGACCGACGAGATCGTCCCCGCCTACGGCTTCACCCAGGCCGAGCGCGAGACGGCCAGCGCTGGCTTGATGGCCGGCGTCGCCGCGGAGCGTGCGTAAATGCGTAGCGCTGTCATCGTCTCCACGGCGCGTACGCCGATCGGGCGCGCCTATCGCGGCGCGTTCAATGACACCCTGCCGACCGTTCTGGCCGCCCACGCCCTGCGCCACGCCGTTTCGCGCGCCGAAGCGGCGCCGGACGAGGTCGAGGACTGCATCCTGGGCTGCTCCCTGCCGCAGGGCGCGCAAGCGTCGATCGGCCGGATGGCGGCCCTGCGCGCCGGCCTTCCGGTCGAGGTTCCGGGCATGACGCTGGATCGTCAGTGCTCTTCGGGCCTGATGACCATCGCCACGGCCGCCAAGCAGATCATCGTCGACCGCATGGACGTCATCGTCGCGGGCGGGGTGGAGTCGATCTCCCTGGTTCAGACCCCAGAGATGCGTGTCGATCAGGATCCCGGCCTCGTGGCGATGCATCCGGACGCCTACATGCCGATGCTGGACACCGCCGAAACGGTCGCCGCCCGCTATGGCGTGACGCGGGAGGCTTGCGACCTTTACGGCCTCTCCTCGCAGTTCCGCGCGGCCGCGGCGCAGACCGCAGGCCGCTTCGACGCCGAACTGGTTCCGATCACCGCGACCATGAAGGTCACCGATAAGGCGACCGGCGAGGTCGGCGCCCGGGAGGTGGTCCTGGATCGCGACGAAGGCGTGCGGCCGGACACCACCTTCGAGGGTCTCTCGGCCCTGAAGGCCGTGCGACCCGGCGGAGTGGTCACGGCGGGCAACGCCAGCCAGCTGTCGGACGGCGCATCGGCCTGCGTGGTGATGGAAGCCAGCCTCGCCGAGAAGCGCGGCCTGGCGCCGCTGGGTCGCTATGTCGGCATGGCCGTGGCCGGGACGAAGCCGGACGAGATGGGGATCGGTCCCGTCTTCGCGATTCCCAAGCTGTTGAAGCGGTTCGATCTGTCGATGGACGACATCGGTCTCTGGGAGCTCAACGAGGCCTTCGCCTGTCAGGTGCTCTACTGCCGCGACGCGCTCAGCATTCCGGACGAGCTTCTGAACGTCAACGGCGGCGCGATCGCCATGGGTCACCCCTACGGCATGTCGGGCGCGCGCATGGTGGGACACGCCTTGATCGAGGGGAAGCGACGCGGCGTGAAATACGTCGTGGTGACGATGTGCGTCGGCGGCGGCATGGGGGCCGCGGGCCTGTTCGAAGTGCTTTGAGGCCAGAGGCCTTAGGGCGTCGAGGCTGACAGGCCTTTGGCCTTGCCTGGCGCGAGGTTCGCGCCAGGCAAGGCCGCAGAGGCGAGGTTAGAATTTCCGGCTGAGGCTCAATCCCCACTCGCGTGGGCGGCCGTAGCTGGCTTCCTTCAGTCCAAAGCCGCTGGAGGCGTTGCCGGAGACCTTGTAGCGCTCGTCCGACAGGTTGGAGCCGAACAGCGCCACCTGCCAGAGCTGGTCCGGGGAGGCGTAGGCCAGGCGCGCGCCGAACAGGTCGTAGGCGGGCTGGGTCAGGTCTGGGTCGTTGGCGACGTCGTTGTAGACGGTGCTGTAGTGGGTCCAGTCGGCCCGCGCGGTCACCCGTCCGCCGTTCGGCAGGTCCCGCCCGTACTCGACGCCGCCGTTCAGCGTCCACTTGGGCGCCTTGACGAAGTGGGTCGCCAGGGTGATCGGCAGCACCTGGCCGGCCGCAAGCCCATTGCCGACCTCGGTGTACTTGGCGTCCATGTAGCCGCCGCCGAAGTTAAAGCTCCAGTTCGTCGTCGGCCTGGCCTGCAACTCGACCTCGACGCCCTTGACCTCGCCCGCCGCCGCGTTGGCGACGAAGTTGCGCGGCGTCTGGTTCACGGTGACCTGGATGTCCTGGTAGTCGCTGAAATAGCCGGCGACGTTCAGGATCAGCCGGCGGTCGAGCCAGGCGGTCTTGGCGCCGGCCTCATAGGTCACCAGCGTTTCAGGCTGATACTCGGTGACCTCGGAGGCGTCGTTGAGCGGGCGGGCGTTGAAGCCGCCGCTCTTGAAGCCCTTGCCGATCGAGCCGTAGAGCAGGATGTCGGGCGTCGCCTTGAACTCCAGCCCGACCTTCGGCGTGAACGAGTTCCAAGAGCCGCTGCGCGACAGCAGCGCGATGACGACGCCGTCGCGAATGCGGCGGTGGTCGAGCACGTAGTCCTTCTCATCGCGGTTGTAGCGCGCCCCGAGCGTGGCGCTCAGTCGATCGGTCAGGGTGAGGCTGCCCTGGGCGAAGGCGGCGTAGGTCGTGCTGGTGACCTTGGTGTAGACGGCCGCCGACGGGCTGTAGGGCGGGGGCGACGCGCCCGGCGCCAGGCCCAGCGCCAGCTTGGCGAAGCCGGAGTCGGTGCCGCGCTCGCGGAAGGCGTAGACGCCGGTCACCCAGGTCAGGCGGTTGTCGAAGGACTCGCCGCTGAGCTGGAATTCCTGGCTGTATTGCGCCTGAACGTCGTGGTTGAAGGTCTCGCGGAACGTGAAGGGCGTGTTGTCGCCGTCGCGGGCGAATGTCGCCTTCAGGCCCCGGACCGCGCTGATGCTCTTGAACGAAACCGCGCCCAGATCCCAATCCACCGTGGCCGAGGTTCCCCACAGGTCCAGGTCGTTGATGTTTGGGCCCGTGCCATAGGTCGTATAGGGATCGTCGGTCAGGAACGAGGTGTTCAGCGTCTTCGAGCCGTTCGGCGCGGTGATGCCCAGGCCCGGCGCGACATAGGTGTTGAAGTTGGCGATGAACGGGCCGGCGACGAAACCCGGAACGGACCCGATCACCAGAAGTTTCTGCGGCGCGGAGTGCTCGCGGGCGCGGGTGTAGTCCGCCGAGAGGTTGACCGTGACCGCGTCCGAGGCTTCCCAGCGCAGTTGCGCCCTGGCCGCGGTGGCGTTGCGATCGCCCAGGTCATCGCCGGTCAGCAGGCGCTTGCCGTAACCGTCGCGCGTGAGGCGCGCGGCCGAGAGGCGGGCGGAGACCTTGTCGCTCAAGGGGATGTCGACATGGCCCTTGATGTCGCGGCGGTCGAGACTGCCGATCACGCCCTCGATCTTGCCGCCGAACGCGTCCTTCGGCTGGTCGGTGGTGATGATCACCGCGCCGCCGATGGTGTTCTTGCCGAACAGCGTACCCTGAGGGCCGCGCAGCACTTCGATGCGGCTGACATCGAACGCGTCCAGCGTGCCGCCGATGGAGCGGGCGTAGTAGACGCCGTCGACATAGACGCCGACGCCGGGGTCGCTGAAGATGGCGAAGTCGTTTTGGCCGACGCCGCGGATGAAGACCGTGGCGTTGTAGTTGCCGCCGCTGAGCGCCGCGGCCCCGTCGAAGCGGATGCTGGGCGCGAACTTGGCGATCTGGTCGACGCTTTCGACGCCGCGGCTCTGCAAGGCCTCGCCGCCCAGCGCCGTGACGGCGACAGGCGTGTCCTGCAGGCGCTCTTCGCGCCGACGAGCGGTGACGACGACTTCCTCGATCTGAGCCATATCGCCCGTGCTTGTGGCCTGAGCTAAGGCCGGCGTCGCGGTCGCCTGGACCCCCGCGACCGCGCAGACCAGCAGGCCGCCGGCGCGCAGGCGGCCTGAGACGTTCCCAATCCTGGGCATTTCTTTTCCTCCCTGAGTACGTCGATGACCATCGAGCGCGAGCGCCCCCAGCCGTTCTGATTGTTATGCGTACTAACTATTTCAGAGCATGATTGTATGCCATGTGCAACAGCGTCTCGGACGGCCCGCGCATTCGAAGAACGATGTGTTGCGAAAGGGCCGCGCCTTATCCATGGACGCGCGCGAACGCGCCTCGGTCGCTGGACCGAAGCGCGTCTTAAAAGCCGTCTAAGGCGAGAGTCTAGTTGTCGGTCGCGGTCGATCGGGCGCTGAGCCAGAGGCAGACCGCGCCGCCGGCGGCGAGGATGGGCAGCAGCGCCAGCAGCACCTGGCTGGGGGCGCGACCGGCTCCAATCAGGGAGGCGGCCAACAGCGGACCCGCCGCCGAACCGAGTCGGCCCATCACCACCGCCGCCCCCACGCCGGTGCCGCGCAGGCGGGCCGGGTAGAAGCTGGGCGCCATGCCGTAGACCGTGGACTGCACGCCCGAGATCGTGGCCCCCAGCGCTGCCCCAACGAAGAGGAAGACCACCAACGACGGGGGCGCCATGGCGGCGGCGATCAACGAGGCGGCGGAGGCGCCGAAGACCGCCAGGATCGTCACGGGCCGCCCCTTGGGATGGTCCATCAGCCATCCCGTGACCACGCTTCCAACGGCGCCGGCGAGATTGAAGGCCATTTGCACCAGCCCGGCGTCGGGCCGGCTCAGGCCCTGGCCGATCAGGAGCGAGGGCAGCCAGCTGAGCAGCAGGTACATGATCAGCAGGGCCAGGAAGAAGGCCAGCCACAACAGCATGGTCGTCAGGCCCCGACCTCCGCCGACGACGGCTTCGACGAAGCCGGATTTCTCGTCGGAGGCGGCGACGGGAGCGGCCCTGGGCGAGTTCGGCAGCAGCGGGATGGCCAGCGCCAAGGCCAGCAAGGGGCCCGCGCCCCCGACATAAAAGATGACGCGCCAGTCGGACGGATCCGCGCCGGCGAGGCTGACCAGGCTGGCGACCGCGCCGCCGCAGGGCAGGCCGGCGTAGAGAAAGCCGACGGCCCGGCCGCGGAGCCGGGGCTCGACGCTTTCAGCCACGATGGCGATCAGGTTGGGCAGGGCGCCGCCCAGGCCGACGCCGGTCAGGAAACGGGCCCACAGCAGTCCATTGAGGTCGGTGGCGAGGCCGGTCGCGATCGACAGCAGGCCGAACACAGCGACGGAAAAGAGCAGGGTCGTCTTGCGGCCAAGCTGGTCTGACAATCGCCCGCCGATGGCCGCGCCGAGCATCAGCCCGAACGTGCTGACGCTGAAGAACCATCCGAGGGCGTCGGGGCCCAGGCCCAGATCGGGCGCCAGTCGAGGCGCGGCGACGCCGGCGGACTGCAGGTCGAAGCCTTCGAAGATCGCCAAAAGGCAACAGATGGCGACGGCGACCAGATTGTTACGCGCGCGCGCCGGGTCGTTCCCATCCTTCATGAACTTTCCCCCTAGTTTTGTGGCCGCGCTCTCCGGCGCGATTTTTGATATGTGTCATAACTATTATGGAGTGTCGCCCCTATTCGCGGCCCGTCGGCGCGAATCCGGTCGCCGTGCTAGACAACACCGCACACGAGAAAGACGCGTCGATGACGAGCGCTGCGAAACGTAAGGCGGAGACAGAGCCCACCCCCTCGCTGGGCGGTCTCGAGACGACAGTGGGGTTTGTCCTCCGCCTGGCTCAGGTCGCGGTGTTCAAGGACCTGCTGGCCGCGCTCAAGCCCTTCGACCTACGGGTCACCGACCTGTCCGTACTGCTGGTTATCGAAGCCACGCCAGGACTTCAGCAGCGCGCGATCGGCGACATGCTGAGGATTCAGCGTCCGAACCTCGTGATCATCCTCGATCAGCTTCAGGCGCGGGGCCTGGTGCGCCGCGATCCGGTCCCGGGCGATCGACGCTCCTACGCCCTGTCCATTACCCCCGAAGGAGCCGCGCTGCTGCGGGGCGCCAAGGCGGCCCACGCCGCCCACGACCGCAAGGTTCTGGAGGCCCTGGGGGATCTTGAGAAAGAGCGGATGCTGACGGTCCTTGAGCGGATCGCCGCCATCTAGTCGGAGCGATCCGGAGGCTTGCCGGCCGCCATAATCGCGCCGCGCTCAAATGGTTTGCAAGGCAAACAATATAATATAGAAACAAATAAAAGCGCCATTCAAAGGCGCGTCTGGCCGCCGGCCCTTGGAGGAAACCATATGTCTGACGCCGTGCGCGGGGGCGCCGACAAGGCCGAGGCTGGCGCGACGACCAAGATCGTCTGGCGACCCTACCATGTCTATATCGTCGGGCTTCTGTTGCTGATCACGATCTGCAACTACCTCGACCGGATTGTCCTCAATGTGCTGCAGGAGCCCATCAAGCGCGAGCTGGGGCTCAGCGACTGGCAGTTGGGCCTGCTCAGCGGGCCGGCGTTCGCGCTGTTCTATTCGGTGGCCGGCATTCCCGTCGCGCGACTGGCCGAGCGGACCAACCGCGCCCGGCTGATGGCGGCGGTGGTCGCGGTCTGGTCGACCATGACGGCGCTGTGCGGTGTCGCCCAGGGCTTTGTCCAGTTGCTGCTTTTCCGCGTGGGCGTGGGCATGGGGGAGGGCGGCTGCCTGCCGGTCAGCCACTCGCTGCTGGCCGACAACTTCAGCATGCGCCAGCGCGGCATGGTCATGTCGATCGTCAGCACCGCGCCGTCCTTCGCCACCATCCTGGCGCCGATCGTCGGCGGGCTGATCGCCCAGCACTGGGGTTGGCGCGCGGCCTTCATCGTGGTGGGCCTGCCAGGACTGTTGCTGGCGCTGCTGGCTTGGCTGACGCTGCGCGAACCGCGTGAGCGCATCGAGGCGGACGCGCCGGCCAAGGTCGAAGCAAAGTCCAATTCGACCTTCCTAGCCGACTTGGGCGTGCTGCTGCGCAACCCCGCCTTTGTCATGCTGGTGATCGGCGGCGCCTTCATCGGCCTGGCCTATAACGGCGTCACGGTGTTCACCGTCTCGTTCATGATGCGCACCCATGGACTGACCCTGGGCGAGGCGGGCGGCGTCGTTGGGCTGGGCGGCATGCTCGGCCTGGCCGGCACCTTCCTGGGCGGCGTGGCGGCCGACAAGCTGGCCGACGCGCGCGGGCGCTCCTACGTTCTGGTGCCGGCGGTAGGCGGAGTGCTGACGTGCCTCTTCTACGGCCTAGCCTTCGCCCAACAGAACTGGGCGTTGGGCCTTCCGCTGCTGCTGGCCGCCTCGGTGGCCTACAATCTCAAGAACGGCCCGATGTACGCGGCGGTCCAGAACATAGTGCCGGGCACCATGCGCGCTACGGGGGCGGCGGTGTTCATGTTCGGGGCGACGGTGATCGGCGGCATGACCGGTCCTCTGATCGCGGGCGGCGTGAGCGACAGCGTCGCGGGCCGCGCCTTCCCCGCTGCTTTGGGCGCCTTTCACGCGGCGTGTCCGGGCGGGCGCGCGGCCAAGGGCGCGGCGACCGAGGTCGCGCAAGCCTGCGCCCAGGCCTCGGCGGCGGGGCTGCAGACCGCCCTGGTGGTGGTCTCGATGGGCTTCCTGCTCGCCGCGGGCTTCCTGGTGCTTGGCGCCCGTTGGCTGAAGGCCAACGAGCCAGCGGCCGCCTAGACCCTATTGCTCGCTGTCGGCGAAACAGCGCTTGTAGAGCTTGTCGAGCAGGGTGTGCAGGATCTGATGCTCCTCGTCGCTCAGCGCCGTCTTGATCGCCGCTTCGTTGACGTGAGCCAGGGCCCGCATCTCCTCCAGGGCCTTGAGGCCGACGGGCGTGACGAACAGCAGGTGGCGGCGCCGGTCGGTCTTGGACCGCTGGCGCATCGTCCAGCCCAAACGCTCCATGTTGTCGAGAATGGCGACGATCGTGGCCTTGTCGAACCCAACCTCACGCGCCAGCGTCTTCTGCGACAGGCCCGGATTGGCGGCGATCAGGGCGAGCGCCGAGAAGGCGCCCGGCCGGATCTCTTCGCGGTCCAGCAAGGCGTTGAACGCCCGCGACAAGTGGTTCTGGATCCGGCGGATGCGGAAGCCGACCAGGTCGTCGAGCACGCCGAGGGAAATCTCCCCGCGGGGCTCGTCGTCTTCAACGGAAGCGATGGACTCGGCCTTGGCGATCATCGGCTGTCTTGTTCTCCGGCGGCTGAACAACTTCCTCGTCGATTTCCACCGTCGCGGTCAATGGCGACGGGTTACGAAGCCGAGAAGGCGACTCGCTGGCCGTCCCAGGCGAAGTCGGTCTTGAGGCCCGCCTTGCGGCTGATCTCGGCGACATAGTCGGCCACCGCCCGGCCGCGCGCGTCGTCGACCAGCGGCTCGGGCTGTCCCGTCGGCGTCATCCAGATCGGCCGGAAGCCGGGGCTGATCACGCCGTCGGCGCCGATATGGCAGGCCGCGACCATGCCGTTCTTAGCCTCGGGGTGGAAAGGGTACAGCGGATAGGCGGGATCGGGCTCGAAGCCGAACAGCACCTTGCGCTTCTCGGCCCAGGCGCGGCGAACCGGATTTTCGTTGCCCTCGGCCGTCAGGGCGCGGGTGACGCTCACGAAGTTGCCCAGGCCATGGAAGATCGGCTTGCCGCGCCAGACCTCGACCCCGCGCAGGATGTGGGCGTGATGGCCGATCACGATGTCGGCCCCGGCCTCGATCGCTTCGCGCGCTACGGCCTTCTCGTACATGGCGATGTGGGCAGGGGTGTGGACCACGCCCTTGTGGAAGGCCACGACCAGCACGTCGACCTGGCCGCGGATGGCCGCGATATCGGCCTGCATGGCCTCGACCGTGTCGGGATCGGCGAAGGTGTAGACCTTGGGTGGCCCGCCCGGATTGGCGTTCTCGAGCTCGTAATGGGTGATGATCTTCAGATAGGCGCAGCCGGCGCGCTTGGGTCCCGCCCAGCCTTCCTTGGGGCCCACGCAATTGTAGCTGAGCAGCCCGACGCGGACGCCGCCTCGCGCCGCCACGGCCGGCCGACGCGCCTGGTCCAGGTCGAGGCCGGCGCCGGCGCTGACGAGGCCCTGGCCGGCGAGATTGGCGATCGTGTCGTCGATGCCCTCGCCGCCGCGATCGTGGATGTGATTGCCCGCCAGGCTGACCATGTGGAAGCCGGCGCGGCCGACCGCTTTCAAGTTCTCCGGATCGCTGGCGGGGGCGGGGATGTCGCCGACCGACTCCCGGCCTCGCGTGGTGTGCGGCACCTCGACGTGGCCGATCAGCAGATCGGCCTCCGCCAGCAGAAGCCGCGCCTTGTCGAAGAAGAAGTCGGCGTTCGGCTCGTCCAGCACGAGGTCGCCGGTCATGTAGAGCTTGAACGGCGCGGTCATCACGGCGCGCTCCGCACCGGAAGGATGACGCTGGACGGCGTGTCGCCGCCGGTGTGCAGGGTCAGGGTCGGCGGCGGCGAGGTCTCGACCCGCGCGCGCTCGCGGGGCTCGGCCCCGCTGACGGCGATCCGCACCCGGTGCCCGGCCTTGAAGACATAGGACACCGCCAGCATGTCGAACGACACCCGCACGGGCTCGCCGGCCTTCAGGGGGTGGTGGTCCTCGGTCCAGGCGCGACGCCAGGGCGTGCCGATCGTGTCCCAAGGGGCGGTCACGACCTTGCGCAGCGAGGCGCGCTGGCGGCCCTCGCTGACCACCGTGACCGAGCCGTCGGGCGCGACGTCCTCCAGATAGGCGAACACCGGCTGCTCGGGCGCGGTCGAGGAGATCCAGAGGTCGGCCAGCGGCGAGCCGGTCATCTCGGTGTCGGCCTTCAGGACCGGGCCGCTATAGACGAAGCTGGCCTTGGCCGGATGGCACGGCTGGGCGAAGGGGCCCCAGTTGGGCTGCACCGGATCGGGCGGGCAGGCCGGTGCGTAGTCGACCGTGACGCTGGTGGCCGCCGTCTTGGTCGCGGGCTTGGGCTTCAGCGCGCCCGCGTCGAGGAACAGGGCGTTGCGCGCGTCGGGGCGCGGCCAGCGGTCGGTCGAGCGCCACTCCTGGCCCTTCGGCGCGCCGATCGTGAAATAGTGGATGGGCGCGTCGGTCTCGATCCCCGTCGCCTCTCCCTTCAAATAGTGGTCGAAGAAGCGCAGCTGCTCGGCGCGCAGGTCGAAGCCGTTGTTCAGGCAGTGCCGCCAGGGGCCGATCACGATGCGCGCCTGGTCTGGCAGGTTGGCCTGGGCGATCAGGCCCTCGGTGCGGAAGTCGTCGTACCAGCCGCCCTGGATGTAGAGCGGAACGTTCGAGGCCTTCAGCTGGCTGAGATAGGCGCCGATGCTGACCTCGCCCCAGAACTTGGCCATGACCAGCGGCGACCAGCTGTCGCGGTAGGGCATGGACTTCATCAGCTCGAGCAGGTTGGTCGACTTTTGATGCTCCTCGGCCGCTTGGCGTAGCAGCGTCCGGTCCTCATCGCCCTGCACGGGCGTGGCCTTCAGGTCGTCCTCGAGCGTGCGGGTCGGGCCGGTGCCGTACTGCGAGATGATCCCGCCGCGCGTGTGGCCGTCGTAGCGCTCCCAGGCGAAGCAGCCGGCGAAGGCGGCCTTCAGGTGCGGCGGGCGGGCGATCATGGCGTGCATCACCGCCTCGCCGGTGTTCGAGCAGCCGTACATCCCGATCTTGCCGTCAGACCAGGGCTGGGCGGCCAGCCACTCGGTGATCTCGTAGGCGTCGAAGCCTTCGGTGAAGTCTTCATAGCCGCGCCTGACGCCGAACGAGGCGCCGTTGCCGCGTCGCGCCACGATCGCCACCACATAGCCCGCGCGGGTAAGGTCGGTCAGCGACTGGGCCGCGCCCGTTTCGCGCACGCCCGTCTTCTCGATGTCCAGCGTGTGGTGCCAGATGACCGGCAGGCGCGTGTCCACTGGCTTGCCGTTCACCGCCGGGCGATGCAGCGAGATCGCGATCTTCGTGCCGTCGCGCATCGGCAGATAGAACGAGGTCGCCACCTGCTGCGAATAGAGCGCCTTGGGCGCATAGGCGCCGAAGTTGGACGGCGGCGCGGCGAGCGCGGGCAGGGCGGTGGCGGCGGCGGAAAGCGCGGCGGCGAGGGCGATCGCTGAGGACTTCATACGAGGCTCACTGAAAAAGAAGCGGCGGGCGAGCCAGGCTCACCCGCCAAAGGTGTTCCCGGGGGGAAAGTCGTCGATCACCAGGCCTTGCTGATCTCCACGGAGACGAAGCGACCCAGCGGCGAAGCGGCCTGGCTGTCCCACGACAGGGTGCCGTTCAGAACGACCGGCGGATCCTTGTCGAACAGGTTCATGACGTTGGCCGAGATTCTCAGGTCCTTGGCCCAGCCGGCCTCGCGCTCGAAGGCGTAGGACGCCGTCGCGTCGAAGATCGTCTGGCTCTTGACCTTCACGTTCGGCGTGACGGCGGTGTTCAGGTAGCTGTCGGTGTAGTTGGCGAAGAGGTTCGCCGACCAGCCGTCCGAGCGCCAGCCGACTGCGCCGCGCACGCGCAGGTCGATCGGGTTGCCGAAGGTGTCCAGCACATCCTGCCAAGGCGCGCTCGCGGCGGTCTTGCGTTCCAGTTTCAGGATCTTGGCGACCTCGGTCGACACCGTCCAGTCGCCGACGGGCGTGCTGAAGGCGTAGCGGACCGAGACGTCCAGGCCGCGCTGGTCCAGCTGGCCCAGGTTCTGGCGGCGGCCGTCGATCAGCACGTTGATGTTGGCGACCGGCTCGACCGGGTTCTGCAGGTCGGGGCTGGCCAGGGCGGCGGCGACCAGGGCGTTGAAGGCTGCCGTCCCCGCCGTGTCCGACGCCGCCGGGCGGCGCGTGACGAAGGCCGCATAGACCGAACCGTTGGCCAGGGCCGTGTTCGGTGTCACGTCGATGCGGTTGTTGTAGAGGATCTTGTACCAGGTGGCCGAGACGCTGAGGCCGCTGATCGCCTTCGGCTTCCAGTCCAGGCCCGCCGACCAAGTCTTGGCCGTCTCCGGACCCAGCTGGCCGTTGCCGCCGTTGGTGAAGATGCCGCGGGTGACGCCGGTGGAAGACGTCGGGTCGGTCAGGTTCTGGATGAAGATGTTCTTGATCTGGTCGGCGCTGTCGATCAGCGACGGGGCGCGGAACGAGGTGCCATAGGTGGCGCGCAGCGTCAGGTCGGAGATCGGCGCGTAGATGACCCCGATCTTCGGGTTGGTGGTGTTGCCGAAGTCGGAATAGTCCTCGCGCCGGCCGGCCAGTGACAGCTCCAGGCGCTGCACGCCCGGCAGGGCGTTCGACGGCCCGACGATCGGCACGAACAGCTCGCCGTACAGGGTTTTGATGTCGCGGCTGTTGCGCACGATCTTGTAGGTCGCCGCGCCGCTGGCCAGGACGTTGGTCGCCTCAAGCGTCTGCTTGAAGCTGTTGTCGTGGTACTCGGCGCCCACCGCGACGCGGACCGAGCCCGCGGGCAGGTCGAAGATCGGACCGTCGGCCTTGATCGAATAGTCCTTGGCGATGTTGGTGCCCCACGTCGCGCGGTTGGCGTCGATGATGTCGAGCAGGGCGGAGTTGTTGGTGCGGTTGAACGTCCCGTCGCCGAACGGATTGAACGCGGTCGCCTGACTGCTGCTGGCGAGAGCCGCGGTGAGGGCGGCGTTGTTCAGGACGTTCTTGCGGTCCTGGAAGCCCCGGCTGATGCTGTGGTCGGCATAGGCGGCGATCCGCCATTGCTTGCCCAGATCGTAGTTGAACCCGATCGCGTTCTGCTGGGCGTTCTCGAAGCCCGTCGAGTTCGGATCGGCGTCGTCGGTCAGGCGGTATTCGACCGTCTCGGAGGTCTGGCCGGCGGGCGAGACGAACCAGGGATTGGTGTTGCGCACCGTCAGGCTGAAGAGGGCGGGCGGCGCGGCGAGGTTATATTTGCGGCGGGTGTAGAAGCCCTCGTACCAGACCTCGGCCTTGTCGCCGATGTGCTGGTGGACGTTGAACAGGATCGTGTTGCGGTTCTGTTTGGGCAGCAGGTCGGCGGCCGCCCCCTCGTCGTAGCGATTGGCCGTGCCAGCCACCAGGGCCGACGGATTGATCCCGACGCCGTTGCCGGCGGGCAGGGCGTAGCGCACGCCGCCGATGACGATGTTGCCCGGCGCGGCGGTGAAGGGACGGGCGTCCGTGCCGCCCCGCGTGGTGCGGTTCTGGCTGGCGAAGTCGCGATCCACGCCCGACAGATTGCCGCGCTCGTTGTGTTCGAACGAGAAGAACAGCTCGCCGGTGTCCCAGGTCTTGCCAAACGTTTGGCTGAACTGCTTCTGCGAGACGTTGTCGGCGAAACCGTAGCGGAAGGTGGTCTCGCCGCCGTCGAGCGAGCGGCGCGTAATCAGGTTCACGACACCGGCCACGGCGTCCGAACCGTAGATGGCCGAGGCGCCGTCCGTGACGACCTCGATGCGCGCGACGGCGGAGGTCGGGATCTGGTCGAGGTCGCCCAGCGCCTTGATGATGCCGTTTGGCGCCAGCCGGCGGCCGTTCAGCAGCAGCAGAGTGGCCTCGGGACCGACGCCGCGGAGGTTGGCGGTGCGAACGGCGGTGGAGTTGGCCGCGGCGTCCTGCGCCCCGCCGTTGAAGCTGCTGCGGCTTTCATCGGCGCCCAGGTTCAACACCTGGGGCAGCATGCGCAGCGCGTCGCTGGGTGTGCCGGCCCCGGAGGCCTTCAGGTCCTGAAGGCTTACGCCGACCGTGGGCGAGCCGGCGGCCGCCACCCCACGAATGCTGGTCCCCGTGACCACGATCTCTGAGACCGCCGTATCTTCTATGGTCGAGGGTTGTGGCGCGGTCTGCGCCTGCACGGCCGACGCGGCCGACCAGGCGGCGACGATCATCGCAAGGTGCGAGACGCAGGCGTGGCGTGAATTGGTGGTCTTCATGGCGGCCCTCCCGTGCGCCGTCCGGCGCGCCCGCCGTCGGCTGTTCTGTTTTCGGCCGAGCGAAAAATCGTTCGACGTCAAATAGTATGTTGCACAAACAATTTGAATTTCAAGTGGGCCTGCGAAAAATCGAGAACGGCGTTACGGAAGGCTGTGCGCCTTTCGCTACGGGGAGGTTGGCGCCTCAAGCCCGAGACTGTCTGTTGGGAATATAGTTTGTAATCCAAACTATTTATTGACATGACGCACTCACCCTCCCTGAATGGACGAAAGGGAGGGCGTCTGGATTCCGGTGCGTCTTTCCGCATTCCAAGTCGACTTTCTCCAGGACAACGCCGTGACTGACGCCCCCGCCGATACCCGTCCTCGCCCGCTCGAGGGCCTGAAGGTCATCGACCTGACCCGGGCGCTCGCGGGGCCCTACGCCACGCTGTTGCTGGCGGGCCTGGGCGCGACGGTGATCAAGGTGGAAGATCCGCGTGGCGGTGATCTGGCGCGGGAGAACAGCCCCTATGTCGGTCGCGACGGGGTCAGTGTAGAGCGCCGCCATGAGGACGATCTTTCGATCTCGCACCTGACCCGGGCGCGCGGCAAGTACGGCGTCAGCCTGAACCTCAAGCATCCAAAGGCCAGAGAGGTGTTCGCGGACCTGGCGCGCGACGCCGACATCGTCGTCGAGAATTTCACGAGCGGCACGGCCGACCGCCTGGGCGTGGGCTACGCGGCGGCCAAGGCGGCCAATCCGGGGATCATCTACTGCTCACTGAGCGGCTTCGGCGCGGGCGTGTCCGAAGGCAGCAAGGCCATGGACGTGCTGATCCAGGCGCTCAGCGGCGCCATGTACACCAGCGGCGGGCCGGACGATCCGCCGGTCCGGATCGGCGTTCCGATGGCCGACATGCTGGCCCCGGTGTTCGGGGTCATCGGCGTGCTCGCCGCGCTGGAGCAGCGTCGCCGCACGGGGCAAGGGCAGCAGGTCGACGTCTCGATGCTGGGCGCCCTGACCTCGTTCGTGGCGATCGAGAACTGGCAGGCTATGGCGCTGGCAGGGATGGAGGCGCGCACCGGGCTGACGGTGCAGCGCCTGTCACCGTTCGGCGTCTTCCGCTGCGCGGACGGCTATGTCTCGATCGTCGCCGTGCATGAGGGCTTGGCGCGCGGCCTGTTCAAGGCCATGGAAAACGAGGCGCTGGGCGAGGATCCGCGCTTCGCCACGCGTGACCGCCGCGTCGCCAACGCCAAGGTCCTGGAAGCCCTGATCGAGGCCTGGTCCAGCCAACTGCCGACCGACGAGGTCGTGCGACGACTGGAAGCGCAGGGCGTTCCGGCCGCGCCGGTCCGCCATCCCGCCGAGGGGCTGCACGATCCTCGCGTCCTGGCGCGGGGCGAGACCATGCCGATCACCCATCCCGCCTACACGCGCGACGACGGCTTGCTGACCAGCGGCGTGCGCGATCCAGTTCTCCGAAGGGCGCACGGGCTTTGATCAGGTGTTGCCGGTGGCGGTCGGCCAGCACAACGCGACGATCTATCGCGAACTGCTGGGCTATTCGGACGAGCAGGTCGAGGCGCTGGCGCAGGCGGGCGCGATCTGATGTCCGCGCCGATTTTGGCCTGCGTCGGGGCGGACATTCCGCGTGAACTGGTCGCCGCGGCGGGCTTCACGCCGGTGCGCCTGTCGGCCGCTACCGCCCAGACGACCGACGGCCTCGCCGGCCAGACGCCGCGCACGAGTGGGCTGGTGGCTCAGGTCAGGAACAGAGACTTCGCTGGCGTCGCCATCGCCCATGGATGCGTTGAGGACGCGCAGCTGTTCTCTGTGTTGCGCGAGCTGTCGCGGGTGGGAGGCTTCCCGGCGCCCCCGGTCGTTCACCTCGATATCCTGCACGGCGCTGAGCCGGCGGTCCGCGCCTACAATCGCGCGCGGCTGGCCAGCTTCAAGGCTTGGCTGGAGACGCTCGGCGGGCGGGCTGTCACCGCCGACGCCCTGCGCGCCGAGATCGCCGCGAGCAACGCCCAGCGCCGCAGCCTCGCCGAGGTCCTGGCCCTGCGCGCCGAGAAGACGCCGAAGTTGAGCGGCGTCCAGGCGCTAGACCTGATCCGCCACGTCAGCCAGGCCCCGCGCGAGGACGGCGACCGCGCCATCGAGGCCGCGCGCGCGCAGGCGCGGCCGCTCTCGGGCCGTCGCGTGCTGGTCACCGGCTCGCCGCATGAGACAACCGCAGTCTACGCCGCGATCGAAGCGGCCGGCTACGTGATCGTCGGCGAGGATCATGACTGGGGCGAGCCGTCGGCAGTCGTCCTGCTGGACGAAAGCCTGGATCCGTTCGACGCGCTCGCGGCGCGGTGGGAGGCGCCGCCGTCGTCCGCGCCCACGGGCTCCAGCAAAGTCCGCGCCCAGGCTCTCGCGGCCCAAGCCTCGGGGCTGGACGTCGATGCGGTTCTCCATGTCCGACTGCCGGGCGACGAGGCCTCGCCGTGGGACGTGGCCGAGACGCGAAAGGCGCTGGCCGCCGTCGGCAAGCCGCTGGCGACGCTACGACTGGATCCGGTCCCGGACACGGCCGACCTCGCCGCCAAGCTGTCGGCTTTCTTCGCCGATCCCTCCGGCCCGATCGCCCCCGCGCCGCGCGCTCCGAAGCCTGTCACCGACGGGGCGAAGCGTCCCGGCGCCGCCGCCAATGTCGGGCGGCGCAGCCAGAAGGCGCTGACCTCGACCGCCGATTTCGCGACCTGGCAACGCGACTGGTTCGCCGAGGTCCGGCGCAAGGCGGCGGAGGGGCCGTTCGCGGTGGTCAACGCCGACGCCCCGCAGGAAATCCTGCGGGCCATGGACATCCCCTATGTGGTGAACCAGTGGTGGGCCTCGATCGTGGCGGCCAAGCAGCGTGGCCGCGACTACGCCGCCCTGCTGCGGGCGGCCGACTATCCGTCCGACGTCGAGTCCTACAGCGCCCAGGGCCTGGCGGCGGCCCTCGACACGGACGTCGAGGCCGCGCCGTGGGGCGGTCTGCCCAAGCCCGACATCCTGGCCCTGACGGCGGGCTCTGACGCCGGACCCAAGCTGTTCGAGGCCTGGGCCCGCGAGACGGGCGCGGAGCTTTTCGCCTACGCGCGCTCGATCGAGGGACGCTGGGACCTGCCCCTGGAATGGTGGTCCGATCTGCCCGAGCGGTGGGAAGAGACCCTCGAGGCCGAGCGACTGGACCTGCTGACCGCCCAGCTGGAGGCCAGCATCCCGCGCCTGGAGGCGATCACCGGTCGCAAGTTCGAGCCGGCCCGCTTCGTCGAGGTGATGAACCTCGTCAACGAGCAGGAGGACTACTACCGCCGCACGCGCGACCTGATCGCCGCCACCCATCCGGCCCCGGCGGGCATCGTCGACACCATGCCGGCCACTATGGTGCCGCAGTGGCATCGCGGCTCGGTCTGGGGCCGCGACGCGGCCAGGCGTTTCTACGAAGAGGTCGCCGCGCGTGTCGAGGCCGGAGAGGCCGCGTGCCCGGGCGAGAAGATTCGCCTGATGTGGGTCGGACGCGGGCTCTGGAGCGACATGGGCTTCTACCAGCGCTGGGAGGAGAGCCACGGCGCGGTGTTCGTCTGGTCGATGTATCTGGGCCTAGCCGCCGACGGCTATCTGCGATCGTTCGAGGGCGAGAAGGACGCCATGCGCGCCCTGGCCGCGCGCTTCGTGACCATGGGCGACGAGCTGCGCATGCCGACCTGGGCGGGCGCCTGGCACGTCAAGGAAGCTCAGACCCACGGCGTGCACGGGGCGGTGGCGATCGACGACGCCGACCCCTTCGTCCTGGCCGCCCTGGAGCGCGCCGGCGTGCCGGTGCTGCGCCTGCCGATGAGCAATATGAGCCTTGAGGGCGACGCTCTGGAGGCGGCCGTCACGGCCTTCATCGAGAGCCTTTGACCATCTATCGCGACCCGTCCCATTCCCCCGTCTGGAGAGTTCCGATGAAGCTTCCGATTTTGGCCGCGACGCTGGCGGCCCTGGTCCTCCCCAGCGCGGTCGTCGCCCGTGAGCCAGCGCCCCCGCTTTATCAGGCCGTGATGGAAAGCGACCCGAGCTTGCCGACCCATACGGTCTACCGACCGGCGGACCTGGCCGCCGTGGGCGCGACAAAGCTGCCGATCCTGGCCTGGGCCAACGGCGCCTGCGCCAACGAGGGCGACGCCTTCGCCAAGTTCCTGACCGAGATCGCCGGGCACGGTTATCTGGTCGTGGCCATCGGTCCGATCGTCGGGCCCAAGCCGCCGACCGCGGGGCCGCCGCAGCGCCCTGACATGAACGCGCCGCCCAAGACCACCTCATCGCAACTGATCGACGCCATCGATTGGGCGGTCGCCGAGAACGCGCGGTCGGACAGCCGTTACAAGGGGCGTCTTGACGTCAAGAAGATCGCGGTGATGGGCATGTCCTGCGGCGGCCTCCAGGCCATCGAGGCGTCGGCCGACCCGCGCGTCACCACCACGGGCGTGTGGAACAGCGGCGTTCTGGGGACGGGAACGGGCGGCTTGCCGGGCGCCAACGTGACCAAGGCGAGCCTGAAGGCCCTCCACGGTCCGGCGATCTATGTCAGCGGCGACGCCAGCGACATCGCCTTCGGCAACGCCAATGACGACTTCGCGCGGATCGACCACATCCCGGTCGTTCGGGCCTACGAGGATGGCGTCGGCCACGGCGGGACCTATGGCCAGCCGCGCGGCGGCGCGTTCGGCGAGGTGGCTGTCGCATGGCTGAACTGGCAGCTGAAGGGCGATAAGGCCGGGCGGGCCATGTTCGTCGGTCCAGACTGCCGCCTCTGCGCGCGACCGGGTTGGCACGTCGAACGCAAGGGCCTGAAATAGGCGCGCCGAGAGGCCTCAGCCCAATTCGGCGATGACCTCGGCGGCCTCGGTGAAGGCGGTGTTGGCGGCGGGCACGCCGGCGTAGATCGCCGTCTGCATCAGCACCTCCTTCAGCTCCTCCTGGGTGAAGCCGCCTTGCTCCAAGCCGGCGCGGACGTGGAGACGGAACTCCTCCCACCGCGCCAGGCTGGCGCAGATGGCCAGCACCAGCAGGCGGCGGGTGCGGTGATCGAGGCCCGGCCGGCCCCAGATCTCGTTCCAGGCGTAGCGGGTGATCATCGCCTGGTAGTCGGCGGTGAAGGCGGTGCGCTTGGCCAGGGACTTGTCGACCCAGGCGTCGCCCAGCACCTTGCGGCGGATTTCCAGGCCCGCCTCAAACAACGTGTCCTTGGCTTCGCGCACGGCGGTCCCGCGCCGGACCTCGCGCAGGAAGTCCCGCACCGCGCCGGCCAGGGCCGTGGGCGCTTCCAGGCTGGGCAGGTGGGCGCCGCCGATCTCGACATGGCGCGCGCCCGTGACGGCGGCGACGATGCGCTCGCCATGGCCATCGTAAGGGGTGGCGAGGTCCTTGGCTCCGGTCACCACCAGGGCCGGAGCGACGATGGCCGGCAGGCGCTCCAGCAGGGCCATGTCACGGATGGCCGCGCCGCAGCCGGCGTAGCCGTCGACGCTCTGGGCCCGCATGCCGACGCGCACGGTCTCGACGACCTCAGGATGCTGGGCCCGGAAGGCGTCGGAGAAGAAGCGCCCCATCACCGCCTCGACGATCGCGCCCATGCCTTCGGCGCGGATCAGAGCCAGACGCTGGTCCCAGGTGGAAGGATCCATGGCCGGCGATGTGCAGGCCAGGATCAAAGCCTCGACCCGCTCGGGCGCCTTGGCGGCCAGGGTCATGGCGATCATGCCGCCCAGCGAGGTCCCGCACAGGCTGGCCTTGTCGACGCCGGCGGCGTCCATCACCGCCAGCACGTCGTCGGCCAGCAGGTCCAGGCTGTAGTCGCCGGCCGGCGCGTCCGACGCCCCGTGCCCCCGTGTGTCCAGGCGGATGACGAGGAAGTCCGGGGTCAGCAGCGGCACGACCGGATCGTAGAGCGACAGATCCGTGCCGATCGAGGTCAGCAGCACCAGGGCCGGTTTGTCGGCCGCGCCGTCCTGACGCCAGTAGAGGCGGGCGCCGTGCGAGATCGCGAAGGGCATCAGCGGTCCTTTTCGTAAGCGGCCAGCGCCTGGGCGACCAGCGCCGCGCTCTCGCCCGTGTCGGTCCCGACCTGGGCGGCGGCGAGGTTGGCGGCCATGCGGCCCTCGTCGACCTCCAGGCCTTCGATGACCGTGACCATGGCGGCGAGGGCGCCGTGGGTCAGTTGGAACAGTTCGGCCAGGACGGGCCCCTCGGCCTGCCAGCCGCCCAGGCCGCGCTCATGCTGCTGGGGCAGGGCCGAGACGAGGGTGGCCGCCAGATGCGGCGCGCGGATCGCCGCCGACAGGGCGACCTGGCATCCGGTCGGATTGCGCTTGTGAGCCATGGCCGAGGAGCCGCCCCGTCCGGCCTGGCGCGGCTCGAAGGCCTCGCCGACCTCGACCTGGGCCATCAGCGCGACGTCGCCGGCGATCTTGCCGATCGCGCCGGTCAGGATGGCCAGCGCGGAGGCCAGACCCGCCACCCCTTGGCGCTCGGCGTGCCAGGGGAGGGCGGGTGGAAGGTTGAGCCGCACGGCCAGCCGTTCCGCCAGCGCCGCGCCCTGTCCGTCGAGGCCGGCGCGCGAGCCGGTGGCTCCGCCGAACTGCAGGCGGATCGCGCCGATCTCGCGGTCGAACCGCGTCAGCGCGCCGGTCACGCCCGACAGCCAGGTCGAGACCTTCAGGCCAAAGGTGATCGGCAGGGCGGCCTGGAGCAGGGTGCGGCCCAGCATCGGGGTGGAGTGATGTGCGCGCGCCAGAACCGCGAGGGCGTCGGCCAGCCGCGCCGCGTCGCGTCGGATCAGCGCCGCGCCATCCCGCGCCTGCAGCATCAGCGCGGTGTCCGCGAGGTCCTGGCTGGTCGCGCCCTTGTGGACGCGCCCGGCGGCCTCCGGCGGCGACACGCGGGCCCGGAGGCGCTCGACCAGCGGAATGGCCAGGGTGCCCGCGTGGGCGGTGGCTTCGGCCAGTTCGGCGATGTCGAACGGGGACGCGCAGGCGGCTGCGATCGCCTCGGCGTCGCCTCGCGGGATCAGGCCCAGCTCGGCCTGGGCCAGGGCGAGCTCGGCTTCGAACGCCAGGGCCGCCTTCAGCAGCGCCTCGTCGCCGAACACGGCCAGCATCTCCGGCGTCGAGGCCGGTCGGTCGCGCAGCAGGGAAGGCAAGGGCGGACGACTCCGTTCAGCGTCAGATGTCGAAGAAGACCGTTTCGCCTTCGCCTTGCAAGATGATGTCGAAGCGCCAGACGGCGGCCCCGTCCTCTTCCCCCACGCGGCGGGCGATCAGCGTGTCGCGGCGCTGGGCCGGAACGAGGTCGAGGATCGCGTCGCTGGCGTTGGCGTCGTCGCCCTCGAAATAGGCCCGGGTGACCAGGCGCTTGAGCAGGCCCCGGCCGAAGACGCCGATGGCGATGTGCGGGGCGTGGCCGTCGCCGATCGCGCCGGGACGAAGGGTGCGGAAGCGGTAGATCCCGTCCTCGCTGGTCGAGGATCGGCCAAAGCCGATGAAGCCGGTGTTGCCTTCGGCGTAGCGGCCGGCCGCGTCGGCCTGCCAGATCTCGACCATGGCGTCCGGGATCACCTGGCCGTCGGCGTCGATCACCGCGCCTTCAAGGATGATCGTCTCGCCCGCGATCTCGCCCTTGGGGCTGGGCGAGGCCAGAACGTAGTGTTCGGGCGGCATAAGCTCCGGGCGCGCGCCGATCTCGCTGGTCCCGACCAGGTCGGCGCCGCCCTTCCAGGGCAGGCCGTAGTGGAAGAAGGGGCCGACCGTCTGCCAGGGTGTCTGGCCGAAGATCGCCGGATCTTGGTTGTCCTGGCGCGGGGCGGGGCGGGCTTGTTCGGGGGTCATTGGCCGTTCTCGAAAGGCGTGGCGTCACGGCCGCGCAGGACGATGTCGAAGACGTAGCCCAGGGCCCAGTTGGGTTCGGTCGTCTCGAGGTCGAAGCGCGAGACCATCCGCTGGCGGAAGGGCATGGGCACGGCGTTGGCGATCGGATCGATCTCGATCAGCGGATCGTCCGGGAAGTACATCTGGGTCACCAGTCGGGTGGCGAACGCCGGGCCCAGCAGCGACAGGTGGATGTGCGACGGACGCCACGCGTTCTTGTGGTTCCGCCAGGGATAGGCGCCCGGCCGCACCGAGATGAAGCGGTAGCGACCCTCGGCGTCGGTGATCACCCGCCCGGCGCCGGTGAAGTTGGGGTCCAGCGGCGCGTCCCACTGGTCCTTCTTGTGGATGTAGCGGCCGGCGGCGTTGGCCTGCCAGACCTCGACCACAGTGTGGGGAACGGGCCGACCGTCCTCGTCGACGACGCGGCCCGAGACGACGATCCGCTGGCCCAGGGGCTCGCCCTTGTGCTGGGTCGTCAGGTCGGCCATCGACTCGCCCATCAGCCGCGACCAGGCGTTCGCCGGGCCGGTGGTCTCGGTCAGGGTGTGGGGGATCCTGACCAGAGGTTCGCGGGGCGAGCGCGAGACGGTCGACCCGTAGTCCGGATAGAGCGAGGGCGGCTGGCCCGCGTCTTCGCGCCGATAGGAACCAGGCAGGATCAGGCTCATGAGGGTCTCCTAGACGCGCTCGAAGGCGAGGGCGGCGCCCTGGCCGACGCCGATGCAAAGGGTGGCGAGGCCGCGCTTGCCGCCGGTCGCCTCGAGCTGCCGCAGGGCGGTGAGCACCAGCCGCGCGCCGGACGCGCCCAGGGGGTGGCCCAGCGCGATGGCGCCGCCGTTGGCGTTCACGTGCTCGCCGTCGTCGGGCAGACCCAGTTGGCGCAGGACCGCTAGGCCCTGGGCGGCGAAGGCCTCGTTCAGTTCGACGGCGTCGAAGTCGCCGATCGACAGGCCAGTCTTGGCCAGCAGCTTGCGAACCGCCGGGACCGGGCCGACGCCCATGACGCGCGGTGGCACGCCGGCCGTGGCGTAGCCGGTGATCCGAGCGCGCGGCGTCAGGCCGTGACGCTTCACGGCATCTTCCGAGGCGACGATCAGGGCCACCGCGCCGTCATTGACGCCCGAGGCGTTGCCGGCCGTGACCGTGCCGCCTTCGCGGACGACGGGCTTCAGCTTGGCCAACGCCTCCAGCGTGGTCTCGCGCGGGTGCTCGTCGCGGTCGACGATCGTCGGGCCAGCCTTGCCAAGGATCTCGACCGGCGTGATCTCACCGGCCAGGAAACCGTTGGCCTGGGCCGCGGCGGCGCGCTGCTGGCTGCGCAGGGCGAAGGCGTCCTGGTCCTCGCGGCTGACCTGGTAGTCGGTGGCGACGTTCTCGGCGGTCTCGGGCATGGAGTCGACGCCATAGGCCTTGCGCATGGCTGGGTTCACGAAGCGCCAGCCGATGGTGGTGTCGTAGATCTCGGCGTTGCGCGAGAAGGCGCTGTCGGCCTTGCCCATCACGAACGGCGCGCGGCTCATGCTCTCGACGCCGCCGGCGATGACGAGGTCGTTCTGGCCCGACAGGATGGCGCGCGCCGGCGTAGCCGACGGCCTCCAGGCCCGAGGCGCACAGGCGGTTGACGGTGACGCCGGGGACCTCGACCGGATAGCCGGCCAGCAGCAGGGCCATGCGGGCGACGTTGCGATTGTCCTCGCCGGCCTGGTTGGCGCAGCCCATCACAACCTCGTCGAGGGCCGAGAGGTCGAGGCTGGGATTGCGCGCGGCCAGCGCCTTCAGCGGGATCGCCGCCAGGTCATCGGCCCGCACCTTGGCCAGGGCGCCGCCGTAGCGGCCGATCGGCGTGCGGATCCCGTCACAGAGATAGGCGGTGGTCATGCGAAAGCTCCCGCGTCGAAATCGGCCTCGGTCTTGGCCTTGATCTCGTCGAGGGTGACCCCGGGAGCGAGCTCGATCAACGTCAGGCCGCCGCCTTTGCGGTCGAGGTCGAAGACACAGAGATCGGTGATGACCATGTCGACGCAGGCCGCGCCGGTCAGGGGGAGGGCGCAGCGCTTGAGGACCTTGCTCTGGCCGGCCTTGTTGGCGTGATCCATGACCACGATGACGCGCTTGACGCCGGCCACCAGGTCCATGGCCCCGCCCATGCCCTTCACCATCTTGCCCGGGATCGTCCAGTTGGCGATGTCGCCGTTCTGGGCCACCTCCATCGCGCCCAGCACCGTCAGGTCGATGTGCCCACCGCGGATCATGGCGAAGCTCTGGGCGCTGTCGAAGAAGCTGGAGGTCGGCAGCTTGGTGATGGTCTGCTTGCCAGCGTTGATCAGGTCCGGATCGGCCTCGCCCTCATAGGGGAAGGGCCCCATGCCCAGCATGCCGTTCTCGCTCTGCAGGGTGACGTGGACGCCTTCGGGGATATGGTTGGCCACCAGGGTCGGGATGCCGATGCCGAGGTTGACGTAGAAGCCGTCCTTCAGTTCGCGGGCGGCGCGGGCCGCCATCTCGTCGCGGGTCCAGGCCATTACACGGTCTCCCGAGGACGGGTGGTGAGCTTCTCGATCCGCTTTTCGTTGATCGTCGAGCGGATGATGCGGTCGACATAGATGCCGGGCGTGTGGATCGCATTGGCGTCGAGTTCGCCGGCCTCGACGATCTCTTCGACCTCGACGATCGTCACCTTGCCGGCCGTGGCCATGACCGGATTGAAGTTGCGGGCCGTCATCCGGAACATCAGGTTGCCTTCCGGATCGGCCTTCCACGCCTTGACGATGGCGAGGTCGGCGCGCAGCCAGGTCTCGCGGACGTACGGTTCGCCCTCGAAGGTCTCGACCGGCTTGCCTTCGGCCACGACCGTGCCGACTCCGGTCTTGGTGTAGAAGGCCGGGATGCCGGCGCCGCCGGCGCGGATGCGCTCGGCCAGGGTGCCCTGCGGGTTCAGCTCCAGCTCCAGCTCGCCCGACAGGTAGAGCTGCTCGAACAGCTTGTTCTCGCCCACGTAGGACGAGATCATCTTCCGGATTTGGCCGTTGTTCAGCAGCATCCAGAGGCCGAAGCCGTCCGCGCCGCAATTGTTGCTGATCACCGTCAGGCCCTTGACGCCGGTGTCCTTCAGGGCCGGGATCAAGGTCTCGGGATTGCCCGACAGGCCAAAGCCTCCGGACATCAGGGTCATGCCGTCGAAGACGACGCCCTCCAGGGCCGCGGCGGCGCTCTCGTAAATCTTGCTCTTCATGGGGTCTCCGAAGCCTCCTAGACCAGCGGGAGGCCGACGTAATTCTCGGCGAGGGTGACCTGGGCGGCGCGCGAGCCGCGCATGTAGGCCAGCTCGGCGACCTGCATCTTGCGGTCGAAGCCGTCCCGGTCGGGGAAGCGGTGCGTCAGGCTGGTGAACCACCAGGAGAAGCGCTCGGCCTTCCAGACGCGGGCTAGCGCCCGGGCCGAATAGCCGTCGAGGCCGGCGTTCGAGCCTTCCAGGTAGTGCTCGGTCAGCGCCTCGCCCAGCATGATCACGTCCGAGGCGGCCAGGTTCAGGCCCTTGGCCCCTGTCGGTGGCACGATGTGAGCGGCGTCGCCCGCCAGGAACAGGCGGCCATGGCGCATGGGCTCGCTGACGAAGCTGCGCAGCGGCGCGATCGACTTTTCGAACGAGGCGCCGCGCGTCACCCGCGCGCCGGCCTCAGGACCCAGCCGCAGGCAGAGCTCGTCCCAGAAGCGCTCGTCGCTCCAGTCCTCGATCCTCTCGTCCAGGCCGCACTGGATGTAGTAGCGGCTGCGGGTGGGCGAGCGCATCGACGCCAGGGCGAAGCCGCGCTCGTGGTTGGAATAGATCAGCTCGTGATCGCACGGCGGCACGTCGGCCAGCACGCCCAGCCAGCCGAACGGATAGACGCGCTCGAAGGTCTTCAGCACATCGGCCGGGATCGTGGCGCGGCTGACGCCGTGGTAGCCGTCGCAGCCGGCGATGAAGTCGCAATCCAGGCGGTGCTCCGCGCCGTCCTTGCGCCAGGTGACGTAGGGTTTGGAGCCGTCGATGTCGTGCAGGGCGACATCCTCGGCGTCGAAGATGATCCGCACGCCGCGCGGCTCGGCCGCGTCGAACAGGTCCTTCATGACCTCCTGCTGACCATAGACCATCACCGTCGAGCCGCCGGTCAGTTCGGACATGTCGATGCGGAAGAGATCGCCGTCGGAAGCAATGTTGGTGCCGGTGTGCACCAGCCCCTCGGCGCGCATGCGCTCGCCCAGGCCCAGCGTGTTCATCAGATCGACCGTGACCTGCTCCAGGACGCCGGCGCGGACGCGGCCCTCGACATACTCGCGGTCGCGGCGCTCGATGACGACGGCTTCAACGCCAGCGCGACGCAGCAGATGGGCCAGGAGCAGCCCGGCGGGGCCGGCGCCAATAATGGCGACCTGTGTGCGCATGTGGTCCTCGTTTCGCCCTGACGCCGCTCTGGGGCGACTTGAAGCCAGATTGAGCGCTCGGCGGTTCGCTGGGGATGGACAGAGCTGCCAAAAAGTTGGACTTTTCGATCTGCGACGTCAGCGCGCGAACGCTAGTCAGGAGCGTTGCAGGTGCCCGATAGTTCAACAATTCCTAGCTTCTTTTTGTTCGGCGAGCCCCTGAAGACGGTGCAGGGCAAGTTCATCCATCTCGAGGAATTGGACGATCGAACAAGGCCCAATAATTGGAACATACGCGCGCACGCGCATACGGACCTCAACCACGTCTTCCACATCTCGGCCGGCGGGGGGGTGATGCATGTCGATGACGAGGCCATCGCCTTCGCCGCGCCGTGCCTGCTGTTGGTTCCCTCCGGCCGGGTGCACGGCTTCGCCTACGAGGTCGAGACGGCCGGCTCGGTCCTGACCATCGCCGACAGCTATCTGCGCGACCTGACGGCGCGGGAGCCGGCCTTCGCCAGCCTGTTCCGCGCGCCGCGGCAGACGCCTCTGGACGCGCGTTCGCGCGTCGCCGCCTCGCTGGCCGAGCTGTCGCGCGAGCTGGTCTGGACCGCGCCCGGCGGCGGGGCCGCGGCCGAGGCTCACCTGCTGACCATCCTGGTGGAGGCGCTGCGTCGCCAGGTGCAGGACGAAGCCGTTGGTCCAGCCTTGCGAGGCGGCCACATCGCCCTGGTCGCGCGCTTCCGCGAACTGGTGGAGGCGCACTATCGGGAGGGCCTTCCGATGGAGGCCTACGCCCGCAAGCTGGGGGTTGCGTTGCCGCGCCTGAGGGCCGCTTGCATGCGCGCCGCCGGCGCTTCGCCGCTGCGCCTGGTGCAGGACCGCCTGATGCTCGAGGCCAAGCGCGCGCTGCTGTATTCGAATATGACGATCGCCGAGGTCGGTTATCACCTTGGCTTCGAGGATCCCGCCTATTTCTCGCGGTTCTTCGCCAAGGCGGAGGGACTGTCCCCCAAGCGGTACAGGCTGGATCGGGCGGCGCGTTCGGCCGCCTTGGCGGCCTGACAATCGTTTGAACTCGAGCTGGAATTGTGACTTGTCAGCATTGTTTGCCTGGCATACAAAGCGAGAAGCATACGAATAATTCGCGCGAAACAACGCGCCGCGCCGTCCAAGGGAAGGAACAAACATGAGCTCGACCCAAGCCGTCTTTGAGCGCCTCGACCCGATCACCGGCGCGGTCGCGACCACTTCCGTCGCGATGACGCCCTACCAAGCGCGCGCCGCGGCCGACGCCGCCCAGGCGGCGCTGCCGGCCTGGAGCGCTCTTGGCCCCAATGCCCGCCGCGCGCTGCTCTACAAGGCCGCCGAAGCGCTGGAAGCCCGCGCCGACGCCTTCGTGCAGGCGATGATGGGCGAGATCGGCGCGACCGAAGGCTGGGCCCGCTTCAATCTGATGCTGGCCGCCTCGATGGTGCGCGAGGCCGCCTCCCTGACCACCCAGATCAACGGCGAAGTCATTCCGTCGGACAAGCCCGGCTGCCTGGCCATGGCGGTGCGCGAGCCGGTCGGCGTGATCCTGGGCGTCGCCCCTTGGAATGCGCCGATCATCCTGGGCGTCCGCGCGGTCGCCACGCCCCTGGCCTGCGGCAACACCGTCGTTCTGAAGGCCTCCGAGAGCTGCCCGCGCACCCACGGTCTGATCGCCGAGGCCTTCGAGGCGGCGGGGCTGCCGAAGGGCGCGCTGTCGATCGTCACCAACGCGCCCAAGGACGCGGCCGAAGTGGTCGGCGCCCTGATCGATCACCCGGCGGTGCGCCGCATCAACTTCACCGGCTCGACGGCGGTCGGCAAGATCATCGCCAAGCGCGCGGCCGAGCATCTGAAGCCCGTCCTGCTGGAGCTGGGCGGCAAGGCGCCGCTGATCGTCCTAGAGGACGCCGACCTCGACGAGGCGGTCAAGGCCGCCGCGTTCGGCGCCTTCATGAACCAGGGCCAGATCTGCATGTCGACCGAACGGATCATCGTCGTCGAGGCCGTCGCCGACGCCTTCGTCCAGAAGTTCGCCGCCAAGGCCGCCAGCCTGGCGGTCGGCGATCCGCGCGAGGGCAAGACGCCGCTTGGCGCGGTGGTCGACCTGAAGACCGTCTCTCACGTGCAAGGCCTGGTCGCCGACGCGGTCGCCGCCGGCGCGGTCCAGGTGGCGGGCGGCGAGGCCAAGGGCGTGCTGATGCCGGCCACCGTCGTCGACAAGGTCACGCCCGACATGCGCCTCTTCCGCGAGGAGAGCTTCGGCCCCGTGGTCGGCGTGATCCGCGCCCGCGACGAGGAACACGCCATAGCCCTGGCCAACGACACCGAGTACGGCCTGTCGGCCTCGGTCTTCACCCGCGACATCGCGCGGGGCCTGAAGGTCGCGCGCCGGATCCAGTCCGGCATTTGCCACGTCAACGGCCCGACCGTGCACGACGAGGCCCAGATGCCCTTCGGCGGGGTCAAGGCCTCGGGCTACGGCCGCTTCGGCGGCAAGGCCGGGATCGACGCCTTCACCGAGCTGCGCTGGATCACGGTCGAGACCCAGCCCGGCCATTTCCCGATCTGACGCGCCGCGCGTCTCTTCCATCCCTATCCAAGGACCAGACATGACGAACGCCGACGACACCGTCACCTTCCGGGTCGAGAACCGCATCGCCTGGGTGAAGTTCAATCGCCCGGACAAGCGCAACTGCATGAGCCCGACCCTGAACCGACGGATGATGCAGGTGCTGGACGAGCTGGAGTTCCGCGACGACGTCGGCGTGCTGGTTCTGACCGGCGAGGGCTCGGCCTGGTCCGCTGGCATGGACCTGAAGGAATACTTCCGCGAGACCGAGGCCAAAGGCCTGGGCGCGACCCGCCAGGCCCAGCGTGAGTCCTACGGCTGGTGGCGGCGCCTGCGCTGGTACCAGAAGCCGACGATCGCCATGGTCAACGGCTGGTGCTTTGGCGGCGGCTATGGCCCGCTCTATTCCTGCGACCTGGCGATCGCCGCCGACGAGGCGCAGTTCGCCCTGTCCGAGATCAACTGGGGCATCCTGCCGGGCGGCGGCGCCACCAAGGTCGTGGTCGACCTGATGCCGCTGCGCGACGCCATGTACCACGCCATGACCGGCGAGCTGATCGACGGCAAGAAGGCCGCCGAGTGGCGTCTCGTCAATGAGAGCGTGCCCCTCGACAAGCTCGAGGCGCGCGTCCTCGAACTGGCCGAGGTGCTGCTGAAGAAGAACCCGGTGGCCCTGAAGGCGACCAAGGATGCGATCCGGCGGGTCAAGGAGATGACCTACGACAACGCCGAGGACTATCTGGTCCGGGCCCAGGAGGCGGCCAACTCGTTCGACAACGAGGGTCGTAAGGAAGGCATCAAGCAGTTCATCGACGACAAGACCTACAAGCCAGGGCTTGGGGCCTACAATCTCGCCAAGTAGAGCGAGAGGCGGCCAGGGGGAAACAACGAGGAAGGCGAGAGCCGATGACGCCGACGGACCACGTCGCTCTCCAAGCGCGCCTGCAGCCCGACCGGCCGGCGGCCGTTGATCTGGCGGGCGGGCGTTCCTGGACCTACGCCGAGCTGGACGGCGCGGTGGCCCGCGCCGTGACGGTGTTGCGCCGGCGCGGCGTGGGGCAGGGCGATCGCCTCGCCACCCTGGCCCGCAACCGCGTGCTGCTGGCGGTCCTGCACCTGGCCTGCGCTCGCCTGGGCGCGATGTTCGTGCCGCTGAACTGGCGTCTGTCCCCCGCCGAGATCGAGGCCTTGGTGGAGGACAGCGCGCCGACCCTGATCGTCGGCGACGCTCATCTGGCGGCGGCGGGGCTCGAGGGGCTCGATCTCGACGCGCTGCAGGCCGAGGTCGACGCGGCCGAGCCGGACCTGACGGCATCGGCCGATCGCGAGCGGCCCTCGCTGATCCTCTACACCTCCGGCACCTCGGGCCGTCCCAAGGGCGCGATGCTCTCGGAGCGCAATCTCGACCAAACGGCGATCAATTTCGGACGCCTGGGCAAGGTCACGCACGAGAGCGTCTTCCTGGTCGACGCGCCGATGTTCCACATCATCGGCCTGATCACCTCTATCCGCCCCGTGCTGATGCACGGCGGGACGATCCTAGTGTCAGACGGATTCGAGCCGACCCGAACCCTGAAGCGGCTCGGCGACCCGGCGTTGGGGGTGACGCATTATTTCTGTGTACCGCAGATGGCCGCCATGTTGCGCGCGCAGCCGACATTCGACGCCTCGGCCTTGCGGCGCCTGACCGCGGTCTTCACCGGCGGAGCCCCGCATCTGGCCTCCGACATCCGCGCCTGGCTGGCCCAAGGCATCCCCGTGGTCGACGGCTACGGCATGAGCGAGGCGGGGACGGTGTTCGGCATGCCGGCCGATGCGGCCTTGATCGACGCCCGCGCGGGCTCGGCCGGACTGCCCATGCCGGCGGTGTTCACCCGCATCGTCGACGACCAGGACCGTGACTGCCCGGCTGGCGTTCCTGGCGAGTTGCTGCTGAAGGGCGACAACGTCTTCCTCGGCTATTGGCGACGCCCCGAGGACACCGCGCGAGCGTTCACCGAGGATGGCTGGTTCCGCACCGGCGACATCGCGCTGGCGGACGCCGAGGGCTATCACTGGCTGGTCGACCGCAAGAAGGACATGTTCATTTCGGGCGGCGAGAACGTCTATCCGGCCGAGATCGAGGCGGCCTTGGCCGATCACCCGGCGATCGTCGAATGCGCGGTGGTGGGTCTGCCAGATCCCCAGTGGGGTGAGGTCGGCCATCTCGTGGCGACCTGCCGCGAGGGGACGGCGTTGGAGTTGGCCGGCGTTCTGGCCCATCTCGAGCGGCGTTTGGCCCGCTACAAGCTGCCCAAGGGCTTGACCCTCGTCGCCGCCTTGCCGCGCACCGCGTCCGGCAAGATCCAAAAGACAGTGCTGCGGGAGCAGCTGCTGGCGCCAAGGACCTGAGCCCAGGAGCTGCGCGCCAGCGTCGTCGGCAGCGGGATCGGCCGCCCGTGGCGACCGATCCCTTGCCTTGGTCTAGTGGCGGATCGACACCGACAGGCCGTAGAAGCGAGGTTCGCCGGCGATGAAGGTCGCGATGCCGAAGGCGTCGCCGGTGTTGCCGGCGTCCTTGATGTACTTCTCGTCGAACACGTTGTTGACGAAGGCTCCGAAGGTCACGTTCCGGCCCTCCGGTTGGTAGGTCAGGCGCAGGTTTGCCAGGCCGAAGGCCTTCTGACGTTCGTCTTGGACGGTGTCCTTGATCGTGCCCGTGGTGCTCTGCAGCGACGCGATGTCGTTGTTGTTGTCGAAGAATTGCTCCGACTGCCAGGTGTACGTCGGCAGGAAGGTCAGGCGGCCGCCGGCGATAGTCGTGGACAGATTGGCGCCCACAGAAACCGAATGGTCGGGCGACAGGCGGAAGTGGTTGCCGTCGAACAGGCCGACCGCGAAGCGCGCGTGGCTGTAGCCGTAGGTGGCGAACAGGCTGACGTCCGCGGTGGGCTGATAGGTGGCCTGGCCCTCGAATCCCGTCGACTTGGCCGAACCGGCGTTGGTCGAGGTGACCAGGCCGTTGGCGTCGCGGACGCTGGTTTGGAAGTTGGTGTATTCGTAGTGGTAGACCGAGCCTTCCAGGACCAGACGGCGCTCCAGGAACTCGCCCTTGGCGCCGGCTTCGTAGGACGTGACCTTCTCGGCCGGGATTTCCCTGAAGGTGGCGGCGGCGCCCGGCTTGCTGTTCGAGCCCGACAGCACCTTGGGACGGCGGCCGGTCGAAACCGAGGCGTAGACGTTGGCGTTGTCGGTCACGGCGTAGCGGGCCACAGCGCGATAGGTCACGCCGGAGTCGGTGAAGCTCTTGTACTGCGCCGCGTTGTTCAAGGTCGACTGGACCAACAGGCCGCGCACGCCGGCCGTGGCCGAGCTGCCGCCGACGATCGACGGGCCGTTCAGCACCGCCTTGTAGCCGCTCTGCTTGTCGTCATAGGTGTAGCGCAGGCCCCCGCGGCCAGCTCGAGCTTGTCGGTGGCGTGGACGGTGACGTCGGCGAAGGCGTCGTAGGAGTTCGTCTTGCCGTAGTTGGTGTATTCTTCCAAGTGGTTGGACGGGAACACAGACAGGCCAGGCAGCGCGTTGATCGTCGTCATCGACAGACCGTTGGGGCGCGCGAGTTGGCCGGTCAGGAAGAGATAGGTCACCTTCTCGTTGATCAGCAGCGGCACGCGCTGCGAGCCGTCTTCCCAGAAATAGCTGAGGCCGCCAAAGGCGGTGATCTTGCCGCCGTTATCGTAGTTCAGGCGGAATTCCTGGCTGGCCGACTTGCCTTCAGCATCCTCGGCGAAGGTGAACATCGGCAGCGAGAAGCCGTCCGGATCGAACACTTCCTCGCCGCTGAAGTAGCGATAGGCCGAGGTCGAGTTCAGGGTCAGGCTGTCGCTGATCTTGTAGCTGGCCAGGCTGGTGAGGCTCCACAGGCGACGGTTCAGGCCCAGCTTCTGGCCGTTTTCGAAGCCATCCACCGTGGTCAGGGCCGCGCCGGAGTTGCGGCCAAGGTCACCGATCACAGCGCCCGTGGTCGGGTTAGTGGGCGCGTAGCTGAGCGACTTGAACGAGGTGCCCGAGGGCTTGTCGATCTCGTAATTGTAGAGGACGTCCAGCTTGAAACGGTCGCCCGGGGCGTAGTTGATCGCCAGGCGCACGGCCTTGGTGTCGGTCGAGTTGAAGTCTTCGCCGCCGAGCAGGTTCTTCACATAGCCGTCGCGTTGCTTGGCGCGGCCCGACAGGCGGATCGCCAGGCTGTCGGTGATCGGCATGTTGATCATGCCCTCGGCGAGCCAGTAGCCGTAGTTGCCGCCCTCGACCTTGGCGCTCCAGTCCTGAGTGTGCTTGGCCTTGGCCTGAATGACGTTGACCGCGCCGATCAGGGCGCCGCGACCGTAGAGGGTCGACTGCGGGCCCTTGGCCACCTCGACCCGCTCCAGATCGAACAGTTCGGTATAGGAGCCGCGTGATTTCGAGACCGAAACGCCGTCCTGATAGACCGAGACGCGCGGCTCGTTCGTGGCCTCGCCGGAATCCGAGGTGATGCCGCGCATCACGAAGCCGGGGTTGTTCGGCGACTGGTTTTGAACGTCGAAGCCGGGCACGAACTGGCCCAGTTCCTCGAACTCCTGCACGCCAAGTTTGTCGAGGAACGCGCCCGAATAGGCCGTCAGGGCCAGAGGGACATCCACCGTCTTCTGCTCACGCTTTTGCGCCGTGACCAGAAGTTCTTCCACTTGAGACGCCGAGGTGTCGGCGGGAGCAGCGGCGGGTTCGGCGGCGTGGGCCGCGCCGGTCATCAGGGCCAGGCCGCTGACCGCGACCATCAAGTTTCTCGTATGAAGATAACGCATGCACTGATCCCCTTGGATTCGGCGGGCGAGAGCCCTTGGGGCGTGCGCTTAAGGTGGCTCGACTGCGAATTCGCGACGGGTATGTGACCGCTCCGTGAAAGCGTTGCTTTTAACTACGGTTTGGCTTGGTGTCCTTGCACGGAGTGTCGGGCGCTTGTGACAAACCTGTCTTGAGCCTCGGCTAAGTCGCTGACCCAGCGCGCACGAGTCGCCCCGTCTTGTCGTCGGGCGGGCTCCCGCGCTTCTGGGCGTAAAAAGGGTTCCGCGATGAAATTCCCGATCGGATGGCTGCTTTGTTTGCTGTTGGCCTCGCCAAGCGCGAGTCTGGCTCAGGAAGCTCTCTCCGACGCGCCGGCTTTGGCCGCGCCGGGGGCCTATCCCGTCGGCGTGCTCACCCAGACCCTGATCCAGAAGGACCAGCCAGATCTAGTCGCCAGCGACCTGGCGGCCGGCAAGCTGGCCCGCGGCGACCGCTCGCTGCCGCTGACGTTCTGGCATCCGGCGGTCAAGCCGGCGGCCGACGCGCCGAGGGCGCGCTACACGATGCCGGACAAGCCGGCGGCCGGAAAGCCGCCCGCGGAGGTCCCATACAAGACCGGCGGCGCCTATCCGGACGCCAAGCCTGTGCGTGGCCAAGCCTTTCCGCTGGTGGTGATCTCACACGGCTATCGCAATTGGGCGACCAGCTTTAGCGACCTGGCCGAGAACCTGGCGTCCAAGGGCTATGTGGTGGCGGCGATCGATCACCACGATCTGGAGCCGGTCACCCTGGCCGCGCCTCAGCTGTCCTTCGCCACCACGGTGATCACCCGGGTCGCCGACCAGCGGTTCGTCATCGACGCTCTGACCCGCAAAGGTGGGCAAGGTCCCTTGCGGGATGTCTACGACGCCGAAAACGTGGCCTTGATAGGCTATTCGATGGGCGGATTCGGCGCGCTGGCGACTATGGGCGCGGGGCTGGATCCCAATGGACCTCTCTCGAAGTCGGCGCCCGCCGGCCTGCTGCGGCCATTCACGACCGACAATCCAACGTTCGCGGCGGGCGCGCCCCAGAACGTCAAGGCGATGGTGGCTTTCGCACCCTGGGGCGGCGCGCCGCCGCTGCGCGCTTGGACCGCCGAAAGCCTCGCCAAGATCACCGTTCCCAGTCTGCTCATCGTCGGCGACCAAGACGACGTGAGCGGCTATGGCGACGGCGTCGCCTGGGTCTATGGCGCGATGACGGGCGCCGATCGGAACCTGCTGGTCTATGAGAACGCCCGTCACAACATCGCGCGCGACGGCACGCCGCCCAGCCTTGTCGGCGATTTCCAATCCGTCGTGCGCTTCGAGGAGCCCGTGTGGCGTCGCGACCGCATCCTGGCCATCAACCGCCACTTCATCACCGCCTTCCTGGACGCGCGACTGAAGGGCGACCAGGCGCACGGCGCCTATCTGGCCGTGCCCACGGTCAAGGCCGTCGACGGGGTCTGGCGGCCCGGGTCGGACGCGGGCTCGGCGGGCGCCTACGCCTCACCATCGGACACGGCCAGCGCGGGCTATTGGCCGGGCTTCCAGAACCGCTGGGCGCTTGGGCTGCAGCTTCGCCACGACACCGCGGCGGCGCCGGCGGCGCCTCGGTAGCGGCCCGTAGCCTGGCCTCGGATTTAGAGGTCGATCACCAGCCGCTGGCCCCGGGGCGCGTGAACAGCAAGGGGTGAAGGCCAGGCCCGCCGCCTTTTCGGCGTCGGTCTGAAAGGCGTCGCGGTGCTCCACTTCGCCCTCGATCACGGGAGTCAGGCAGGTCCCGCAGACGCCTTGTTCGCAAGAGAGCGGCACGAACACCCCGGCCGCCTCCAAGGCTTGCGCCGCCGTCTGGTCCGCGGCCACCCCCACGACCTGGCCACTGCTGGCGATCACCAGGTCGAATGGGCGGTTCTGGTCCGTCGGCGCAACCTCGGCGGCGAAATGCTCCCTGCGGATCTGACCGGAGGTCCAGCCGCGGGCGGCGGCGCCTTCGGTGACGAAGGCCATGAAGCCGCCCGGACCGCATACATAGATGCGGCGGTCAGGCGAGGGCGCGGCCAGCACCGCATCGAGATCAAGGCGGGTGTCTGGCTCGTCGTCGAAGCTCAGACGCACCGACGCGGCGAACGGCGCGGCCGCCAGCTCCTCCAGGAACGCCGCGCGCGACCGCGATCGCGCGCAGTAGTGCAGGATGAAGCGCGCGCCCAAAGCATGGAGCCGGTAGGCCATGGCCAGGATCGGCGTCACTCCGACACCGCCCGCGAACAGCCGGTGCTCATGTCCGTCCTCGTCCAGGGCGAAGAGGTTCCGGGGCGGGCTGATCGTCAGAACCGCGCCCTTGAGCAGGGCGTCGTGCACGAAGGCCGAGCCGCCGCGGGAAGACGGCTCGCGCAAGACGGCGATCCGGTATCGGCTCTGATCGGCCGGATCGTTGCACAGCGAGTATTGCCGCGTCATGCCGTTGCCGAGGAACAGATCGACATGCGCCCCGGCGCTGAAAGGGGGCAGCGCCTCGCCGTCGGCGTGAACAAGGTCCAGGCCGATGATGTCTTCAGCGACGGGGACGCGGGACGCGACGCGAACCTTGATCATCCGGCGCGCGCCGCGACTTCTTGCGCGATGGCCTTGTCGATCGCCATGCGCGAGCGCACGCCGCCGGCGTCGATATTCAGCTTGAGCAGCTTGCGGTCGGGCCAGGCCAGCAGGTTCTTCTGCTGGCGTTCCAGCATTTCCAGGTCTTCGGAGAAGATCTTGCCCTGGCCTTCGCGGATGGTGTCGGTCAGGGCCGCGTCGGAAACCGCGAAGCTGCGGGCCATGCCCCAGAAATACCAGTGAGAGGTCTCGGTCTCCGGCGTGATGAAGTCCACGACGACGCTGGAGACCTTCTTGTCGGCGGGCGCCTGGTAGCCGCCATGGCCCGCCAGGGCCACGCCGACCTCGATCATGACGTGGCTGGGCAATGAGAAGCGACAGATCTGCCAACGGTCGACCAGGGCGTCCTCGGGCAGGCCCGCGCCGCGCAGGGCCATGCGCCAGAACGGCGGGGCGTGGATTCCCTCCATGAAGCGGCTGGTCACCACTTCGTCGCCCTCGAGCTTGGTGGTCACCGGCGCCTCGTCGATCTCCTTCTGACCGATGCTGGTGGCGTGGACGTAGGTCTCGTGGGTCAGGTCCATCAGGTTGTCGACCATCAGCCGATAGTCGCAGGCGATGTGATAGAGCCCGCCGCCGTAGGTCCAATCGGGGCTTTCGGCCCAGAACAGCGGGTGCAGCTTGGCCGGATCGGCCTGGGCGGGATCGCCCGGCCAGACCCAGATGAAGCCGTAGCGTTCCAGCACCGGAAAGGCGCGGATCGCCGGAAAGCCGATAACGCGCTGGCCGGGCATGGAGGCCGCTCGACCATCGCACCCCATGGCCAGGCCGTGGTAGCCGCAGACGAGTTCGCCGTCCCGTACGAAGCCCAGGGAGAGAGGCGCGCCGCGGTGAGGGCAGAAATCCTCCAAGGCCACCGCCTGGCCGTCTCTGCCGCGGTGAATGACCATGGCCTGGCCGCAGATGCGCCGGCCCAACGGCTTGTCGGCGATCTCTCCTGGCGTGCAGGCAACGTACCAGGCGTCGAGCGGCCAAGGGGGGAGGGAAGTCGCCAGTTCGGTGCCCATCATCGTTTCCTCACGCGGTCTTTGGTCTTCGCCAATTGGATCCAATTGTCACGCCTCCGGCGGCGGCGTCAAGATTGGATCCAATCTTCAGCTTGTGAGGCGCTCGGGCGGTCGGCTAGGGTCGCGCCATGGAGACGCCGAGGATGAAGCCGGGCCAACGCGTGCTGATGGCCCTTCGCAAGATGATCGCCTCGGGCGAGATCAAGAGCGGCGAGCGCATCGCCGAAATTCCGACGGCGGCGGCGCTGGGCGTTTCGCGCATGCCGGTGCGCACGGCGCTGCGAAGCCTGGAGCAGGAGGGGCTGGTCGTCCGCCTAGGCGCGCGCGGATACGCGGCGCGGGGCGTCTCGACCGGGCAGATCCGCGACGCCATCGAGGTGCGGGGCGTGCTCGAGGGTTTCGCGGCGCGGCGCTTGGCCGAGGGGGGCGCGAGCGAGCAAACGCGTCAGCGCCTCGCGGCCCTGATCGAAGAGGGCGAGGCCCTGTTCGCCTCCGGCCAACTGTGCGCCGAGGACCTAGACCGCTACGCGGCCTACAATCTGGCGTTCCACGACACCCTGGTGGCCGCCGCGGGGAATGTCGCGGTCGAGACGGCCTTGGCGCGCAACAACTTCGAGCCTTTCGCGGGCGCGGGCGCGCTGGCGCTGGACCTGACGGATCTCGCCGCCGAGTACGAGCATCTCATCGCGGCGCACCGGCAGCACAAGGCGGTGCTGGAGGCGATCGAACGCGGCGATGCGCTCGCGGCGGAGCAGATCATGCGCGATCACGCCCTGGCCGCGGTCCGTAACGCCAAGGTTTTCGAAGCGGCGATGAGCGGGGAAACGCCGCTGGGGGCCGCTCGAACCATCCGCGCGGACTGAAGGTTTCCGGCCTCGACGAGCCTGCGTTAACGCGCTGAGGCGCTATAGACCTGTTCGAATACAGTTTCCTTGGCGTACCAATTTCTCTAAAGCCTTGCCCGATATGGAAGAGATCGCCGCCTTTGGCGTCCTGGGGAACCGCCTGGGACTGCAACTTCACTACGCCGACGTACGCGTGATGGCCGGACTCAGCGCACGGCTCGCGCCGCTGGGCGTGACCCCCGCACGGGCTACCGCCATCGTCTATATCGGCCTGCATCCAGGCTGCGATCAGACGACGCTGGGCCGCGCCCTGGGCGTGAATCGCGCCAGCACGGTCAAGGCCGTGGACGAGATGGAGGCCCTCGGCGCCATCGAACGCCGTCCCGGACGCGATCGGCGAACCAACGCATTGCACCTGACGGCGGCCGGCGAGGCCCTGCGCGCGCGCATCGAGCAGGAAACCGCCGTGCACGACCAGGAAGCGTTCGCCGCGCTGACGGCCGCCGAGCGTGATCAGCTCAGCCTCCTGCTGGCCAAGCTGCGCTAAGCGAGCGCGAACGGCGTCAGCCGGCCTTAGAGCTTCAGCTTGGCCGCTATGGCGGACCACGGCACGAGCTTGAAGTTCTGGTGTTCCGGCGGGGCGATGTTGCGACCGTCCTGGGCGACGAAGGCTCCGGCCTCCAGGCCAGCGCCTAGCGAGGCGCTCGTCACGTCCAGGCCATCGGTCTCGGAAATCCCGTCGACGCCGTTGTCGCCATTGGCCGTCACGGCGAAGCTGCCGACATAGGCGTTATCGCCGTCTCGCCGGAACACCGCGTAGCTGTTGTCGCCCTGGCTGGAGACGACCAGATAGCCCTTGCCCTTGGGCTGCGCATAAAGGCCGACACCCTCAAGATCGTCCTTCAACGCCGGACTGTCGGCCACGCGAGCGATGGCCTTGCGGGCGCCGCCAGCCTTGGGATCGGCGCCCAGTCGCCACAGCGCGACGTCCTCTTCAGCGACATAGAGCGCGCCGGTCTCGTCGTCGGCGACGCAGCCTTCGGTCTGACTGTCGAAGCGGATGTCGCGCACGGCCTCGGCGCGGACCTTGCCTGCAGCGGTCGGGCTCAGCCTCCACTGACGGACCAAGCCATCAGGATCGCTGATGAACACGAAGGTCGCGCCCTTGCGGTCCCGGTACATGCAGAGGCCGTACGGATCCGAAAGGTTGGTGGCCTGCACGCCGTCGGCGACGCTGGTCAGCAGGCGGGTCTCGGGATCGATCGTGTAGAGAGCGATCGCCTTGTGGGTGCGGTCGCTGGCGGCGACCAGCGTCACGGTCTTGCCGCCCAGCTTGAAGCCGCCCCGCAGGTCCACATTGTTCATCTTGCCGTCGGGTAGGTACTGGAGCCGCTTGCCGGTCAGGTCATAGACCAGCATGCCGCCCTTCTTGTCGGTGGCGATGATGGCGCTCTTGGCCGGATCGGTCGGATGGACCCAGATCGCGGGATCGTCGGCGGCGTCGCCATCATGATCGACCGGCTCGGTCTCCATGACAGGGCGCACCAAGGCGAGCCGGCTCGGCGTGGCGGACGGCACGTCCACGCCTGTCGGCAGCTTCAACGCCGCGGCGACGGCGGCCCACGAGACGATCTTGCTGTCGCCGCCGCCCTTGCGATCGTCGGCGACCAGCAAGGCGCCGGCCGACAGGTCGTCGCCGAGCGGCGCGCGCAAGCCGAAGAGACCGGACGGCTTGGCCACCGCCGCCGCGCCGTTAGCCTCGATCCGGAAGCCGCCCACGAAGCGGTCGTCGGCGGAGCGGTCATAGACGTTGTAGTCGCCCCGCCCAGGGTTGGCGGCGATTAGGTAGTCGGCGCCCTTGCCGCCGTTGATCACCGCCAGGCCTTCCACCTCGCCGGCGATTTGGCCCAGGCGATTGATGTCGACGATGGCGGGAACCGGTTCGGCCTCCGGATCGGCGTCATAACGCCAGATCCCGACGGCCTTCTGGGCGACATAGAGCGCGCCGCTGGCGTCATCGGCGACGCAGAACTTGGCCTCGGAAGAGAGGTGCAGGCGACGCACCACGCGACCGTCCAGCTTGCCGTCGGCGGTTTCGAAAAGCAGCCACTGATCCAGTTGGCCTTCTCGGCCCATCGCGAAGGCGTAGAGGGAATTGTCGCGGGCGCTGCGATGCAGGCAGAGACCCTCGCCGGAGTAGCCCAGCAACAAGGGGCGGGCGTCGAGGGCCGTGGTCGCGCCGCTGGCGTAGTCGCGAGCGAAGAGGCGCAGGCGACCAGCCTTGCGGTCCAGGGCGGCAATCAAGGCTCGCGCCCCGTCGTCACGCGTGTCCACGGCATAGATTTCGCCGCCGGGCAGAGCGTCTAGGCGCTGGCCGTTCAAGGCGTAGAGTTCCAGCCCGCCAAGCTTCCCGCTGGCCGCGATGGTGCTTCTGGCCGGATCCTTGGGGTCGCGCAGCAGCGCCACGCCGTTGGCGCCCCCCTGCGCCGTGGGGGCGGTGGCGCGCAAGACGCCGACGCTGGGCGAGCTCTGGGCGAGCGCTGGCGAGGCGAACAGCATGGCCAGAAGGCTCGCGGCCAGCTTCAGACGATCCATGAACACCCACCCGATATGATTCCCCGCCAAACCACAGCGGGCTGTGGCCTTCTGACGGACAATTTCATCAGTATCGTGAAGGCTGCGCGCGATGGCGATCCCAATCGCCGCTGAAGCGTTACGCCCGGACGTTCAATTCGCTGCTGTAAATCGCGGATGAGCGATATAGGCGTTGTCTGCCCGCCGACTGCGTACGTCGGCGTCGTCTTTGTTTTGCCCAAGCGGCGGAAGGATGGGTCAGTATGAATCGAGCGTTGTTGGGGCTTGCGATCGTGGGCGTGGCCTTGTCGAGCGTGCAGGCGGCCCGCGCCGCCGATCCGACGCCGCCGCGCACGGGAGATCTCTACGGCGTCTGGCGCAATCCCAAGGGCAGCGTTCACATCGAGATCAAGCCCTGCGGCGAGGACACTTGCGGCAATGTCGTGTGGGCTAACGCAGAAGCGCAGGCCGATGTCCGCAAGGGCAGCAATCGCGAACTGATCGGCATGCAATTGCTTCGAGACTTCTCGCCAACCGGCCCTGTGGATTGGAAGGGACGGGTCTTCGTGCCTGACCTGAACATGACCTTCTCCGGCCAGGTCCGGTTGCTGGACAAGGCCTCGCTGCGAGCCAAGGGCTGCCTGCTGCCGAACTTCCTCTGCAAGTCGCAGGTCTGGACCCGCGTCGACGCCGCCGCGCGCGCTTCGTAAGGCCGTTATGACGCAGATGGGTTTGCCGGGTTTCGACCCGCCGACGCCGACCGACCGGCTGATGTTCCTGCTGTATCCGGACGCCGTGACGGCCGAACGGATCGCCTCCGAGGCGCGGCGGTTGCGCGAGGCTTTCGGCTTGAGAGGGCAGATCCTGCAGACCGACCGTTTCCACGTCACCCTGCATCATCTGGGTGACTATGTCGGCCTGCCGGCCGATGTTGTCCGCAGAGGCGAGGCGGCGGGCGAGGCGGTGGCCGCCAAGGCGTTTGGCGTGACGCTCGACCGCGCCATGAGCTTCGCCAACCGGCCGGGGAGCAATCCCTTCACGCTGCAAGGCGGAGAGGGCGTGCAGGATCTGGTGAGCTTCCAGCAGACGCTGGGGCTGGAGATGGCCAAGGTCGGCCTGAAGCCGGACAAGGCCTTCGTTCCGCACGTTACGCTGCTCTACGACGGCCAGGTCGTTCCAGCCCAGGCTGTCGCGCCGATCGACTGGACGGTAGACCGTTTCGTGCTGGTCCAAAGCAAGCTGGGCCAGACCCGCCACATCGTGCTCAAGAGTTGGGCGCTCGCCGCCTGAGGTTGGCGTGGCGTCGCCGCTAATCTAGAGCCAGTCCAAAGCACGGATTCGCCGAGGACGACGGCCATGACCCTGACGATGTACGGCATCAAGAACTGCGACACGGTCGCCAAGGCGCGCAAGTGGCTGGAGGACCGGGGTCTGGCCTACGGCTTCCATGACTACAAGGCGGCTGGGATCGACCGTCCGCGCCTGGAGGCCTGGGTCGAGGAACTCGGCTGGGAGCCGCTTCTGAACCGGGCCGGCACGACCTTTCGCAAGCTCGACGAAGCCGACAAGCAGAACATCGACCGCGAAAAGGCGATCGGGCTGATGCTGGCTAACCCTTCGATGATCAAGCGGCCCGTGCTCGACCTTGGCGACCGACGCTTGGTGGGCTTCAAGCCCGATCTCTACGAGGCCGCTCTGGGCTAGACCCTCGACGCGCCGAGGCCGGTCTGATCAAGTTTAAGACGACAAGCTTTCGAGGATCAGTCTATCACTTGGGGGGACCAGCCGCGACGTCGCGGCTTTCAGGGGGACTTTGAAACGGGTGAGGGAGAAGGGCGTCTCGCGGTACGAACTGGTCATCTTCGACTTCGACGGCACGCTGGCCGACAGCGCCGCGTGGATGATGCGCGCCGTCAATCCGATGGCGCGCCGTTACGGCTTCAAGACCGTCACCGATGAGGAGATCGAGATGCTGCGCGGGCGCAGCACGCGGGAAGTTATCCGCTATCTCGGCGTGTCGCCCTGGAAGCTCCCGCTGATCGCTCGGGCCGGCAAGAAGCTGATGGCGGCCGACGCCCATACGATCCCCCTGTTCCCCGAGACGGCCAAGATGCTGCGCGCCCTCCACGCCGCCGGCGTCAAGATCGCGGTGGTCAGCTCGAACAGCGAAGAGGTCATCCGCCGGGTGCTGGGGCCTGATCTCGCCGAGCTGATCAGCCTCTACGCCTGCGGCGCATCGCTGTTTGGCAAGGCTCGCAAGTTCAAGCAGGTCACCGCGCGCGGCGTTTCGCGCGACAGGGTCATCTGCATCGGCGACGAGACTCGCGACATCGAGGCCGCTCGAGCCGTGGGACTGGATTGCGGGGCGGTCGGCTGGGGCTACGCCAAGCCTTCGATCCTGGCTCAGCATCGCCCGACGGTGTCATTCAACTCGATGTCCGAAATTATTTCGTACGTGGCTGCATCCAACGCCCGAGGCGGCGGCGACTAACCTTCGAAAGCGCGGATGATCGCGCTGCTGATCGAAGGATCGAGAGATGGACGATCTGTTTCGTGAGTTCTGGTGGCTCAGCTTTCCGCTGAGCTTCATGTTGCTGGGCGCCTTCCGCGCCTGGCTGGAACATCGCGCTCGGCGGGACCTGATGCAGACTCTCCGGCAGCTGGCCAGCGAGGGGCGCGATCCGCCGGCGGCCTTGCTGGCTGAACTGCGACGCTAAGGGAAACGATCATGTTCGAAGACCTTTTCCGTCAATTCTGGTGGTTGTTATTCCCATTGGCCGGCTTCGCTTACGGCGCCTGGCAGAGCTGGCTGTCGTATAGGGCCAACCAGGAGACGCTGGACCTCATCAAAACCTACGCCGCCTCCGGGCGCGAACCGCCCGCCGAGCTGATGAACAAGTTGAGCAGGCGCTGGCATGACGATGACGAGGATGATCGGCCCCGCTATCGCCGCCGTCGCGAACGCACTTGGTACCAGGTGGTGCTGTTCGGCCTCCTGAGCTGCGGCTTCGCCTTCGCCGCCATCACGGACATTTACGGCGCCGGAGAAGCCTTCACGATCGCGGCCTTTGTTCTGGGCGCGGTGTGCGCGGCCACGCTGGTCCAGGTCATGCTGGATCGGAACGGTCCGACCGTCTGATGGACGCCGCGCTCGTCAGGCAGGCGCGCGCGGGATCCCAGGCCGCCTTCGCCCGGCTCGTAGCGATCCACGAGAAGCCCTTGCGAGGTTTCCTGCGCAAGAGCGGCTGGCTCGACGCCGACGACATCGCCCAGGAAGCTTTCGTGGTGGCCTGGTCGGGACTCCACAAGTTGCGGGACGACAATGGCTTTCGCGCCTGGTTGTACGGCGTGGCTTGGAGGAAGGCTCTCACCCAACGGCGGGGCGCCCAGCGCGCGGCCGCCCGGGATGAGGCCTGGCGCGGCGAGCAGGAACTCAAGGCGGCCCCGGAGGTTGGCGCCGAGGATCGTCTGGCGCTCGAAAAAGCGCTGGCCACTTTGCCTGAGGACCAGCGCGCCTGCGTGACGCTTTGCCTGGGGCAGGGATGGTCTCACGTCGAAGTCGCCCAAGCCCTGGGGCTTCCCTTGGGCACGGTCAAATCGCATGTTACCCGCGGCCGCGAGCGGTTGTTGTCGGTTCTGGGAGGCGGATGATGAGCCCCGAAGATCAACTCTCGGCCTTCCTGGGGGAGACTCCCAAGCATGGCCGCGCCAACCTGTTCGCGCTGGAGGTGATGAAACGCGTCGAGCGCCAAGTCTTTCTCGAGCGCATACTGTTCGCCGCGGGCGCCGCGGCGATGCTGGGCCTTGTCCTATGGGCTTGCGCGCCTGCGCTGGACGTCGCTGTCGCGATGATCGCGCCAGGGTTTGCGCCGGTCGCGGCCTTGCTGACCTTTGTGGCCGCCATCCTCGTGGGTGGGGGACCTTCCGTTTGGCGTCGCCTAAGCTTCCCCGGCGGCTAGGATCGCCTTACGAAAGTTTCATGCCGGCGGGCGCCTCCAAACAGAGCCGTGAACGCCTCTTACAAGTGAAGGTGGCGCTGGGGGCGTCGCTCCACGAAATTCTGGAGGATTAAGTCATGGGTGCTGAAATCTTTGTCCCGCTGGGCGCCTTCGCCATGGTCGCCGCGATCGTGGTTCTGCCGTTCTACTTCAAGAGCAAAGAGCGGCGCGAAATGCAGACCACGATCCGCGCGGCGATCGATAAGGGCCAGCCCCTTCCGCCCGAGGTCATCGAAACCTTGACCAAGAGCGTCAAGCTGCCGCCCAGCAGCCTGCGCGACCTGCGCACTGGCGTCATCTGGCTGGCTGTCGGCATCGGCGTGGCGATGGCCACCTACTTCGGCGACTTCATTCATGGGGGCGACGATTTCGACGGCTTCGGCATCGCCAGCATCCCCGCGGTGATCGGGGTGGCCTACATCGTCCTGAGCTTCTTCAATCCGAACAAGGAGCCGCGGGTCTAGCGCCCGGAGCCTTGGGAGGGGCTTGAAATCATGGGCGCTCAAAGCCCGCCAACCGGTCACGACGTCGAGCTCGCCGCAAGGGCGGCGGGAGGCGATCGCCAGGCTTACGGAGAGCTGGTCCGGCGTCACGGCTCCGCCGTGCGCGGCCTGCTGCGGCGGCTCGGCGCCGACTCCGCGACGGCCGACGACCTCGCCCAGGACGCCTTCATCACCGGCTTTGAGCAGGTGGCTGAATTCCGGGGAGAGGGGACCTTCGCCGGTTGGATCAAGAAGATCGCCGCGCGGCTCTATCTGAAGAAGGTCAAGCGCGAGGCGCGTCTGATCTTCTCCGACACCGTCGAACCGGTCGAGGAGCTCGGCGTCCGGGACGCCTCGGGAGACGCCGCCAGCCGCATCGATCTCGATGACGCGCTCAAAGCGTTGTCTCGCGGCGAGCGGCTTTGCGTCTCGCTCTGCTACGGGGCCGACTGGTCCCATGGCGAGGCGGCCGAGGCCTTGAACATTCCGATCGGCACGGTCAAATCCCATGTCAAACGTGGTCTGGATAAACTCCGGGCGAAGCTCGCCCGGCCCGAGGAGGGGGCGAGGAGGGAAGCGCATGGCTGAACCCGATTTCGAAACCCAATTGACCCGTCTGTTCGCCGAGCCGCCGTCGTTCCAGGACTCGGCTCTGTTCAACGCCGAGGTGGCGTCCAAGCTCGATCGCGGATGGGCGATGCGTCGCCTGTTCATCGGCGGGGCGGGGACCGTGGCCGGGCTGTTCGGCGCGTTCCAGATCCTGTCCACGCGCTTCTCCGGCGAGATCGCGCAGCTGTCGCGCAACAGCGGTCACAGCCTTGAGACCGAGTACAGTGCGGGTGTCGCGAAGATCAATTCGGTGCTCACGACGCCCGCCAGCGCCGAGGCGATCTGGCTGGCGGCCGCTCTCGCGGTCGTGGCGCTGGCCTTCGCGGTGACGCGCCTCGTCGAGGAGCTTTAGCCGGCTTATCATTGTTCATGTTGCGGCGCGGCGCGATCCGGCCCACAAACGGCGCCCAATCGCGTTGTTTGAGGAGCGTTGGTTCTGTCCGCTCACCGTGAAGAGTCTGTTCGCCGTCTGGCCGCCCCCGATATCGCCGCCCGCAAAGGCGGTAAGCCGATTGTCTGCCTGACGGCCTACACGGCGCCGGTGGCCGCCGCGCTCGATGAGGCCTGTGACGTCCTGCTGGTCGGGGACTCGGTCGGCATGGTCGTGCATGGCTTGCCCAACACCGTGGGCGTCACGCTGGACATGATGATCCTGCACGGCCAGGCGGTCATGCGGGGCTCGCGCAAGGCCATGGTCGTCATCGACATGCCGTTCGGCTCCTACGAGGCCTCCCGCGAGGAAGCCTACGCCAACGCCGTGCGGATCATGAAGGAGACCGGCGCCCAGGCGGTGAAGGTCGAAAGCGGACCCACCGTGCCCGAGACCATCGCCTATCTGACCCAGCGCGGTGTGCCCGTGATGGGCCATGTGGGCCTGCGTCCCCAGGCCGTGCTGCTGGAAGGCGGCTTCAAGGCCAAGGGCAAAGACGAGGCGGGGCGCGCCAAGGTGCTGGAAGAGGCGCGTCTGACCGCGCAGGCCGGCGCCTTCGCGATCGTGGTCGAGGGCGTGGCCGAGGGGCTCGCGCGCGAAGTCACCGAGACGGTCAGCGTCCCGACGATCGGCATCGGCGCCTCGGCCGCCTGCGACGGCCAGGTCCTGGTGGTGGACGACATGCTGGGATTGTTCGACTGGACCCCGAAGTTCGTCCGTCGCTACGCTGATTTGAAAGGCGAAATCCAGCGGGCGGCGGCGCAGTACGCCCGCGACGTGCAGGACCGCAGCTTCCCCGGCGAGGCCGAGACCTATTACGCAAAGAAGGCCTGAACCTTCGGGATCGATCGGCGAGCGGCGGGCGTTGCGGCAGGGCGCGGCACGCTATAGGTTCGCCGCCTCGGCGAGCGGCCCTTCGCCCGCCACAATCTGTCTTACACCAGCGATGTCGGCCGGGTTCGAGCGCGACGTCCTTTGGTCCTAGCGCCTGTTTCGGAGCCTCGTTTCGTGGTCGATGTTTTTGACGAAGTCGAAGAACAACTCCGGGCGGAGCGTTATAAGTCGCTCGCCGTCAGATCGCTGCCCTGGATCGTCGCGGCTGTCGCCGCGGCCGTGATCGGCGTCGGCGGCTACTGGGGCTGGAAATCCTACCAGACCAGCCAGGCCGACAGGGCTTCCGAAGCTTATCAGGCCGCGCTGGAAACCGCGCAGACGGCCGGGCCCGCCAAGGCGTTCGGCCAGTTCAAGGCCGTCGCGGACGGTGGCGCGCGCGGCTACAAGGCCCTTGCCCTGCTGCAAATGGGCGACATCCGCATCGAAGAGAACAAGACCAAGGAAGCCGTCGCCTATTTCGACGAGGCGGCCAAAGCGGCGCCGGATGCGATTCTTGGCGATCTGGCCCGCCTCAAATCCGCCTTCGCCCTGATGGACACCGCCTCCTACAAGGACATTGAATCGAGGTTGACGCCTTTGGCGGGGGAAAAGAGCCCTTACCGCGTGTACGCCAAGGAGGCGCTGGCTTTCGCCAAGCTGCAAGCTGGCGATGTGGCCGGCGCGCGTGGTGATTTCGTGGTTCTCGCCAATTCGCTCGACAATACCTCCGAGGAAGTTCGCCAGCGCGCCCAGGCGGCGATGCAGCTGATCGACTCGGGCACGGCCAAGGACCTGGCGGCCGCGGTGAAGGCCGCCGCTAGCCTGCCGGCCATGCCGCCGCTCGGCCAGCTGACCCCTAACGCCGCCCCCAACGCCGCCCAATGAGCCGTCTGATGATGTCCAAGCGTTCCGTCGCCCTGGTGGCGCTGATGTCGGCCTCGATGGCCGTCACCGGCTGCTCGACGATCTCGAAGCTCAATCCGTTCGATAAGAGCGACAAGAACAAGAGCACCGCCAGCCAAGGTCAGCGGATTTCGATCATCGCGTTCGACCAGAAGGTCGAGGCCAGCGAGTCGCTGAAGGGCGCAGACTTCTTCCTGCCCGACCCGGTCGCGCAGACCGAGTGGCGCCTGCCGGGCGGCAGCCCCGAGCAGTCGGTCGAGCATGTCGACGCCGGTAAGGCTTTCGAAATCGCCTGGAAGCGTGGCTTCGGCAAAAAGGGCGGCCGCACGTTCCACGTCACCGCGCCGCCGGTCTCTGCGGGCGATCGCATCTACGTGATGGACGGCGCGGCGACGGTGTCGGCGCTGGACGCCAAGACCGGCTCGACCGCCTGGCACAAGGACCTGCGTCCTGCCGCCGGTCCGACCAGGAAGGGGGGCTTCCTGGGGTTGATCCCCAAGAAGAACGACCGCCTTGGCTTTGGCGGAGGCCTGGCCCTGGGCGCCGACAATAAGCTCTATGTCGCTTCCGGCTTCCGCTTCGTGGCTCAGATCGACGCCACGAACGGGAACCTCAACTGGACCCAGCCGAGCTCGACTCCGATCCACGCCGCCCCGACCGTCGTCGACGGCCGCGTGTTCGTGGTTTCGACCGACAACGAGCTGCTGACGTTCGACGCGGCCACCGGCGCGCCGGGCTGGACCTATCAGGCCCTGAGCGAGCCGGCCCGCATCCTGGCCGCTTCGACCCCCGCCGTCAGCGGCGACACCGTGGTGGCCGGCTTCGCTTCGGGCGAACTGGTGGCCCTGCGCGCGGCGAACGGCAACGACCTGTGGAGCGAGGCGCTCAGCCGCGCCAGCCGCACCAACGCCCTGTCGGAAATCCGGGACATCCCGGGCCGTCCGGTCATCTACAAGGGCGACGTCTTCGCCGTCAGCCACTCGGGCGTCTTCGCCGCCACCGACCTGCGCACGGGTCAGGCGCGTTGGAGCCTGCCGGTCACCGCGATCACCAGCCCTTGGGTCGCCGGTGACGTCGTCTATGTCGTCGACAAGGCCGGCCAGGTGATCTGCGTCTCGCGCGAGAGCGGTTCGGTCTACTGGATCCAGGACCTCAACAACACCGAGGCCCTGACGAAGAAGCAGAAGAAGAAGCGCGCCAAGCATCCGATCCTGTGGTCGACGCCGATCCTGGCCAACGGCCGCCTGATCACGGTGTCGAGCCAGGGCGAGGCCGTGGCGCTGAACGCCAAGACCGGCGCCAAGGAAAAGACCTTGAAGATCGGCTCGCCCGTCCTGATCAACCCGATCGCGGTGGGGAACATGATCTACGTGGTCACGGACGACGCCGAACTGGTCGCCATCCGCTGATCCTCCGGCCTCCGCGCAGGGGGCGGAAAGACAATCAAACGCCTTCGGGCCCGGGACGGTGAGAGCCGGCCCGGGCCTTCGCTTTTGCGAAGAGGGCCAAAATCGACTACTGGACGCCTATGCCTTTGAAACTCGCCATCGTCGGCCGGCCCAATGTGGGCAAGTCCACGCTGTTCAACCGTCTTGCCGGCAAGAAGCTGGCCATTGTCGACGACCAACCGGGCGTGACCCGCGATCGTCGTTACGCCGACGGCCGCCTGGGCGACCTGGACCTTCAGCTGATCGACACCGCCGGCTTCGAAGATGTCGCCGACGAGAGCCTGGAAGCGCGCATGCGCGCCCAGACCGAGCTGGCGATCGAGGAAGCCGATCTCTCGCTGTTCATCTACGACGCCCGTGAAGGCGTCACACCGCTTGACGAGGTGTTCGCCACCCTGCTGCGGCGTCGTGGCAAGCCGGTGATCATCGCCGCCAACAAGGCCGAAGGCAAAGCCGGCCAGTCGGGCATTGGCGAGGCCTACAAGCTGGGCCTCGGCGAGCCGATCCCGATCTCGGGCGAGCACGGCGAAGGCATGGCCGAGCTGTACGCCGCCATGCTCGCAGCCGTCCCCGAGGAGATGTACTCGGGCGACGACGAGGATGAGGACAAGCCGATCCGCTTGGCCATCGTCGGGCGGCCGAACGCGGGCAAGTCGACCCTGATCAACCGCTTGATCGGCGAACAGCGCCTGTTGACCGGCCCCGAGGCCGGCATCACCCGTGACTCGATCTCGGTCGACTGGGTCTGGGGCGACAAGAAGGTCCGCCTGGTCGACACCGCGGGTCTGCGCAAGAAGGCGAAGGTCCAGGAGAAGCTGGAAAAGCTCTCCACCCAGGACACCATCCGCGCCATCACCTTCGCCGAGGTCGTGGTGCTGGTGATGGACGCCACCCATCCGTTCGAGATCCAGGACCTGCAGATCGCCGACCTGACCGAACGGGAAGGGCGGGCTCTGGTGTTCGTGCTGGCCAAGTGGGACCTGATCGAGGATCAGGCCGGCACCTTGGCCGCGTTCCGGGAACACGCCGAACGCATGCTGCCCCAGGTGCGCGGCGCGCCGGTGGTGGCGCTGTCGGGCGAGACCGGCAGCGGCGTCAACAAGCTGATGCCGGCCGTGCTGAAGATCCACAAGGACTGGTCGACCAAGGTCAAGACGCGAGACCTGAACGACTGGCTGCAGATGGCCATGCAGCGCCACCCGCCGCCCGCCGTCAGCGGTCGCCGCGTGAAGCCCAAGTACATGGCGCAGACCAAGGCGCGCCCGCCGACCTTCGTGCTGTTCTCCAGCCGCGCCGACCAGATGCCCGATCACTACCGGCGCTATCTGATCAACTCCTTGCGTGAAAGCTTCGACCTGCCGGGCGTGCCGCTGCGCATCACCATCAAGTCGGGCGCAAACCCCTACGCCGACGGCGAGGCCAAGGGCCACAGCGGCCGCGGCAAGCGCGAATTCGAACGCCGCGAACGCGAGGAGGAGCGCATCCGCGCCTCGCGCAACACGGTCAAGAAGTCCAAGCGCTTGGCCGACGAGGCCGCCGCCAAGGCCGCGGCCGAGGCGGGGCTGCCGGACCCGGGCAAGGCCGCCGTCAAACCCGTCAAGAAGAAGGGGCCCGCGGTCGCCAAGCCGGTCGCCAAGGTTGGCGACGTCGCGGCCGAGCCCGGCAAGGCCGCGGTCAAGTCGGTCAAGGCCAAGGGCCCGCGCGTCCAGAAGAAGGTCTCGACCACGCCCAGCTACAAGGTGGGGGTCAAGGCCGCTGGCGGGAAGGCGGGCGCTCCGCGTCGGCCCGCCGCCGGTTCGCGCACGGTGCGCGGCAATGCGGGGCCGGGCCGTCCGAAGGGGCGTTAGGTCCACCCCTGAAAACCACGCTCGACGCGTTCGGATAGCGTTGTAATCTTAACCTGGGGTGTCGTTGAGACCCGGGGGAAGAGATGTCCAGCATATCCGAGCGTGCGGCTTGGCCGGTCGGCCGGCGCTTCTATGTGGCAATGGCCGCTATCTTCACGCTGATCGCGTTTGGCGGATTTGTTCCGACCTACTGGGCCAAGCTGGCCAGCGGCACGTTCGGCGGCGCGCCGATCCTGCACCTTCACGGCCTGATCTTCTTCAGCTGGACGCTGCTGTTCCTGGCGCAGACCTGGCTGGTGGCGAGCGGTCGGACGATCGACCATCGCAGCTGGGGCGTGGCGGGGGTCTCCCTGGCCACGGCCATGGCCTTCACGGTCGTGCTGGCGGCGATCAATTCCATGAAGGTGGCGGATGCGGCCGGCTTTGGCGACGCGGCGCGCCGGTTCTCGGTTGTCTCCCTGACGTCGCTGGTGATGTTCGCTGGCTTCTTTGTCGCCGCTCTACTGAACGTGCGAAAGCCGGAGGTTCACAAGCGGCTGATGCTGCTGGCCATGATCCCGCCCATGCAGGCGGCGACGGCTCGGGTGTTCATGGTGCTGTTCGCGCCGCCGGGCATGGTCGGGCCGCCGCCGGTGTTTGTTTCCATACCGCCGGGCCTGGCCGTCGATCTGCTGATCGTCGCGGCGATGATCTTCGACTGGCGTACGCGTGGCCGCCCGCATCCCGTCTACTGGATTGGCGGAGGGCTGCTGCTGGCCCAGCAATTGCTGGTGATCCCCCTCAGTCAGAGCGCCGCCTGGATGGCGTTCGCGGGGTGGGTGGACCACCTCGCGCGTTAAGCGCTCCAACGATCGGTGTCAGGCGTCGATGCTGGCCGATTCCTGACCGCGATCCTTGAAGCGGACGACGCCCTTCGGCGGCTCACGATCGGGCCGCACCAGGTCGACGATGAACGGCACGATCGTCTCCGGCGCGGGCACGGTCTTGGGATCTTCGCCTGGGAAGGCGCCGGCGCGCATCTTGGTGCGCATGGCGCCCGGATCGACGCAGAGGGCGCGGATGGCGGTGTTCTCGGTCTCGTCGGCATAGACGTCGACCAGGGCCTCCAGCGCCGCCTTGGTGGCCGCATAGACGCCCCAGAACGCCGGACGGGTGCGCGCGACGCTGCTGGAGAAGAACACGGCCCGGCCGGCGTCCGAGGCGCGCAGCAGCGGGTCCATCGATCGGATCAGGCGCCAGTTGGCGGTCAGGTTGGTGCTCAGCACCATGTCCCAGCCCTTCGGCTCCAGGTGGCTGACCGGGGTGAGGGGACCCAGCAGGGCGGCCGCGCCGACCAGGATATCGAGCTTGCCCCAGCGCTGGTGGATGGCCGCGCCCAGGTGGTCCAGGCCGTCGGCCTCGCGCAGGTCCAGCGGGACCAGGGTGGCGTGCTCGCCGGTTGCGGTCATGATGGCGTCGTCCAGGGCCTCCAGGGCGCCCTGGGTGCGGCCTACGGCGATCACATGGGCGCCGGCCTTGGCCAGGCCCAGGGCGACCGCCTCGCCAATGCCGCGCGTGGCGCCGGTGACGAGGGCGATACGGCCGGCCAGCGGCTTTTGGGAGTCGGAAGTCATGCGCGCGTTCTAGAGCAGGGACGGGGAAACGGAAACCGGGAGGAACCCTTAAGCCTCGGCTTGCTGGGCCTTCTTGGCGTAGTGCTGGGCGATGACCGAGCAGGCCATCAGCTGGATCTGATGGAAGATCATCAGCGGCAGCACGATGATGCCGGCGGTCGGGCCGGGGAACAGGATGCCGGCCATGGGCACGCCGGTGGCGAGGCTCTTCTTGGAGCCGCAGAAGGTGATCGCCTTCTCGTCCTCGGGGGAGAAGCCCAGGGCGCGCGCGCCGAAGGTGGTGGCCGCCAGCACGACCGCCAGCAGCACCCCGCAGACCGCCAGCAGGATCAACAGCTGCGGCGGCGAGATCTTGTGCCAGATGCCGCCGACCACGGCCTCGCTGAACGCCGAATAGACCACCAGCAGGATCGAGCCGCGATCGACGTAGCCGATCAGGCCCTTGTGCTTGGTGATCCAGGCGCTGACCAGGGGCCGCGCCAGCTGGCCGGCGATGAAGGGCAGCAGCAACTGGACGACGATGTCCCGCACCGAGTGCCAACCGCCCGCCGCGCCGCCTTGGGTGTGCATCAGCACGCCGACGAGCACGGGGGTGATGAAGATGCCGAACAGGTTCGACGCGCTGGCCGCCACGACCGCGGCGGCGACATTGCCCCGCGCGATCGAGGTGAAGGCGATCGACGACTGCACGGTCGAGGGCAGGCAGCAGAGGAACAGGATCCCCGCCGCCAAAGTCGGCGGCAGGACGCCGATCTTACTGATGGCCAGGCCCAGCACCGGGAACATCACGAAGGTGAAGGCCAGGATCAGCAGGTGCAGGCGCCAATGGGTGACGCCCGCGACCACGGACTCCCGCGACAGCTTCGCGCCGTGCAGGAAGAACAGCAGGGCGATCGCCAGCTTGACGACGATCGACAGACCATGCGCCGCGTCGCCCCGCACCGGCAGGACAGAGGCCAGCACGACCATGCCGAACAGCGCGATGACATAAGGCTCGAGCTTCAGCTTCTCGAGCAAATCCTTCAGGCCCATGCGGGTGGCGGCTTAGGCGCTGACCAGCAGCGACAGCTGCTTGTCGTTGGCTTCGTTGCGGCCCTCGGCGATCTCGCGGTCCGTCAGGCGGGTCGGATAGTCGCCGGTGAAATAGTGGTCGGTGAACTGTGGCGCGGCCGGATCGCGGGGACCGGCCTCCAGGGCGTCGTAGAGGCCCTCGACCGACAGGAAGCCCAGGCTGTCGACTTCCAGGAACTTGGCCATTTCCTCCAGCGACTTGTTGGCCGCCAGCAGTTGCTCGCGCTCGGGCATGTCGATGCCGTAGAAGTCCGGCCACTTGATCGGCGGGCTGGCCGAGCGGAGGTGGACCTCCTCGGCGCCGGCCTCGCGGACCATGCGGACGATCTTCAGCGAGGTGGTGCCGCGAACGATCGAGTCGTCGATCAGCACGACGCGCTTGCCGGCCAGCACCGCGCGGTTGGGGCTGTGCTTCATGCGCACGCCCAGCTCGCGGACGCCTTGGGTCGGCTGGATGAAGGTGCGGCCCACATAGTGGTTGCGGATGATGCCCATCTCGAAGGGCAGGCCGCTCTCTTGCGCGTAGCCGAGGGCGGCCGGCACGCCGCTGTCGGGCACGGGGACCACGACGTCGGCCTCGACGCCGGTCTCCTTGGCCAGGTTATGACCCATGCGCTTGCGCACGCCATAGACCGAGCGGCCGTTCACGACGCTGTCGGGGCGGGCGAAATAGACATATTCGAAGACGCAGGGCCGAGCGGCCTTGATCTGGAACGGCTTGGTTGAGGTGACGCCGGTCTCCTCGATCACCACCATCTCGCCGTGCTCGACGTCGCGCACGAAGCGAGCGCCGATCATGTCGAGCGCGCAGGTCTCCGAAGCCAGGACAGGCTTGCCGTCCAGGTCGCCCAGCACCAGCGGGCGAATGCCCAGCGGGTCGCGCATGCCGATCATCTTCTTGTTGGTGATGGCCACGAGAGCGTAGCCGCCCTCGATCTGGCTGACCGCGTCGACGAAGCGGTCGACGATCTTGGCCTTCCGCGAGCGGGCGATCAGGTGAAGGATCACCTCGCTGTCCGAGGTCGACTGGAAGATCGCGCCTTCCTGCACCAGGCGCTCGCGCAGGGTCAGGAAGTTGGTCAGGTTGCCGTTGTGGGCGATCGCGACGCCGCCGGTCTCGAGATCGGCGAACATCGGCTGGACGTTTCGAATGCCCGCGCCGCCGGCCGTCGAATAGCGGGTGTGGCCGATGGCCAGGGCGCCCGGCAGGCGCTGGACCAGGTCAGCGCCGGTGAAGGCGTCGCCGACATGGCCCATGTGGCGTTCGGTGTGGAAGCGGTTGCCGTCGAAGGCGGCGATGCCACAGGCTTCCTGGCCGCGGTGCTGCAGGGCGTGGAGACCAAGGGCCGCGATGGCCGCCGCGTCACGGACGCCGAACACGCCGAACACGCCGCACTCCAGGCGCAGCGTATCGTCCTCCGGATCCCGCCAGGGCGAGGACGAATAGCGGTCGGTCGACTGGCCCAGGAAGCTCATCGCGATTTCTCCACCAGATCGTCGAGGTCCCGACGCTGGTTCTTATCATAGCCTTTTCCCGACGATTCCTCGCCGGACGTATTGTCGCCGCCGTCCTCGGCGCCGTCGTGGACGGCGTCCTTGATCGCGGGGGCCAGCTTGCCGGCCAGGGCCTTACCCTTGGGGGCGAAGACCTTGAGGGCTTTGCCGCTGACTTCCGACAGCGGGTAGAACATCGAGTCCTCGACCCAGTGCGGCATCCGATCCGGCGGCGTCGCCAGGTGCAGCAAGAGGTTGAAGACGCCCAAGACCACGCAGGCGCGGACCAGACCGAACGTGGCGCCGATGGCGTTGTCCGCGGTCCCGCCGGCCGAGCTCTCCTGCAGCTTGGCGGTGACCCGCGCGCCGATCAGGCGGAAGATCAGGAAGAAAACGACGAAGACCACCAGCACGGCCGCGCCGGTTGCGGCCCAGTCGGGGTCCATGAGCTTGCGGAACAGCGGTCCCGTGATCCGCAGGCCAAAGAGGGCGATGGCGGCGGCGAACAGGAACGACAGGGCCGAGGTCAGCTCGCGCGAGGCGCCGCGCAGCCAGCCGGTCACGCCCGAGATCAAGAGCAGCAGGCCGGCGATGATGTCGAAAGGCGTCACGTCAGGCTCGTCCAGATCTCGTCGCCGATCCGGCGCACGGCGTCGGTCAGGCGGGCCACCCCCGCGACCGGCAGCGATCCGCCGCCTTCAGGCAGGCCGGCGAGCGGTCCCAGCGCCCGGCCAAATCCCAATTTCGCGGCTTCCTTCAAACGAGTCTCCATCCGGCTGACGGGCCTGACTTCGCCCGACAGACTGACTTCGCCGAACACGACGCAGTCCTGGGGCAGGGCGACGTCCAGGGCGGAAGAGGCCAAGGCCGCCGCCGCCGCGAGATCCGCCGCCGGTTCGGTAATGCGCAGGCCGCCGGCGACGTTCAGATAGACGTCCTTGTCGCCAAAACCAAGGCCGCATCGGGCCTCGAGTACGGCGAGCACCATGGCCAGGCGCCCTGAATCCCATCCGACGACCGCCCGGCGAGGCGTTCCGTACGCGGAAGGCGCGACCAGGGCCTGAAATTCCACCAGGACGGGCCGGCTGCCTTCGATGCCGGCGAACACCGCCGCGCCGGCCGCGCGCTCGCCACCCTCGTTCAGGAACAGGGCCGAGGGGTTCTTGACCTCGCGTAGGCCGACATCGCCCATCTCGAACACCCCGATCTCGTCGGTGGCCCCGAAACGGTTCTTGGCGCCGCGCAGGATGCGGAACGGATAGCCGCGCTCGCCCTCGAAGCTGAGCACGGCGTCAACTAGGTGCTCGACGACGCGGGGCCCGGCGATCTGGCCATCCTTGGTGACGTGGCCGACCAGCAGGATCGCCACGCCCTTCTTCTTGGCCAGGCGGACCAGCTCGGTGGCGCAGGCGCGGACCTGGGTGACCGTGCCGGGCCCGGCCTCATGGGCGTCGCTCCACATCGTCTGGATCGAGTCGATGACCACGAGATCGAAGTTGTCGCGCTTGAGGCCGTCCAGGATGTCGCGCAGCGCGGTCTCCGCGGCCAGGCTGACGTTCGACTTCGACAGCCCCATGCGGTCGGCGCGGCCGCGGATCTGCTCGACGGCCTCTTCGCCCGAGATGTAGGCGCACGAAACCCCGCGCGCGGCGGCGCTGGCGCAGACCTGCAGCAGCAGGGTGGACTTGCCGACGCCAGGGTCCCCGCCGATCAGGATGGCTGAGCCGGGCACCACGCCGCCGCCGCAGACCCGATCGAACTCGTCGACGCCGGTCAGGATGCGCGGCGGAGGCGCCGTTTCACTCTCCAGGCCCGTGAACTGCAGGCCGCGCACGCGCGTCGCCTTGGTCGTCGACAGGGCGCCGGGCGGCCTGGTGCCGACCTCCTCGACCAGGGTGTTCCAGCTTTGACAGGCGGGACACTGGCCGGACCACTTGGTCTGGACTGCGCCGCAGGACTGGCAGGCGTAGACGGCGCCGTCGCGGGCCATGAGGTCTCCTGATTCTCGGATAGGTGGAGACTACAGGTTGGCGGGCCGCTGCGCCAAAGCCGGACGCAGGCTTAGCGGTAAATGCGCCGGGCGCGCGGGGCGATGTTCGTCAGCAGCTCGTAGGCCGTCGTGCCCGCCGCCGTCGCGGCGTCGTCAATGGGCATGTTGGACCCCAGCAGTTCGACCATCGCGCCCGGACGCGCGGCGTCGCAGTCGGTGACGTCGACCGCCATCAGGTCCATCGAGACGCGACCCAGCATTTGCCGGCGGGCGCCGTCAAACCAGACCTGGCCCTTGGGATGGCTCGCGCGCGGCACGCCGTCGGCATAGCCGGCGCCAACGATGGCGATGCGCGTGGTGTCGGGCGCGGTCCAGGTCGCGCCATAGCCGACGGTCTCGCCGCGCGGCACGACCCGCACCTGGAGGATGGGCGCCTCGACGGTGGCGACGGCGCGGATTTCCGGATGCGGGCGGCCTTCGGGGCCGCCGCCATAGAGGCTGATCCCCGGTCGGGCCTGGTCGAAGCGATAGGCCTCGCCTAGGAACAGACCGGCCGAGTTGGCGAAGCTCTTGCGAGCGTTCGGAAGCTGCGCGACCGCCTCGCTGAAGCGCTCCAGCTGCCGAGTGTTCATCGGGTGGTCCGGAACGTCAGCGCAGGCCAGGTGGCTGATCACCAGCTCCAGGTCCAGGCGCTTGAGCCGATCGGTGGCGCCCAGCAGCACCTTCAATTCCTCGGGGCGCAGGCCCAGCCGGTTCATGCCCGTGTCGAGGTGCAGGGCGGCCTTCAGGCGGCCCGCGCGCGCCTGGGCGTTCCAAGCCTCGATCTGCGGCAGGCTGTTGAGCACGGGGGTCAGGCGCGCGCCTTCCAGGGCGTCGCCGGCGCCGGGCGTGGCGCCGTCCAGGACGTAGATCGCGGCCTCGCGGTCGCCCAGCGCCGCGCGCAGGGCCACGCCCTCGGCCAGGCGAGCGACATAGAAGCTTCGGACGCCCTCGGCCCACAGTCGGTCGGCGACGCGCGCCGCGCCCAGCCCATAGGCGTTGGCCTTCACCGCCGGTGCGACCTCCGCATCGCCCGCGCGCGCCTGCAGGGCCGCGTGGTTGGCGGCGAGGGCGTCGAGGTCGATGGTCAGGCGGGCGTCGTGGAGGTCGGTCACGGGGTGGGCGTAGCCGACGCGGGCCAGCGGTTCAACGGTTTAGCCGTGGTGGGCGGCCATGAACTTGGCCATCAGGTTTTCCGCGCCGGACGCGATGATCTGAACGCCGATGCACAGCAGCAGGAAGGCGACCAGTCGCGAGAGCACCCGAGCGCCTGCCGGGCCCAGCATCCGCATGACGCGTTCGGAGGCGCTGTAGAGCAGCCAGACCATGATCGCGACCAGGGCGGCGGCCAGGCCCGCGCCGATGAAGAACGGCGCCACGGCGTCGCCCTCGGTGGGGCGCTGGGAGGAGAGGGCGATGGCCACCGAGATCGAGCCGGGGCCGGTCGTGAACGGCATGGTGAGCGGGAAGAACGCCACGTCCTCGTGGCTTTGGGCCGTCTCGGTCTGGCTGGTCTTGCGCTCCTCGTTCTCCTGCGGGTCCATCAGCAGGCCCCAGGCGCGGATCGCCACGACGAGACCGCCGGCCACTCGCAGGGCGCCCAGGCTGACGCCGAAGAAGTTCAGGATGTAGCCGCCCAGCAGCAGTGACCCCAGCAGCACCAGGAAGGCGTAGAAGCCGATCTGCCGCGCCAGCTTCAGCCGCTCTTCGCGGGCGCGGCCCGACATCGCCTGATGGAAGATCAGCGACGCTCCCACCGGATTGACGATCGAGAACAGCGCCGGAAACGCGATCAGGAACGCGCCGACGAGGCTGGAGGTGGGCAGGGGGGCTGAAGTCCATGCGACTCGTCTGGGAAAAGGGCGAGGCGGGGACGGTGGCTTGAGGGGCGGGACGGAGTCAAACGCGCGAGCGCCCCCTCCGTCACGATGCTACGCATCGCGCCACCTCCCCCGTTACACGGGTGAGGATGGGTTTTCCTCCTCCCTTGCGAAGCGGGGAGGTGGCCCAAAGGGCCGGAGGGGGCGTCTTGCGCCGCTATTCGTCCGAGGGAATGTTCCGCGCCTGGGCGAAGTAGTGATCCTTGGCCAGATTGCCAAAGCGCGTGGTGTCGCTGTTGAACGACAGGCGCACGGTGCCGATCGGGCCGTGGCGCTGCTTGGCGATGATCACCTCGGCCAGGCCGTGCAGGCGGTCCATCTCTTCCTGCCAGGTCAGGTGCTCGGGCGTGCCCTCGCGCGGCTCGGCGCGGCCCACATAGTAGGCCTCGCGGTATACGAACCAGACCATGTCGGCGTCCTGCTCGATCGAGCCCGATTCCCGAAGGTCGGAGAGCTGGGGCCGTTTGTCGTCGCGGGCTTCCACCTGACGCGACAGCTGTGAGAGCGCGATGACCGGGCAGGCCAGCTCCTTGGCCAAGGCCTTGAGGCCCATGGTGATCTGCGAGACTTCCTGCACCCGGTTGGCGTTGGCCCCAAGGTCCGAACCGGTGACCAGCTGCAGGTAGTCGACCACGATCAGATCAAGGCCCACTTGGCGCTTCAGGCGGCGGGCGCGGGCGGTCAGCTTGGCGATCGAGATGCCGCCGGTGGCGTCGATGTAGAGCGGCGCTTCCTGCAGCTCCATGGCCGCGTCGCGGACCCGGCCGAATTCGCTCGCGTCGATCTCGCCCTTGCGGAGGCGGTCGCCCGACACGCCCGAGGCGTCGGCCAGCATACGCAAGGCGAGCTGCTCGGCGCTCATTTCCAGCGAGTAGAAGGCCACGACCCCGCCTTGGACGGTCTTCTTGGTGCCGTCGGGCTGGATCTCGTAGGCGTACTTCTTGGCGATGTTGAAGGCGATGTTGGTCGCCAGGGCTGTCTTACCCATCGACGGGCGTCCGGCCAGGACCACGAGGTCGGACGGGTGCAGGCCGCCGATCTTCTGGTCGAGGTCGATCAGGTCGGTGGCGATGCCGGACATGCCGCCGTCGCGGCTGTAGGCCTCGGCGGTCATCTCGACCGCGCCGCGCAGCGCGTCGCCGAACGACACGAAGCCGGACGAGGCCGCGCCGCTTTCGGCCAGGCTGTAGAGCTGTTGTTCGGCCGCTTCGATCTGGTCGCGCGCGGCGCGTTTCTCGTCGCCGGCGCCCTGGGCGGCCGTGGCGATGTCGCCGCCGATGCGGATCAGCTCGCGCCGCAGCGACAGGTCGAAGATCACCCGGGCGTAGTCGCCGGCGTTGGCCGCGGGCGGGGCGCGGTCGACGAGGTCGGCGAGGTAGCGCAGGCCGCCCAGCTCCTGGAACGCCGGGTCGTTCTTGAACTCGTCGGCCAGCAGGATCGGTTCGGCCAGCTGACCTTTGCGGACGTGAGTCTCGACGGCCTGGAACAGGCGCTGGTGGAAGGGCTCGTAGAAGCAGCGGGCTTGCAGGTTGTCGGTCAGCCGCTCGTAAGCGGCGTTGTCGTACAGGAGGATCCCGAGCAGCGCCTGCTCGGCTTCCATGTTGTGCGGCGCCACGTTGATCGTGGGCTCTTCGATCGGCGGACGCAGGTCGAGCGCGGGTACGAGGGACATCATCGGAAGTTAACGCGACGCGGCTTTCGACGCGCGGGGGAGTTGGCCCGGCGAGTCAGATGAACGGGGATATTCTGTGTATGTTCTGAGCTACGGATCGTGCAAGTGCACGGTCTCAAGCTGGCGTCCGTTCCTGACGTAAGGTCGAAAGCAAAGGGCGCGGAGATCGCTCTCCGCGCCCAAACGTTTGCGTTATCGTCTAGTCTCGGCTCACCAGTTGTAGGCGAGGCGGGTGTAGAGGAACCGCCCGTTGAATCCGAACGGCGAGAAGCTGGAGAAGGCCGTCACGCCGGTCGTGTTCACCGCCGCGGGGGCCTTGTTCGGATAGGTGTCGAACAGGTTGTTCACGCCGACCGCCCAGGTGACGTTCTGGGCGAAGGCGTAGCGGCCCTCGAGGTCCCAGACCGACTTGGCGCCGGTGCGGTAGTCTAGCGCCTGGTTCGAGTTGGGGACCAGAACCGAACCGTAGTAGGCACCCTTCAGGGTCGCGCTGAACGGACCCTTCGACCAGTCGCTGGACGCCACGAACTTCTTGTCGGGCGTGCCTTCCTCGAAGATCGCGACGTTGACGCGCGAGAACAGGGCGGGCGGGACGGGCAGGGACGAGAGCGTGCTGGTGGTCGGCACGCGCTGGACCTTGGTGTCGTTGAAGTTGGCCGCCAGGGTGAAGTCGAAGCGACCAGCCTGGTCGGTCTCCAGACGATAGCGCCCCACGACGTCCACGCCCTTGGTGCGGGTGTCCACGCCGTTGATGAAGAACCGGGCCGTGGTGACCCCGAACGGCTGCAGCAGGGTGTAGATCGCTCTCTGCGTGGCCGTACCGGTGGCCGAGCCCTGGATATTCTCCGAGAGCACGATCCGGTTGTCGATGTCGATCTGATAGGCGTCCACCGTGAGCTCGAACGGGCCTTTGCGGAAGACCGCGCCGAACGAGTAGTTCTTGGACTTTTCTGGCTCCAGCGGCTTGGCGCCTAGGACGGCCGCCGTGGCGCTGGTGGCCGGGAAGGTGCCGACGTCCACCGCCGCCCCGCCGATGATGTTGATCGAGGTTGTGGTGAAGTACTGCTGCTGCAGGGCCGGAGCGCGGAAGCCCGACGAATAGGCCCCGCGGATCGCGAAGCTGTCGGTCAGGTCATAGCGCGCGGCGATCTTGCCGGTCGTGGTCGAACCGAAGTCCGAATAGTCCTCGTAACGCACGGCCAGATCGACGGCGAACTTGTCGGTGATCTGGTTGTCGAGATCGGCGTAGAGGCTGGTGGCGTTGCGGCTGACGTCGACCTCGTTGGACGGACGGAATCCCGGGAAGCCCTGCGCGCCGGCGCCCTTGCCGTTGCCGCCATTGGCCCACGAGGCGTTTTCGCCGGCGCGGATCTTGTAGCTCTCGTCGCGATATTCGACGCCGAAGGCCAGGGTGCTGGGCTTGGCGAAGTTGAAGAGCTCCAGCGGGCGAGTGAAGTCCAGGTTGGCCACCCACTGGCCGTACTGCATCGATCCGTCCTTGAACCGCGTGGGCGATGTCGGGCCGAGCGAGGCGTTCAGGGAGTTGATGGTGCCGTAGGCGACCTTGTTGTTCCCATAGTTCACGCCGGCGTCGACCGTGAAGCCGGCGACCTCGCCCTTGGCGCCGAAGGCCAGGTTGTAGTCGTCGATGTCGGTGGTGATCTTCGGCACGTAGCCGTTGGGATAGACCGAGACGTAGTTGTTGGCGTTGTCGGCCAGGCGCGGGAAGGCGGCGCTTTCGCCCTTGCGGTTCTGATAGCCAGCCAGGCCATAGAGCTTCCAGGCGTCGTTCAGCGACAGCCCGAAGTTGGCGTAGATCGTCTTGGTCTCGACCTGGGGATCGCCGAAGATGCCGGTGACCTTGTTGGGCGTGACGCGCGGGTCGAGGTCGGCGCGGTTGGTCGGGTTGCGGTACGAATACTCGCCGGTCAGGGTCAGGAAGCCGTCGTTGGGCAGCGAGAAGCCCTGCCAGACCGAGGCGCTGTAGACCGGACCGTCATTGGCCTTCCGGCCGTCGGGATCGCGGGTCGTCTTCACCTTGGTGTTGTAGACGCCGTAGCTGGCGCTCGCCCCGCCGCCGCTGCTGGCTTCGCGCAGGCGCAGGTTGATGACGCCGGCGATGGCGTCCGAGCCGTACTGGGCCGCCGCGCCTTCACGCAGGATCTCGACGCTCGACAGCGCCGCCGTCGGGATGGTGTTCAGGTCGAACGGGGCCGAGCCCCGGCCGATCGAGCCGTTGATATTGACCAGGGCCGAGGTGTGGGCTCGGCGGCCGTTCAGCAGCACCAGGGTCTGGTCGGGCGCGAGGCCGCGCAGGGTGGCCGGACGCACCGAGTCGGTGCCGTCGGTCACGGCCGGGCGAGGGAAGTCGATCGACGGCGCCAGATTGGCGAGGGCTTGGGCCAGCTCGGGCGTGCCCTGGCGGGTCAGCGCCTTGCTGTCGACGACGTCGACGGGCGAAATGGTGTCGAGGCGCGAGCGGGCGACGCGCGAACCGGTGACGACGATCTGCTCGACGGCGGTATCGTCGGCGGGCGGCGTGGCGGTCTGGGCTTGGGCGGTGGCGGAGAAGGCCGTCAGCGAGGCGGCGGCCAGCAACAAGACTCTGTAACGCATGAGAAATCCCCTCTCGTAGCCGGGGCGCGGACATGCGTCCTTGCGCCCCGAGGCGGGGGTCTTGATCGCCCCCGGAACGAACATGGGATTTCGCCTGGGCGCCTACAAGCTGAGCATTTCTAGGCTTCGGCGCAGAAAAAAACGGCGCGGATTGCTCCGCGCCGTTCTCTTGAAACGTTCAGAACCCTGACGGGTCTTAGGCTTCGTAGTGGTCGCCTTCGAACGAACCGGCGCCGCCTTCCGCCATGTCTTGGGCGGCTTCGGCTTCGGCCGCGCGATCTTCCTCGAACTGCGAGTTGATCACGTTCTCGCCGCGCGCTTGGCGCTCGGCTTCGTCGGCGCTGCGCGCGATGTTCAGGGTGACCGTGATGGTCACTTCCGCGTGCAGCTTCACCTTCACTTCGTGGACGCCGAGCGTCTTGATCGGCTTGTCCAGGACGACCATCGAGCGGTCGACCTTGCCGCCTTCGGCGCGGATGGCGTCAGCCACGTCGCGACCGGCGACCGAACCGTACAGCTGGCCGCTTTCGCCAGCCTGACGGATCAGGACGTATTGCGTGCCGTCCAGCGACTCGCCGTTCTTTTCGGCGGATTCGCGGTTCTTGACGTTGCGGGCTTCGATCTCAGCGCGCTGAGCTTCGAAGGTGGCCAGGTTCGCCTTGGTGGCGCGCAGGGCCTTGCCGCGGGGCAGCAGGTAGTTCCGGGCGAAGCCGTCCTTGACGGTGACTTCGTCGCCGAGGACGCCGGTGCCTTCAACGCGTTCGAGCAGAATGACTTTCATCGTGGCGTCTCCCTTACTTCACGACGTAGGGGAGCAGAGCCAGGAAGCGGGCGCGCTTGATGGCCTTGGCCAGTTCGCGTTGCTTCTTGGCCGACACCGCGGTGATGCGCGACGGCACGATCTTGCCGCGTTCGGAGACGTAGCGCTGCAGCAGCTTCACGTCCTTGTAGTCGATCTTCGGCGCGTTGGCGCCCGAGAACGGGCACACCTTGCGGCGACGGAAGAACGGACGGCGGGCGCCGCCAGCGGCGGCGGCCGGAGCGCCGACTTCGGGAGCAGTCGTATCGGTCATGATCTATTTCTCCCTTACGCCTGAGCGCCGAAATCTTCGCGCGGACGCTCGGGGCGGTCGCCGCGATCGCGACGGGCCAGCACGGGCGACAGCTCGAGGTCCAGCTCTTCCACGCGGATGGTCATGAAGCGCAGCACATCTTCGTTGATGAGCAGCTGGCGCTCCATTTCCTTCACGGCCGGCGCCGGGGCGTCGATCGCGAGCAGGGAATAGTGACCCTTGCGGTTCTTCTTGATGCGGTAGGTGAGGTTACGCAGGCCCCAGTACTCGATCTTGGCGATGTGACCGCCATTCTCTTCGATGAGGGCTTTGAGTTGCTCGTTCAGAGCTTCGGCCTGTTGCGGCGAGATATCCTGCCGCGCGATGACCACGTGTTCGTAGAACGCCATGTTTTCCTTCTTCCGTTGTGGAAGGCGGCGCGGACGACGACGGAAGTCCGTCGACCACGATGGATCCGGCACGCCGAGCGGGGAGAACCCCGGTCCCGGATGGGTGCGTGCAAGACCGCTCTTCCGTGAGAACGCGCGCTATTACAGAAGATGGGGCCGAAAGGCAAGCCGGATCGGGGTTTGCCTCGAATGTCGGCGCCGGCTTTATCGGTCATACAAATGACCGCCTAGGGGGTTCAACCTCATGGGCGGGTATGCTAGCAGGCGAGTATGGGGATGAAGTCACGCTTCACGATCGTGCTCGCGACGGCGTTTGCCGTCGGCGGACCCGCGTGCGCCGAACTTATCCAGAAGCCGAACATGTCGGTCTCCGCCAAGGACGGTCGCTTTGCCGGCTACTCGGCGGCGCTGCCGCTGGACCTGTCCACCGACACCCAGAAGGTGGCCCTGACGGTCAAGAGCGCCGGGACGATCGAGAATCCGACCTACGGTCTTGATCTCAACCTGACCCAAAAGCCCGATGACGACCGCATCGGTCAGCGATCCTTGGCGCTGGGGGCCACATGGAACGACCGCGAGGCCCAGGTCCGCTCGTCGATGTCGAAGATGTTCGGCTTTGGCCTGCTGCCGCGCGCCAACTATGTCCGGGTCTCGATGGACATGGACGCTAGCCAGGCGGTCGCTGTGCCCAGCAAGGTCCCGGTCGCTCGGGCCAACATCCGATCGTCCTTGACCCTGGAAGGCCGGCCGATCGGCTCGATCGCCTTTGGCGGCGGCTCGCGGGGCGAGGAGGGCGTCGATCTCTCCCTCACGCGCCCCTTCGACATCCCCGCCGAGTTCACGGTCAGCCTGCGCGGCGTCAACACCGACCGTGAACAGTGGCGCCTGCAGGACGCCCGCGCCATGGTCAAGCTGGTGAAGGCGAGCTGGTAGCCTCCAGCTTGCGCGACTTACGGCGCGTGATCTCGGCGAAGCGTTTCAGATACTCCGGGTGCTCGGTGCCCATCAGCTTGTCCCACCAGGTGAAATAGAGGCCGTAGTTCCAGCCCGCCTGGGCGTGGTGCAGGTCGTGGTGGGTCACCGTCGTCAGCCAGGGGATCAGCGGCCGGCCATCCTTGCGGGCCGGAAACAGCTCGTATCCCGAGTGACCGATCGTGTTGCGGACGATTTGGTGCAGCATGAACAGGCCTACGACCGGCCACTGGGTCGGGACGAGGATCATCCACAGCGGCACGAAGACGCCGTTGATGAAGGCCTCGCCCAGGTCGAAGCTGTAGGCGGTGAAGGGCGAGGGGTTGTTCGACCGGTGGTGCCGTCGGTGGAAGGTCCGGAACAGGCGCCGATCGTGGATCAGCCGATGCGTCCAGTAGAACCAGGCGTCGTGGGCGACGATCATCAGAACCAAGCTCGTCCAGAACCAGACCGGGCCCCAGCTCCGGGCGATGTAGGGACCCGGCAGCAGCCCCGCCCGGAACAGGCCGAAGGTCAGAAGGCCCACGGTCGAGAAGATCATGATCGATCGGATCGAGACCGCGAATTCCACGAGCAACTGGCGGGCGGGCGGGCGGCCGTCGCGGATCTTGCGGCTCGCCAACGGCGCGGCCAGCACGACCCAGAGGGTCAGCCAGACGCCGACCGAGAAGATCACGTAGCGGGTCACGTCGATCTGCATGCCGCCCAGCCAGTGACCGGCGAAGGCGATGAGAGTGTCGAGCATCTGCGGGGCTCCTTGGCGATGAACCCCGCCAGGGAAAGCGTCGGCCGTCCAGTTGGTCTCGCCGCCCGCGAAATCAGGCGCGTTTGTCGGCTTTCGACGGGGTTTGCCCGGTTTCGACCAGTCTCAGATGGGCGATCGCCGGCGTCGCCTGCTGGCGCCAGGCGGTTGGGGTGACCCCGACGGCGGCGCGGAAGGCGCGGTTGAACGGCCCCAGCGAACCGAAGCCCAGCTCATAGGCGATGGTCGAGACCGACTTCAGGGCCAGTTCCGGGTCGGCCAAGGCGACCTTGGCGGCTTCGATCCGCCGGCCGTTGACGTAGTCGGCGAAGTTGCGGTGGCCCAGCGCGCCGTTGATCAGCTTGCGAAGACGGTGCTCTGGCGCGCCGACCAGCGCCGAGAGGCTTCCGATCGACAGGTCCTCGCCGCGCCAGACCTCGGTCTCGTCCATGGCCTTGTCCAGCCGGGCCAGGATCAGGCGGTCGGCGGGCGTGAGGTCGAGCGGCTTGCGCGAAGCCAACCCCGCGGGCGTCTCGCTCTGGGCGACCAGTTGCGGTTCGGCGCGCAAGAGGACCAGCGTCGTGCCCAGGGCCAGGACGGCGAGAAGGGCGGCCTGCGCCACATCCACCGAGGCGGGGGGGAGGGTGTTCAGCCAGCCCATGTCCCTGGCGGCCACCTCCAGCACATAGAGACGCAGGCCGACACGGCGAGAATCGGCCTCAGCCGACGACGCTGCGCGACGAGGTCGCCGCGCCAACCCCGCCAGGCCACCACAAGGATGTGCGTCACCATCATCATCTGCATGGCGACATACCCGCCCCAAATAGTCTCGCACCAAGCCTTCGGCGCGACCTGGGCCGCGAGCCAGAATAGGAAGGCGGCCGCGGGCGCCGCGAACCGCCAGAGGGGCGGACGAGGCCGGTCCTCCAGCAAGTCCAGCGCGAACATCCAGAAAAGCCCCGCTCCGATGACCGAGGCGGCCCACACGGGATCAAATCTCTTGAGCTCCGGGCCCCACGCCGTGACGACATGAGCGATGACGCCCAGGAAGAAGGCCGCGCCGAGCCAGCGGGTCAGGGAAGGGCGGGGCGTCGCGACCAGCACGAGCCCGCTGGCGGCGAAGCCTCCGATGGCGACGCCGCGGATGATCGCTTCGATTTCCGAGAGATCGGTCATGGCCGATCATGGCCGCCAGCGCGCGCGAGCTTCAACCCGCGCGGCTGGTTGAAACCCAAAAACGCTCGCTATTTCTTGGCGTTGTAGGCCTTCACCGCGCCCATGGTCTGGGTCACATGGCCCATGAAGTTGCCGTCGGTGTAGGACAGCAGGATCTTGCCGTCCGGCGCGATCACGTACGAGGTGCGGTTCGACCAGTCCGGCTTCACCGCCAGGGCGACGTCGTAGTTTTTCACCAGAGCCTTGTCGGCGGCGGCGACCGCGAACTTGTCGCGGCAGTGCTCCTTGGAGAAGTCCTTGATGCGGTCGACATTGCCGGCCGTGACGCCGATCACCGTGGCGCCCAGCTTCTCGAACTCGGGCGTGGCTTCGGCGAACTCGTGCGCCTCGGCGGTGCAGCCGGCGGTGTAGGCGGCCGGGAAGAAGTAGAGCACGACCGGGCCCTTCTTCAGCGCCTTGGCCAGGCTGAAATCGAAGTCCTTGCCGGCCAGGGCCGCTTTGGCGCTGAAGTCCGGCGCCTTGTCGCCGACCTTCAGGGCGGCCAGGGCGGGGGACGCGAAGGCGAGGGCGGCTGCGGCGACACCGGCGAGAACAGTCTTCATGGCGCGACTCCGAGGAATGATGGTCCAGCTACGTGGGCGTGCGCACTTTGGACGTGGCCGCGATGATTGCAAGCGCTGGTCGCCTCGCGCCGCCGCACTTGCCCGCCGGCCGGCTTTACCCTAACCCTCCCGGCCTTGAATCTACAAAGAACGGAGCGGGCTTAGATGAGCATCGCCTTCATTTTTCCCGGCCAAGGCAGCCAGTCGGTCGGCATGGGCGTGGATCTCGCCGAGGCCTTCGCCTCCGCGCGCGAGGTCTTCCAGGAGGTCGACGACGCCCTGGGCCAGAAGCTTTTCGCCCTGATGAAGGAAGGCCCCGAGGGCGACCTGACGCTGACCGAAAACGCTCAGCCGGCCCTGATGGCGGTCAGCCTGGCCGTCACCCGCACGCTGGAGAAGGAATTCGGCGTCGGGATCGACAAGGCCGCCTTCGTCGCGGGCCATTCCCTGGGTGAATATTCGGCCCTGGCCGCCGCCGGCGCCATCAGCCTGTCCGACACCGCGCGCCTCCTGAAGCTGCGCGGCCAGGCCATGCAGCGCGCCGTCCCGGTGGGCGAGGGCGCTATGGCCTCGCTGATCGGTCCCAAGACCGACCTGGCCTTGGCCGAGGAAGCCGCCAAGGCGGGTTCGGAAGTCGGCGTCTGCGTCGTCGCCAACGACAACAACAACGGCAATGTCGTGATCTCGGGCGCCAAGGCCGCCGTCGACAAGGCCATCGAGAAGGCCAAGGAGCTGGGCGCGCGGGCCATTCCGCTGAACGTCTCGGCGCCCTTCCACTGCCCGCTGATGCAGCCGGCGGCCGACGAGATGGCCGAGGCGCTGGCCAAGACGACGATCCTGGCCCCGCGCGCGCCGCTGGTGGCCAACGTCACCGCCGCCCCGGTCCACGACCCCGACGTCATCCGCAAGCTGCTGGTCGAGCAGGTCACCGGCCGCGTCCGCTGGCGCGAGAGCATGACCTGGCTGGCGACCCAGGGCGGCGTCACCCGCTTCGCCGAGGCCGGCGCCGGCAAGGTTCTCTCGGGCATGGCCAAGCGCATCGCGCCGGACGCCGAGGCGACGCCGCTGAACACGCCCGCCGATCTCGAAGCCTTCGCGGCCTCGCTCTAAGTCCAAGGAAAGCCGAACATGTTCGACCTCACCGGCAAGACCGCCCTCGTCACCGGCGCCACCGGCGGCATCGGCGGCGCCATCGCCCGCGCCCTGCACGCCCAGGGCGCGCATGTCGTGCTCTCCGGCACCCGCGAATCGGCCCTGGCCGAGCTGAAGGCGGAACTGGGCGACCGCGCCTCGACCGTCGTTGCCAATCTTTCGGACGCCGAGCAGGTCGACGGCCTGGTCGCCAAGGCCGAGGAAGCCGCCGGCGCGCCGCTCGATATCGTGATCGCCAACGCCGGCATCACCCGCGACGGCCTGATCGTGCGCATGAAGGACGAGGACTGGGACACCGTGATCAAGGTGAACCTGGAAGGCTATTTCCGCCTCTCGCGCGCCGCCGCAAAGGGCATGATGAAGCGCCGCGCCGGCCGCATCATCGGCATCACTTCGATCGTGGGCGTCACGGGTAACCCCGGCCAGACCAATTACGCCGCCTCCAAGGCCGGAATGATTGGGTTTTCCAAGGCTTTGGCCCAGGAACTGGCCAGCCGCGGCGTGACCGTCAACTGCGTGGCCCCCGGCTTCATCGCCAGCCCGATGACCGACGCCCTGAACGATCAGCAGAAGGCCGGCATCCTCTCGACGATTCCCGCCGGCAAGCTGGGCGAGGGGAGTGACATCGCCGCGGCCTGTGTTTACCTGGCCAGCGACGAGGGCGGTTACGTCACCGGTCAGACCCTGCACGTCAACGGCGGCATGGCGATGATCTAAGCCGTCCCCGTTCCTTTGTCGGCGACCCGCTAGTAAGCCGAAAAGGAACGTGATAGGCGGTGCCCGACAATTCCTGCGGAAAGCGGGCGCTTCGCCTGTCTGCCCGCAGTCCGAAATTTCATAACGAGGGACTGAACAGAATGTCCGACATTCTCGAGCGCGTGCGTAAGATCGTCATCGAGCACCTGGATGCCGATCCCGAGAAGGTCACCGAGAAGGCTTCCTTCATCGACGACCTGGGCGCCGACAGCCTCGACAACGTCGAGCTGGTGATGGCGTTCGAAGAAGAGTTCGACATCGAAATCCCGGACGACGCCGCCGAGCACATCCAGACGGTTGGCGACGCCGTGAAGTTCATCACGGAAAAGACCGCCTAAGAGGCGTCGAGTTCGCGCGAGCGAACCTGACCATTTCCGCCGCGTCGCACGGGCTCTTGCCATCGTGCGCGCGGCGGTTTTCGTTTGAGGCCAAGATTCGCGAGTGGCGCGGCCTTGGGGAGCTCCCCACATACCGCCCTCCGCGTCGAAGGTTGGGAGTGATCCATGCGTAGAGTCGTCGTCACCGGGCTGGGCCTGCTGACCCCTCTGGGCCAGGGCGTTGATATCACCTGGAAGAACATTCTGGCCGGCAAGTCCGGCGCGAACCGCATCACGGCCTTCGATCCGACCGAGTATGCCTGCCAGGTCGCGTGCGAAGTGCCGCGCGTCGACGGTCGCGGCGGCGGCGGTCCGGATGTCGAGGGCAGCTTCGATCCCGACCAGACCATGAGCCCGCGCGACCAGAAGCGCGTGGACGACTTCATCCTCTACGGCATCGCCGCCGCCGACGAGGCCATCAAGGATTCGGGCTGGGTTCCGGAAACCGACGAACAGAAGTGGCGCACGGGCGTCATCCTGGGCTCGGGCATCGGCGGCCTGTCGACGATCGCTGACACCGCCCTGGAGCTGGAGGCCAAGGGGCCCCGTCGGGTCAGCCCGTTCTTCATCTCCTCGGCCCTGATCAACCTGATCTCGGGCCAGGTCTCGATCAAATACGGCTTCAAGGGCCCCAACCACGCGGTCGTGACGGCCTGCGCCACCGGCGCCCACGCCATCGGCGACGCCGCGCGTCTGATCAAGTACGGCGACGCGGACGTGATGATCGCCGGCGGCGCCGAGGCGGCTGTCTGCAAGGTCGGCGTCGCCGGCTTCATCGCCTGCCGCGCCATGGCCACGTCGTTCAACGACACGCCCGAAAAGGCCTCGCGTCCCTATGACAAGGACCGCGACGGCTTCGTGATGGGCGAGGGCGCCGGCGTGATGGTGCTGGAAGAGTACGAGCACGCCAAGGCGCGCGGGGCCAAGATCTACGCCGAAGTCGTCGGCTACGGCCTGTCGGGCGACGCCCACCACATCACCGCGCCGTCGGAAGACGGCGAAGGCGGCTTCCGCGCCCTGTCGGCGGCGGTCAAGGACGCGGGCCTGAAGCCCTCGGACATCGACTACGTCAACGCCCACGGCACCTCGACCATGGCCGACGGCCTGGAAGCGGGCGCCGTCGAGCGCTTTCTGGGCGATCACGCCAAGAACGTCGTCATGTCCTCGACCAAGTCGATGACCGGCCACCTCCTGGGCGCGGCCGGCGCGATCGAGGGCATCTTCTCGGTGCTGGCGATCCGCGATCAGATCGCGCCGCCGACCATCAACCTCGACAACCCTGACGTCCACGTCGCCATGAACCTGGCGCCGAACAAGGCCGTGCCGCACAAGATCGACGTGGCCGTGTCCAACAGCTTCGGCTTCGGCGGCACCAACGCCACGGTCGTGTTCAAGAAGGTCTCGTGAGCAAGAAGCCGTCTCCCCGCAAGAAGACCACGCGGGGCAAGTCCTCCCGCCGGGAGACCGCGTCGGCCGCCAGCCGGCTGACGCGCGGCCTGCTGGGCGCCGTCGCCACCTTCGTGGCGGTCGGCGTCCTGGCCGTTCTGGCCGCCCTTTGGGTCTATAACGGACCTGGGCCGGCCGCGACGTCGGGCGAGACCACCACCGTCGTCCTGCGCAAGGGCTCCAGCCTGCCGGAAATCGCCGCCAGCCTGGAAAAAGGCGGGGTGATCGGCTCGTCCTCGATCTTCATGACCGCCGCCAAGCTGACCGGCGCGGCGCGCACGCTGAAGGCCGGCGAATACGAGTTCAAGTCGCGCGCCTCGATGGCCTCGGTCCTCGACGCCATCCGTCGCGGCCGCATCGTGCGCCATTGGATCACCGTTCCCGAGGGCCTGACCTCGGACATGGTGATGGATATCCTCAACAAGTCCGTCGTCCTGACCGGCGAGGCGGCGACGCCGCCGGAAGGCGCGATCCTGCCCGAGACCTACGAGGTCCAGCGTGGCGAGGACCGCGCCGCCGTCCTGCAGCGGATGATGGACGACCGCGACAAGGTTCTGAACGCCCTGTGGGCGAGCCGAGCGCCTGGGCTGCCGTTCTCGTCCAAGGAAGAGGCCGTGATCCTGGCCTCGATCGTCGAGAAGGAAACCGGCCTGCCGGAAGAGCGCCCCCGCGTGGCGGCGGTCTTCGTCAACCGCCTGCGCACCGGCATGCGCCTGGGCTCGGACCCGACCATCATCTACGGCATCTCGCGCGGTCGCCCGCTGGGGCGCGGCATCCTGCTGTCCGAACTGCGCCGCCCGACGCCTTACAACACCTATCTGATCGCCGGCCTGCCGCCGACCCCCATCGCCAATCCGGGCCGCGCGGCCCTGGCGGCGGTGCTCAATCCGCTGAAGACGGGTGATCTCTACTTCGTCGCCGACGGTACGGGCGGACACGTCTTCGCCTCGACGCTGGAGCAGCACAACGCCAATGTCGTCAAGTGGCGACAGATCGAGCGCCAGCGCGCCGCCAAGACGGGGGGCTGAGCCGATGCCGCTGTCCGGAATGACCGGCTTTTCCCGGGTCGAGGGCGCGCACGGCGCCTGGTCCTGGTCCGTCGAGGCCCGCAGCGTCAACGGCCGCAATCTCGAGACCCGCTTCCGGGGCCCGCCCGGCTTCGAGGGCCTTGAGCGCGCCGCCCGCGATGGGTCGCAGGCGCGCTTCCAGCGCGGCCAGGTGACCCTTGGCGTCCAGGCCAAGCGCGCCGAAAGCGGCGGCGAGACCAAGGTCAACATCCAGGTTCTGGAGCGCTACCTGACCGCCGGCGGCCCCTATGTCGCCACCGGCATGGTCGCCAAGCCCTCGCTGGACGGCCTGCTGGCCCTGAAGGGCGTCATCGAGGCGCGCGAGGACGAGGATGACGCCGAGACCCGCGCCGCCGTCGAGGCCGCCATGGCCGCCTCGATCGGCCAGGCGCTGGACGGGCTCAAGTCGGCGCGTCTGGAGGAAGGCGCGGCCCTGTCGCCGGTGCTGCATGGCCTGGTCGACCGGATCGAGGACCTGAACCGTCAGGCCGAGAGCGAGGCCGCCGGTCAGCCTTCGGTGCTGAAGGAGCGCTTCGCCCGCCGCATGGCCGAGCTGATCGGCGAGGGCGCGGCCGAGGAGCGCATCGTCCAGGAGGCCGCGGCCCAGGCCGTGAAGGCCGACGTGCGCGAAGAACTGGACCGCCTGGCCAGCCACGTCGCCGCCGCGCGTGGGCTCCTGGCGGGCGAGGGCGCGTCGGGCCGCCGGCTCGACTTCCTCTCTCAGGAATTCATGAGAGAATCCAATACCCTCTGCTCGAAATCGGCCCTGACCGCCCTGACCGCGATCGGTCTGGAGCTCAAGGCCGTGATCGAGCAGTTCCGTGAGCAGGTCCAGAACGTTGAATAAGCCCCATCACCCCACGCGCGGCCTGCTCTTGATGGTCGTCGCGCCGTCCGGCGTCGGCAAGACCTCGCTGACCCGTCGCCTGGTCTCCGACCACAACGACCTGCACCTGTCGATCAGCGCCACGACCCGCGAACCGCGTCCGGGCGAGCATGACGGGCGTGACTATCATTTCGTGACGCGGGAGCGCTTCAAGGAGATGATCGACCAGGACGCCTTCCTGGAGTGGGCCGAGGTCTACGGGAACTACTATGGCAGCCCCAAGCCGCCGATCATGCAGGCCCTGGAGCGGGGCGAGAGCGCCCTGTTCGACATCGACTTCCAGGGCGCGATGAAGGTTCACGCCCAGGCCAAGCAGGACAGCGTGCTGGTCTATATCCTGCCGCCGTCGCTGGCCGAGATGAGCCGCCGGCTGCACACGCGCAGCCAGGACAGCGAGGAAGTCATCCACCGTCGCCTGTCGCGCGCCAAGGACGAGGTCGCGGCCTGGGAGCAGTTCGACTACGTCATTCTGAATGATGATTTCGATCGCGCGTACGCGGATCTGGCCCACATCTACCACGCCGAACGGCTGAAGCGGTCGCGCAACCCGTGGATCGGCAATCTGGTGGGCGATCTCCTCAAAGAAGAGATCTAGAGGGATCAGCGGCGGGCCGCGAAGGGCCCGCCGCCGCGAGCCGGGGCGCTAGAGGGCGCGACGGCTGAAGATCAAGTGATAGATCGCCAGCACGACGATGGCGCCGACGGTGGCGACCAGCAGGCTGTAGAGGTTGAAGCCTGAGACGCCGCTGTTGCCGAATTGGTTGAACAGCCAGCCGCCGACGAACGCGCCGACGATGCCGAGCACGATATCCAGCAGCAGGCCGCTGCCGGAGCGGTTGACGAGCTTGCTGGCGATGAAGCCGGCGATCAGGCCGAGAAGAAGCCAGGCGAGAATGGACATCGTAGGGACTCCTTGGACGGCCGCCCTGCGCGACCTTGTCCAAAAAAGGCTCAACGGCGCCGTTAGTTCCCGCGCATGCGCTCCTGAACGATCGCGATCAGCTTCTCGGCGGGCGCACGGCCCAGGGCGATGAACAGGCCAGAGCCCAGAATGGCCCCGATCAGAAAAGACAAGCTCACGCGAGAACTCCCCTACGACTGGTGTCCTCTATTGCAGGTCGTCGATGGCCAAGCCAAGGCGACAACGAGGCGCTGCGACGATCGGTCTTGCCCTGCTCAAACCCTGGTCGTGGCGAGAATGGTGAGCACACAACTCAGGCCTTCCGGCGCGTAGTCGAAGGTCGCCGAGCCCGCGAGCTCGCCCTTGAGGCTGGCGGCGACGAGACGCGAGCCGAAACCCTTGCGCTGGGGCGGGCTCACCGGCGGTCCGCCGACCTCTTCCCAACGGATTTCGGCTCGGGCGCGCCCTTCGCGCCGCCAGACGATGGTCACCCGGCCGGCCTCGCGCGTCAGGGCCCCGTATTTCGAAGCATTGGTGGCCAGCTCGTGGAAGATCATCGCGAGAGCCACGGCGCTATTGGGAGAGAGCGGCAGCGGCGGCCCCTCCAAGGTCACCTGAGAAGCGTAGGGTTGCAGCGTCTCGGCGAGGATTTCACCAAGATCCGCGCCTTCCCAGCTGCGGCGGGTCAGGAGATCATGAGCGCTGGCCAGGGCGTGGATACGGTCGTTGAACTGCCGCAGACCCAGCAGGCCGCCGTCCCGCAGGCTGTGTCGGGCCAGCGACTGAACGACGACCAGGGTGTTTTTCACCCGGTGGTTCAGCTCGTTGATCATCAATTGCTGGCGCTCCGCCGCTTGGCTCGCCTCGTCCTCGCGGCGGCGCAGAACGTCGGCGGCGGCCCGGAGCGATCGGCGCACCTCGGCGATCTCCAACAGGTGGGAGCGCGCCGGGTCCAGGGGGGCGCCGGCCGCCAGGGTTTCGGCCTCGCCAACCAGGGTGCGGACGTCGCGCGATATGGGACGGGCGAAGCCGAAGGCGGCGGCCACCGCCAGGGCGATCATCAGGGCCGCGCCGGCCAGGGCGGGGCCCAGCGAACCGAGGACGGCCCGATCGACCTCTCCGCGCGGCACGCCGACGATGAAAGTCCAGCCGTAGGTCGACGAGCGGCTGAAGGCGGATAGCGTGGCGATGCTGTCCAGGGTGTGGGTGTAGACGACACCGTCATTAGCGCGGGCCATCGCCTTGCGCATCTCGGCGCTGGCCTGTCTGCCCAGCATCTTCTCCTGGTCGCGCGAGCGCGCCACCACCGCAGCGTTCCGGTCGACGATGCTGGCGGTCCAGCTTTCGGGAAAGCCTTGGGCGGCCATGAGAGCGTGGAAGGCCGACGGGTTCTGCATGTAGCCCAGCACCAGCAGTCGTCCCCTGACCAGCACAGGCATGTTGACCCCCAGGATGGGCGTTTTGCCGGGCCGGGGGATCAGGTTGCTGACGTTAGATTTGCCCGTGGTCATCTCCTGCCAGGAGTGGGGCGTGATCGGGGCCACGGGTGTCGGCTGACCGGGCGGGATTCGCGTATTGATCAACTGGAGGTCCGGTGTCATCAGCACGATCCAGCCGTCACGCCCTTGCGTGGCCTCTCTCGCCTGCCTCTCGAAGGTCTTGAGGTCGCCTTCCGCCAAGGCCGTCGACACCGCCAGGCCCTGCAGGATGCTCTGGCCTTGTCCGATCTGGCGATCGGTCGCGAGCGAAAGCGCTCGCGTCATGGCGGTCAGTTGGGTGGCGAAGCGGCGCTGGCCTTCGGCGTATTGCGTGGCGACGAGCAGGCCCATCAGCAGGATGGCCGGCGCGGCCAGCGTCAGCGCCATGAACAGAAGTCTTCGCGCGACTGTCGAAGGCGCGTTCAACGCACGTCTTGTGGTCACGTTCGCCCCGCTAATCCCCGGCGCAAGCTGGAGATCAGCGGCTCCACCGTCAATAGGCTTTTGAGGGACTTTACCCGTGCTGCGTGACCAGCATCCTGAGCGTCATGAGCTGCGGGCGGCGCGGGCTTCGCTAACGCGGTCGGCCGACGCCTGCGCGGCCTCGGACATCCGGCCATGCCCGATCATCGAGGCCTTCCAGCGGCCTAGGCGAGGGTCGCCTTCGCCAGGGCCAAGAAGCCGGCGAGGTCGATGACCTCCGCGCGGGCGTCGGGACTGATTCCGGCCTTCTCGCAGAGCTCGCCGCCGCCGAGGGCCTTGAGGCTGGAGCGCAGCATCTTGCGGCGCTGGCCGAAGGCGGCGGCCGTGACCCGCTCCAACGCCGCGACGATCTCGGCCGGCGGCGGATCCTGGCGCGGGACCAGGCGAACCACGGCCGAAGCGACCTTGGGCGGCGGCGTGAAGGCCTTGGCCGGCAGGTCCATGACCGTCTTGGCCTCGCAAAGGGTCTGGGCGATCACCGCCAAGCGGCCGTAGGCGTCGTCGTCCGGCTGGGCGACGATGCGGTCGGCGACTTCCTTCTGGAACATCAGGGTCATCGACAGCGGCCGGAAGGGCCCCGTGAGCCAGTTGATCAGAAGCTGGGTGCCGACATTGTAGGGAAGGTTGGAGACCACATGCGCTGGTCCTCCGGCCGCCTGCGCGGCGTCGACTTTCAGCGCGTCGCCTTCGACCAGTTCAAGCCGGCCGTCGGCCACTTCGGCCACCTCGGAGAGCAGGGGCAGGAAGCGGCTGTCCTTCTCGATCGCCACGACGCGGGCGCCGGTTTCCAGGAGGGCGCGGGTCAGGCCGCCGGGGCCGGGACCGACCTCGACCACGGTGTCGCCTTCGCCGATCTGGGCCAGGCGCGCGATCTTCCGCGTGACGTTCAGGTCCAGCAGGAAGTGCTGGCCGAAGCTCTTGCGCGCCATCAGGTCGTGGCGCTCCAGGGCCTCGCGCAGCGGCGGCAGGTCGGCCAGGCTCATCGTCTAAGTCTCCCCCTGTTATCCGAAGGATAAACAGGCTCATTCGGATAATTAGAGCATGATGGCCGCCGAAACCGGCAGCCACTTTCGGCTATCATGCTCTAGCCGCCGCGGCGGGCGGCGATCTGCGCCGCCAGCTGGATGGCGGCGATCAGGCTATCGGGGCGGGCGAGGCCGCGTCCAGCGATGTCGAAGCCCGTGCCGTGGTCGGGCGAGGTCCGCACGATCGGCAGGCCCAGGGTGACGTTCACGCCGCCCCAGAAGTCCAGCATCTTCACCGGGATCAGGGCCTGATCGTGGTACATGCACAGCACCCCGTCGTAGCGGGCCCGGGCCTCGGCGTGGAACAGGGTGTCGGCGGGCGAGGGGCCGATCGCGTCGACCCCCCGGTCGCGGAGGGCCTGCACGGCCGGCCCGATGATCTCGATCTCCTCGCGCCCGATCGCGCCGCCTTCGCCCGCGTGCGGATTGAGGCCCGCGACCGCCAGGCGCGGCGCGGCTACGCCAAAGTCGCGACGCAGGGCGTCGGCGGTCACCAGCGCAGTATTGACGATCCCCTCAATGGTCAGAGCGCCAGGGACCTTGGCGATTGGCGTGTGGATGGTCGCCAGGGTCGTGCGCAGGTCGCCGGCCGTCAACATCATCACCGGGCCCCGCGGGCCCTCGAAGCGCTCGGCGGCGGTCAGTTCGGCGAGGAACTCGGTGTGGCCGGGGAACTTGAAGCCGGCGTCGTAGAGCGGCGCCTTGGCGATGGGGGCGGTGACGAGACCAGAGACTTCGCCCGACAGCGCCAGCCCCACGCCGGTCTCGATCCAGCGGATCACCTGCGGCGCGTAGGCGGGCGAGGGCTGGCCCGCGACCACCGGGGAGAGGAGGGGAATATCGATGACTGGCAAGGCGTCGGCGAAGACGTCCAGCGCTTCGCGCGGGCGCGTCACCGCCTGAACTTTCACCCCGGCGCCGGCCGAGGCCAGCAGCTGCGCATCGCCGATCACGACGAAGGGCGGTCCAGCCTCGCGAAGCGTGCGCCAAGCCTTGGCGATGATCTCTCCGCCGACGCCGGCCGGATCGCCGGCGCTGAGAGCGAGCGGGCGGATCGTCACCGGGTCTCGATGGTCGCCTGGTTGCGCAGGTCGCGCAGGTAGCGCTTGGAGATCAGCGCCAGCTGCTGGCCACGCAGGCGGTTTTCGATCTGGTCGTGCGTGGGCGCGTTGGCTCCGCCCTGACGCTTGCCGCAGACGGCGATCAGGTGAAGACCGGCGTCCGTGCGGATCGGATCGGAGATCTGGCCGATGTCCAGCTTGCTGGCCGCTTCCTGGAACGCGGGGGCGAGGTCGGTGATCTCGGCCTCGCCGAGGTCGCCGGCGACCAGGCCGTCGACCTTACCGGCGACGGTTTCCAGCGTCTGGCAGCTGTTGATCTTGGGCCTGAGGTCCGTCAGCAGCTTGGTGGCGGCCGCAACCTGGGCCTCGGTGGCGTCGGCCGGCAGCGGCGCGGCGACCTGCTTGAGGTCGACAATGGCGGTCTTCGAGCCCGCGCGCTTGTCGCGCAGATAGATGATGTAGACGCCGTCCTTGACCTGGATCGGGCGCGACAGCTGGCCGGGACGCAGCTGCTCGAGGGCTTCGTCGACCTCCGTGGGCATCTCGCCCTGATTGACCCAGCCCACGTCGCCGCCGTTGGCCGCGGTGGCCGAGCCCGAGAACTGACGCGCCACGGCCGCGAAGGGCGCGCCTTGCTGCATTTGGGCGATCAGTTGCGCGGCGCCGTTCACGGCGACTTCCATGCCGCCCACGCGGCTGGCGTCCAGGAAGACTTCGCTGATCTGGTACTGCGGCTTGGCCGCCGATTCGGCGAGGCGGCGCTGATAGGCCTTGATCTGGTCCTCGCCGATCCGAAGGCGCGAACCGTAGCGGCCTTGAATCCACGACTGCCAGCTGGAGTCCGCGCGCAGCTGGGCGCGCCAGGTGTCCAGGCCGATGCCTTGCTGGACCAGCGACTGCTTCAGCTGGTCGGAGGTCATCTTGTTGGATTGGGCGATATCGGCGACCTGCTCGTCGACTTCCTTGTCGGTCGAGATGATCGTGATCTTCTGCTGCTTCTCGACGCGGCGCAGCTCCTGCATCTGCAGGCGCTCGTCGATCAGGGAGCGCAAGGCTTCCTGCTGGATCTGCGGCAGGTTCTCCTGGGTGGGCTGCATGCCCGAGGTGGCCATCAGCAGGCGCATGCGCTGCATCAGGTCGTAGCTGGAGATGATGTCGTCATTGACGACGGCGGCGACGCTTTCCGACAGAGGAGCGGGCGCGGCGGCCTGCGGGGCGGCGGCCGGAGCCTCCACCTGCGGCGGCGCGCCGGCTTGGTCCTGGGCCAGGGCATGCGGGGCGAAGCTCGCCGCCGTCAGGGCCAGAATGGACGCGGCGCCGGCCGCGAAAGTCGTCACGCTACGCGCAGACCGCATGGATAGTGTCGTTCCTCTAGGCCCAGGCCGCCCCCTGGGGAGCGCGGTCGGTTATCATGGTTTCGAAGGCGGCGCGCGCCGAAGCCGGCGTTTTTTCCGTTCGGCCGTCGCCCCGAGACACGCCAGCGGGCATGCGGGCCAACCCGCACGCCCCCAAGCGCGGTTACTTAGTTCGAGCTGTACCCTGTATCACCCAATGTGGCGAGCGTTAGGCGGAAGACGATCGTTCGGTCCGGCTGCAGCCGAAGACCGGTCGCGGTCGAGGCGTAGCGGTCTTCCTGTTGATAGATGACGTCGATGCGGATGCAGTCGTCGGTATAGGCCACGCCCAGGTCGCGACGACGCCAGACGTCGGCCACCATGTCGCGCTGGCCGAACGCCGTCAGCGACCATTGCTTGGTCAGCTTGAGCTCGCCGCGAGCCTCGAAGTTCTCCTGCTGGTTGCCGTTGGCGTCCAGTTCGTCCTTCAGATAGCGGATCGTGCCCCAGCCGCGCTGGGTGTAGGCGTCGACGCCGGTTTCGATCCGGTGGATCTCCTGCGTCTCGGAATCGAGGCGCGTGCGGGCGAAGGCTGTGATCCCGCGGATCGGCGTCACCGTCGCCGAGACGATCCAGTCCGACGACTTGCTCTGCAAGCCGGTGCGAGCGGGCAGCAGCGGGTCGAACTTGGTCCGGAAGCTGCGGCCGACCAGGATGCTGCCGCCACGCCCGTCGGGCAGGGCGTAGGTGGCCCGGCCGCCGACGTTCAGCCGCTGGCCGCCTTCGTAGAGGTCGAAGCCCGGCGACTTGTTGGCCTGGAACAGGTTGGTCTCGTCGAATTCCAGCGTCGCGCTGTCTTCGTTGTAGAGGTAGGTCTTGGTCCCGTCGCGCGCGACGACGACCGGCACGCGTGAGCTTTCGGAGCCAGCGGCGACCTGGGCCAGGGGCTCCAGCACGATGCTGCCGCCGTTCGACAGCGCCTTATAGAGCGGCAGGCTGAAGTCGACGCCCGCCACGCCCAGCGAGCGGGTGTAGGTCTGCTTGTCGTCATCGCCCAGGGCGGCCGCCGCGGCGGTGAGATAGGTCCGGATCGAATAGGCGTCGGCGCGGGCCTGGGCGAAGGGCGAGACCTTGAGGCCATTGCCCACGATCGTGCTGGTCCGCCAGTCGGCCTTGACGCTGGCGCGGCTGGAGTCGACGCCGTCCTGACCCTTGTAGGCGCCCAGATAGTACGGGGCTTCGCCGTATTGCGATTCCGAGCGGTTCAGCATCACGCCGGTGCCTTGCAGGCGCAGGCGCCCGCCCAGGATCGGCGAATCGGGCTCCCAGCGGGTCTCGACCATCGGACCGATCAGCGGGAAGGCGCCGCTGTTCTCGAAGGCGTTCGCCGTGCCCGTTTCGCTGGTCCCGACGACGCGCAGGCCCTGGACCGAGACGGCCGAGACCGAGAACCAGGAGCGCTGGGCCTGACGCGTGGCGTAGAGCTGCGACACCAACCGGTGGTCGTCGCTCGTGAACAGGCCGCGCTGCTGGTAGACGTCGTTGATCTTGTAGCGGTCGAAGATCAGGGCGTCCGACGCCCGCTCGGCCGAGAAGCCCCACTTCCACTTCGCGTCGATGTCGAACTTGCCGTTGGCCAGGATGTAGCTGCGGGCCGAGGCCTTGCCGAACCGGTCGCCCCGGATGTCGAAGTCCTTGTCGTAGGTGAAGCCGCCGCGCGCTTCGAGCATCCCCGAATAGAAGCGCTTGCGGTAGTTCACGTTCAGGAACGGGTTCACCTTGCTGTTGATCTGCGGGGCGACGACCACGTCGGACGACGGCGAGATCACATAGAGATAGGGCTGCTCGTAGGAGAGGCCCCGGCTCTTGGAATAGGGAATGATCTTGGGCGCGAGGAAGCCCGAGCTGCGCTTGGCCTGGGGATCCGGGTGCCAGAACAGCGGCAGGTAAAGGATCGGGGCGCCCCAGACGCGGATGACCGCGTGCTTGTAGTAGATCAGCTGCCGCTTCTTATCCTGGACGATGTGATCGGCCTGCACCGACCAGGTCGGCGTCGGCTTCTCGGCGCACACCTCGCACGGGGTGTAGATGGCGCTGTTCAGTTCCTGGATGTTGGCGTTGCGTCGCACCGCCGTGGCGGCGGCGACCTTCACGTTCTCACCGAGGCGCGCCGAGAAGTTCCGGGCGAAGCCGGCCTTCATGTCCTCGTCGACCTCCAGGTGATCGGCGAATTCGGCGGTGCCGTCGGGGTTGATCAGCTGGACGTGGCCGTTGGCGACGACCGTGCCGGTCTTGGTGTCGTAGATCACCTCGTCCGCGCGCAGGGTGCGGCCCTGATAGCGCGCCTCGACCGAGCCGCGCGCCGTCATCTTCTGCGCCTGGTCGTCTCGGATCAGCAGGTCGGATTCGAGGTAGTACCCCCCATCGCCCAGGCCGTCCGAAGGCGGCGCGGGAACGGGCGGGGCCTGCGGAATCGACGCCAGACTGGTCTGGGCGTGAGCCGCGCCGGCGCAGGCGAGCGCAAGCCAGGCCCCGCCGCCGAGAAGAAGGGCGCGGCCGGCGGACGGCGTGCTGGGACGCTGTTCAGTCATGAACGACCTTGGAAGCAATGACTCACCCATCCTCGGTATAGCAAAGCAAAGTGAAGCCCGCCAAAATCGCCACGATGGGCGGCGTCCAGGCGGCGATGGACGGGGCCAGAACGTCGGCCTTACCCAAGGTGCTGCACAGCTCGTTGAAGAAAAAGAATCCGAAGCCCAGCGCAACGCCCGAGCCGGCGAGCGCCGCCAGTCCGCCCAGGCGCATCAGGCGCAGCGAAAACGCCGCCGCCAGCACCGACATGGCCGAGAAGAGCAGGGGCGTGGCAAGGTCCTGCTGCAGGCGCAGCTTGAACGGCGCGGCCGAGAAGCCGGCGTCTTCCGCGCGCTTGATCGTCGCCGGCAGGCGCCAAAGCGCCACGGCCTGGGGCGTGTTGAAGCGCTCGGACGCGGTGCGGTCGTCGAGATTGGACGGGATCGACAGGCTGTCGGAGCGGATGGCGCCGGCGCCGGGCGTGGCCTCGCGCACGCCCGTCAGGCGCCAAAAACCGGGTTCCAGCCGAGCTTCATTGGCTTCGATCCGGCGCGTGAAGTCCATGACCCCCTTCTTGTTGAGGGTGTAGACGAACAAGGACACGCCGCGCAGGCGCACCGAGCCGTCGATCATGTCGCGACCGCGGGCGCGGATGACGATCTGGGTCTTGTCGTCGCCCTGGCGCAGCCACGTCCCCCGGGGCGCGTTGTTCAGGTAGCCGTTCATCATGTGGTCGCGCTCGGTCTCGAAGCGCGCGGTCATGGCCGTGGTCAACGGGTTCAGCAGGGTGATCGTCAGAAGGCCGATCACGAACGATGCGGTGGCGGCCGGCATGATGAAGCGCCACGCCGAGACCCCGGCCGCGCGCATGGCGATCAGCTCGCTGCGCCGGTTCAGTTCGACGAAAGCCCACATGGTGCCGAACAGGAAGACGAACGGCGCCAGCACCAGAATGGTCGCTGGCGCCTGCAGCACCGTCAGGTACAGCAGCTGGAAGAAGTTGACGTCGGCGCGCGTACCGACATTGCGCGCGATGTCGACGAAGGCGATCAACATCACCATCGCGCCCAGCACGGCCAGGGCGCCGACGAGCGCGCTCATGCTGCGCTTGAGCACATAGCGTTCGAGCATGCCCATGGTCATCATCCGGCCGCTCCCGTCCAGGCCGGCGAGGTCCTGGCCAGCTTGGCCGCGCGACGGCGGGAGACCTTCTGGCGGAAGATCTGCGAGAAGCCCCACGCCATGGCCGTCAGCGGCACCAGATACTGCAGGACGTTGAGCTCGGGGCTGTCGGCGCAGGCCGCCTGAACGCCAAAGCCGGCGATGCGCACCACGCCGGCGGCCGCGCCGACGGCGGCGATCCGCTTGCCATAGCCCATTCGGCTGAACGGTCCGCCGATCACGGCCGCGATGGCCATGGCCATCAGGGCCAGGTTGTAGAGCGGGCCGGCGAAGCGCGAATGCCCCTCGGCCAGCATCTTGTCCCGGTTCTGCCGTTCCCAGTCCTGGGTCATGTCGGGGAAGAACAGCTCGTGCGGATAGCGGTCGGCGATCTTGTAGTGCAGCAGCTCGTCGCTGCGGAACAGGCTGGACAGGTCGAAGGTGTATTCGTCGAACGAGGTGTACTGCAGCACGCCCTGGCGCGAGAACTGCTGGTTGCTGCCATGACGCATGATCAGCACCGGCTGGCCCTTGCGGGTGGCGATCTCGGCCTCGCGCGAGGAGTAGGTCGAGGCCCCGCCGTTGGGCATCTCCTGGTGGATGAACAGGTTCTGGATCTTGTTGTCGCGGTTGATCGACTGGGCGTAGACGGTCAGGCCGGGGCCCGGCTCGGTGAACTGGCCGGGCTGGACGAGAGTCGAGGCGACGTCGGTCTTGATGTCGAAAGCGGTTTCGCGGATCTGGCGCGCGCTCCACGGCTGCAGCCAAAGTCCCGAGATCAGCGAGATCAGGGCGGCCATCACCGCTAGGCGCATGGCGGGCGAGATCACGGCCCAGCGACTCATGCCGCCAGCGAAGCAGACGACGATCTCCTGCTCGGTGTGCAGCCGGTTCAGCGCGACCAGCGCCGCCACGAACAAGGCCAGCGGCATCATGATCGCCAGAAGCTGGGGGAGGGCCAGCAGGATGATCTTCAGGAACACCACCGCGCTTTGGCGCTGTTCCACCAGCACGTCGAACTCCGACAGGCTGCGCGCCAGCAAGGCGAGCGCCACCAGGGCCGCGGTCGCCAGAAGCGTCGGACCCAGCAACTGGCGGAAGAGATAGCGTTCAATGAGGCGCATGAAGACGGGTTCGGGGAAATGGATTCGTGGGACGAACCCCGAAGATGCGCCGTTCTACACGGGGGCTTAACGTTGGCACAACCGGGGACCTGACTTGGCCGTCCCGACTGCGGCTGAACGGAGCCTTTTCTAAGGCGCGGCATTGGACTATGCCCGCTTGTTGAAGAAGGGGCGCGCGGTGATCGCGACGCCCGCCAAGTCGCCCAAATGCAGGAGCGCGGAATGCGTATCGAGTTCGTTCCCGTCGACACCCAAGCCGGCGCCACGGCCGCTCTGGCGGTCCTGGCTCACGAGGGCGCGGCGCTCTCTCCGGAAGCCAAGGCGGCGAACGAGGCCACGAGCGGCGCCCTGGCGCGCGCCATCGCCGGCGGTCGCTTCACCGGCGGCAAGGGCCAGACGCTCGATCTCGTCGCGCCCCATGGCCTGGAGGCCGCTCGCGTGGTGCTGATCGGCGTCGACGGGTCCGGCGCGGTCGAACCGGAGGCGGTCGAGACCGCCGCTGCGGCGGCCTACCAGGCGGTGAAGGCCTCGGGCGTCAGCGAACTCGTTCTGAAGATGGGCGCCGACGCCGAGAGCGCGGCCCGCGCCGCCTTCGGCGCGCGCCTGGCCGCCTATCGCTTTGACAAATACCGCACGACCGAAAAGGCCGAGAAGAAGCCGTCGGTCCAGGTGGTCAAGGTCGCCGCCGCCGATCCGGTCAAGGCCCAGAAGGCCTACGAGCCGCTCGCGGCCCTGGCCCACGCGATCGTGTTCAGCCGCGATCTGGTCTCGGAGCCGGCCAACATCCTGCATCCGGAAGAATTCGCCGCCCGCGCCAAGAGCCTCGAGAGCCTAGGCCTGGAGGTCGAGATCCTGGGCGAGGCCGAGATGGCCAAGCTGGGCATGGGCAGCCTGCTGGGCGTCGGCCAAGGCAGCGTCCGCGAAAGCCAACTGGTGATTATGAAGTGGATGGGCGCGGCGGATAAGAACGCCCAGCCGATCGCCTTCGTGGGCAAGGGCGTCTGCTTCGACACCGGCGGCATCTCGATCAAGCCGGCCGACGGCATGGAGGACATGAAGTGGGACATGGGCGGCGCGGCCGCCGTGGCCGGCGTCATGCACGCCCTGGCCGGCCGCAAGGCCAAGGTCAACGCCATCGGCGTGCTGGGCCTTGTCGAGAACATGCCCGACGGCAACGCTCAGCGTCCGGGGGACGTGGTCACCTCGATGTCCGGGCAGACGATCGAGGTCATCAACACCGACGCCGAAGGCCGCCTCGTCCTGGCCGACGCGCTCTGGTACACCCAGGAGCGCTTCAAGCCGCAGTTCATGATCGACCTGGCCACCCTGACCGGCGCGATCATCATCTCGCTGGGTCATGACTACGCCGGTTTGTTCAGCAATAACGATGGCTTGTCGGAAAAACTTCTCGCCGCCGGCAAGGCCGAGCGCGAGAGCCTTTGGCGTCTGCCGCTGCCGGCGTCTTACGAAAAGCAGATCGAAAGCCCGATCGCCGACATGAAAAACATCGGCGGCCGCCCGGCCGGTTCGATCACGGCCGGCCTGTTTCTGCAGAAGTTCGTCAACGGCGTGCCGTGGGCCCACCTCGACATCGCCTCGGTGGCCTGGAAGAAGCCGTCGACCGACCCCACCGTGCCCGACGGCGCCGCCGGCTTCGGCGTTCGCCTGCTGAACCGCCTGGTCGCCGACGCCTACGAAGGCTGAACATGACCGACGCCGCGCCCTGCGAGGTCTGGTTCTATCACCTCGAGCGCAGCCCGCTCGAGGCGGTGCTGCCCGAGCTTCTGGAAAAGACGCTGGGCAGGGGCTGGAAGGCGCTGGTGCGCGGCGGCGATCTCAAGCGGATCGAGGCGCTGGACCAGCAGCTCTGGACCTATCGCGAGGACAGCTTCCTGCCGCACGGCCTGGCCAGCGAGCCGATGGCCGAGCGCCAGCCGGTGCTGCTGACGGCCGAGGAGGGCAATCCCAACCACGGCGACGCGATCTTCCTGATCGATGGCGCGGATCCGGGAGACCTTTCAGGGGTTTCTCGCTGCATCCTGCTGTTCGACGGCAGGGACGATCAGGCCCTCGCCGAGGCGCGGGGGCGGTGGTCGGTGTTCAAGAAGGCGGGGCATCCGGTGTCGTATTGGCGGCAGGGCGCCGAGCGCGGTTGGGAGAAGCAGGCATGAAGCGGATCGTGACCGGTATGAGCGTCGGGTTGGCCTTGACGCTGGCGTCGTGCTCCAGCGCGCCGGAGCCCGCCCCGCCGCCGCCGCCCAGCACGCCGACCGCGCCGCCGGCCATCGCCCTTCCGGCGACGCCGCCGGCCGCCGAACCGGAAAAGGACCAGTGCGGCCTGAAGGACGCCCAGGCCTTCATCGGCAAGCCGCGCACCAGCCTGCCGGCTCCGGTCGATCCCTCCCGCTGGCGCGTGGCCTGCACGACCTGCCCGGTGACGATGGACTACCGCCCGGACCGCCTGAATATCCTGTTCAACGCCGACACCGGCGTCGTCCAGCAGGTGAAGTGCGGCTAGGGCGCACGCCGCGCCTTAAGCAAACGCCCTGACTTGGCGAAGTCGTCTGGCGATCTCACCATCCGGCCAGCGATGGAGGCTGGCCATGCGATACGCGACGTTGATGGGCACACTCGTTCTGGCGACCGCCGTCATGGTCGGCGGCGCCTTGGCGCAATCTTCGCCCTCCGAACGCCGAAAGGTGGACGCCGACACGGTCGCGGGCTCTCCGGCGCGCGGCGGCGACTTCGCGCGGCGGGAGTGCGCCGGCTGCCACACGGTGCGCGGCGACTCCGTGAGCCCCAAGGCGGGCGCGCCGACCTTCGAGGAGATCGCCGGCCGCTATGTCCAGACCCGGCTCGACTGGGAGCTGGAGGCGATCACCCAGGTCGGCCACTACTCGATGCCGGCGAAGGCGATGAGCAAGGCCGATATCGCCGACGTCACCGCCTATATCCGCTCGCTGAAGCGGTGACTTTGGGATCGAGCGAAGGAACCCTGTCCATCTTTGGCCCTTGATGGCGTGCAGCCTGCGATGCGCCCGACCCAGCGCTTGGCGGTCCGACCAAAGAGGATGCCGCATGATCTCGAGACCCACCTGGGCCGCGCTGGCTTCGCTACTCGCCATGGCGGCTTGTCAGGAGCGGCAAACGCCCGCCCAGCCTTCGACGCCGGCGGAGCAGGGGCCGTCCACGCCCGACACGCGAACGGAGACTCGCGCCGGTCCGCGGGCTTCGCGCGACGGCCTGATCGAGCCGTCGCAAGACCTCGGCGGGAGCCTGCCGCTGAAGCACGGGATCTTCGTGGCGGGCGATATCGCCTGCTCTGATCCGCCCAACGCGGCCATCCGCCGTTACGACGGTCTGGGCTTGAACGGCGCCCACACGCGAGACTGCCGGATCAACGTCCTGCAGAAGCGCGGCGCCGCCTACGAGATCGAACAGTCCTGCATCGACGCCGGCTCGGGGCCGGCCCCACGCTCCAGCGAGCGCGCGACGATCGAGATTAAGGACAACCTGACTTTCACGATGCGGCGGGGGCAGGGCGGGGAGACCTTCCGCTATTGCGCGCCCTCGCTACTGCCGCCGGCGCTCAAGACGTGGTCAACCGCCGCCGATCCTACACGCAACTGACATCCTGCACGGATAGGACTCTCTGGTGGTTCCGGGGTGGACTTGCAACCCCTGAGTTAGTGTGCGCTTCTGGTTTCAAGCGCCACGGCTGGAGGGGTCATGCCGCCTGAAGACGATGGTCTCACCGAGGCCGAGATCGACGCCGCGCTGAAGGAAACGCCCAAGGGCGCCTTCGCCCTGGCAGGACTGACCGTCGGCTCGCTGATGCTGGCCTGGCTGGCGATGTACCTGTTCGTCTTCCTGCCGCGGGGATCGGTGGGATGAACGCCTCCACCGAGAAGGACATCGCTCGCGCCGAGACGCGCTGGCTGGTCGTGGTGATCGCTTGCGTCTCGCTGATCATGGTCATGGTGATCGTGGCCGGCGTGGTCATGCACATCAATCCGCCCAGCAATATCGAGCGCACCAAGCCGCAGGACCTGCACCTGTCGGCCGAGTTCACCGAGGCCAATCTGGGCACGCGGGTCGAGGCCAACGGCCAGATCACCGCGCGCATCGTGGCCACCCAGTTCGCCTTCGTGCCGCGCTGCGTCGTCCTGCCGGCCGAGACGCCGGTGACCTTGCGGTTTTCGAGCCCGGACGTGGTCCACGGCATCCTGGTCTCGGGCACCAACGTCAACACCATGGTGGTGCCGGGCTATGTCGCCCAGGTCCACACCGTGTTCCGCAAGACCGGCGACCTCCTGATGCCGTGCCACGAATACTGCGGCCTGGGCCACAGCGAGATGGTGGCCACGGTGCGCGTGGTGCCGAAGGCGGACTTCAAGCCGGGTCCGGACGGGAGGGTCGCCTGTGCCGCGCAATAACCGCCTGATCCTGGCCCACCTGTGGCTGGCCTTCGTCGTCTTCCTCGCCGCCTGCGCCCTGGGCGTCTGGCAGATGTGGGTGCGCAGCCCGCTGTCGGCCCCGCAGGACATCCCCCAGCGCTACTACCAGTCGGTGACCGCGCACGGGGTCTCGATGGCCTATGTGCTGACCACCTTCTTCATCATGGGCTTTGGCTACTACGTCGCCGAGACCGCCTTGAAGCGCGAACTGCCCGGAAGGACTTGGGCCTGGGGCGCCTACTGGATGGGCGTGGTCGGCGTCGTCATGGCCGTGCTGTCGATCGGCGCGGGCCAGGCCTCGGTGCTCTACACCTTCTATCCGCCGCTGACGGCGACGGTCTGGTTCTATCTGGGCCTCGTGCTGGTGGTCGTGGCCTCGTGGGTCTGGTGCGTGCTGATGCTGGTGGCCATGGGCGGCTTCAAGAAGGCCAATCCCGGCGTCCCGGTGCCTTTGGCCATGTATGCCACCGTCGCCAATGCGGTGATGTGGCTGTGGACCACGGTCGGCGTGGCCAGCGAGATCCTGTTCCTGATCATGCCGGCGGTGCTGGGCTTCAAGCAGACGATCGACGTCGGCCTGTCGCGGACCCTGTTCTCGTGGACCCTGCACGCCATCGTCTATTTCTGGCTGATCCCGGCCTATACGGCCTTCTACACCATGGCCCCGCGCGCGGCCGGAGGGTGCCTCTTCAGCGACACCATGGGCCGCCTGACCTTCGTGGCGTTCCTGCTCTACAGCCTGCCGGTCGGCATGCACCACCTGTTCATGGACCCCGAACACTCGACGGGCTTCAAGTTCATCCAGATGTCGCTGACGGCGCTGGTCTCGGCGCCGACCCTGCTGACCGTGTTCACGATCTCGGCCTCGATGGAGCTGGCCGGACGCCTGCGCGGCGGCAAGGGATTGCTGGGCTGGATCAAGGCTCTGCCGTGGGACCGGCCGATGATGCTGGCCACCGGGCTGGCCTTCTTCATGCTGTGGTTCGGCGGCGGCGGCGGCCTGATCAACATGAGCTACGGCATGAACGCCATGGTTCACAACACCGCGTGGGTCACCGCGCACTTCCACCTGATCTTCGGCGGCACGGTGGTGATCATGTACTTCGCCATCGCCTACGAGATCTGGCCCAGCCTGATCCGTCGCCAACTGGTCGACGCCCGCTGGCAGAGGCTGCAGCTGTGGCTGTGGGCGATCGGCATGATGGTGATGACCTTTCCCTGGCACTTCCTGGGCCTGCAGGGCCAATGGCGTCGGGTCGCCAGCTTCGACTATTCCGATCCGCGCATCGCCTGGTGGGGACCGTGGGTCGTGGTGTCGCTGATCGGCGGGTTGATGCTGCTGAGCAGCGCGGCGCTGTTCGTGGCCAATCTGCTGCCGCGCAAGGACGCCGCGGCCGTGGCGCCGGAAGGCTACGCCTACGCCTTGGCCGTGCATCAGCCCAAGCGCGTGCCGGCCGTCCTGAACGGCTTCTGGGTCTGGAACATCCTGGTCGCGGTGCTGATGGCCGTGGCTTACGGCTACCCCATCGCCCAGTTCTTCATCGGCGATGCGCCGGAAGCGATCCTGCACAGGCTGTCGGGAGGTTGATGCGATGAGCGAACCCGAACATCCTGAACCCCCAGAAGAGCCCAACGATCGCCGCTGGACGCTGAGCGCCGGCCTGCTGGTCGGCGGTGTGCTGGCCTTCTCGGTGGCGGTGGGCCTGTTCGTCCTGCCGGTCCTGCAGGCGCCCAACGCCAATATCGACGCCTGGACGGCGATCTGCCGCGCGGTGGGTCTGAAGCCCGGCACGCCGGCCCAGCCGCAGCCGTCATTCGACGCCAAGGCCGCGCCGGTCTCGCAAGTGCGCTGGAGCCCCCAGACCCTGACGATCCTGGCCAACGCCGATCCGCGTCCGGGCGCGGCGCTGGCCGCTGATGTCTGCTCGGCCTGTCACGGCGAGGAGGGCACGACGATCAGCGACGCGTTCCCGCGCCTGGCGGGGCAGTCGCCCGAGGCGATCTACAAGCAGCTGTCCGACTACCGTTCCGGGGCGCGCTACAACGCGCAGATGACCCCGGTGGCTCAGGCCCTGACCGACGAGCAGTTGGCGCAGGTGGCCTCGTATTTCGGCCACGTGAAGGCGCGTGTGCGGCTGGGCGCCGGCGATCTGGGCGTCGACGATCCGGCCATCAGCCGACTGATCCACCGCGGCGACCCCTCTCGCCAGATGCCGCCGTGCGAGAGCTGCCACGCGCGCGGCGCCGGCGGTCCGCCGGAAACGCCGGTTATCGCGGGACAGAACGCGGGTTATCTCGAGCGGCAACTGCTGGACTACAAGCACGGCGCGCGGCGCAACGACGTCTATCGGCGCATGCGCGACGTGGCCGGCAAGCTCAGCGACGATGAGATCCGCCGCATCGCGGCGCTGTATCAGGGAACGTACTAGGCGCGCGCCTTAGCGCTTGCCCACGCCCGGGAACATCGCCACGCCGTCGTCGAAGACGCCCAGGTAGCCCAGTTCGCCCAGCAGCGGCGTCAGGTCTTCGACCAGGTCGCCCGAGCGCGGCAGGTGGGCCGGACGGCCTTCCTGGTCGTGCAGGCGGTAGACGGTCCACATCTTGCCCTTCGGCGCGGGCGAACCCGGCGGAATGAACTTGTGCTCCCAGCCGACCAGCGCTGGCGAGCGGCCGATCTCGATGTCGAAAGGACGGTCCCGGAAGGCCAGGTCCATCTCGATCCGCATGGCTTCGCCGATCCGGTCGTTGACCCATTGGCCGAACGATTCCAACACCACCTGGGCCGAAAGGCCCTCGGGGTTGGCGACGATGTGGTTGCGGGCGGGGTGCGATGTCATGTCGCACAAAATGAACGCGAGATGTCTCTTAACCACTAAACTTCATGGTTTAGGGCCGTTTACCCTCTCGTTTTTCGAGAGAGTGATTTGCCTGATGTCAAGCCTCGGCTTCGGCCAGTTCCTCGGCCAGGGCCATCCAGGCTTCTTCGGCCTCGTCCAGCTTGGCTTTGGCGTTGTCGCGGCGCTTGGTCAGCTCCGCCACCTTGCCCGGGTTCTTCACATAGAGGTCCGGATCGGCCAGCTGGGCGTCCAGATCGGCCAGGTTGCGCGTGCAGCGGGTCATGACCTGCTCGGCGGCGTCGACCTTGCGGCGTAGCGGTTCGATCGCGGCCTTCCTGGGCTGCGCGGTCGCCGGAGCGTCGGCCTTGTCGGGCTCGCGGGCGACCTGGGTCGGCTTCACGGCCTGCTTGGCGCGGTCCAGCACGAACTTGGCGTAGTCGTCCATGTCACCGTCGAACGGCTTAACCGTACCGTCGGCGGCCAGCCACAGGCGGTCGGCGACCAATTCCATCAGCGATCGGTCGTGGGTGATCAGGATCACCGCGCCCATATAGTCGTTCAGCGCATCCAGCAGAGCCCGGCGGCTGTCGATGTCCAGGTGGTTGGTCGGTTCGTCCAGGATCAGCATGTGCGGCGCGTCCATCGCCACCATGTTGAGCAGCAAGCGGGCGCGTTCGCCGCCCGACAGATTGGCGACGGTGGTTTCCTGTTTCTCGAACCCCAGGCCGAACTGCGCCAGCTTTGAGCGGCGCGAGCTCTCGGAGGCTTCCGGCATGGCCCGGCGGATGATCTCCAGCGGGGTGTCGTTGGGGTCCATCGCCTCGATCTGGTGCTGGTGGAACCAGCCGACCTTCATCTTCTTGTCGCGGTGGAATTCGCCGCTCTGCACGCCCAGGGCCCCGGCGATCATCTTGGCGAAGGTCGACTTGCCCGCGCCGTTGACGCCCAAGAGACCGATGCGGTCGTCTAGGTCCATCCGCAGGTTCAGGTTCTTCAGGATCGCGCGGCCTTGCTCGTAGCCGACGCTGGCCTTCTCCAGCCGGATCAGCGGCGGGGGCAGGGGACGGGGCGGCGAGGGCAGGGTGAAGGGGGCGACGCGCTCTTCGATCGTAGTGGCCACCGGCTCCATCTTGGCCAGGCGCTTCATGCGCGACTGCGCCTGAGCGGCCTTTGAGGCCTTGGCCTTGAAGCGATCGACGAAGGCCTGCAGGTGGGCGCGCTCGGCGTCCTGCTTGGCTTTCGCGGAGAGTTGCAGGCGGGCCTTTTCGGCGCGGCGCTTTTCGAAGTCGTCGTAGCCGCCGGTGTAGAGTTCCAGCTTGCCCCCAGCCAGGTGCAGCATATGGGTGCAGCTGTTGTTGAGCAGCTCGCGGTCGTGGCTGACGATCAGCGCGGTGTGCGGGTACTTTTGCAGCCGGGCCTCCAGCCAGAGCGCGCCTTCCAGGTCGAGATAGTTGGTCGGTTCGTCCAGCAGCAGCATGTCGGGCTCGGCGAACAGCGCCGCGGCCAGGGCCACGCGCATGCGCCAGCCGCCGGAGAACTCGCTCATCGGCCGGGCCAGGTCGTCCTGGCTGAAGCCCAGGCCCACCAGGATTTCGGACGCCTTGGAAGGCGCGGCGTCGGAATCGATCTCGATCAGGCGGCCCCAGATCTCGCCCATCTCCTCGGGATCGGCCGTTTCCAGACGCGTCAGCAGGTCGTGGCGCTCCTCGTCGGCCTCCAGCACCGTGTCCAGCAGGGAGACGGGCGTGGCCGGGTGCTCCTGGTCCACCGAACCGATCCGCGCGGCCTTGGGCAGGCTGATCTCGTCGTCGCCGGCGTGCAGCTGGCCCAGGATCAGCTTGAACAGGGTGGACTTGCCCACGCCGTTGCGGCCGATCAGGCCGACCTTGGCGCCGGGCGGCAGGCTGACGCTGGCGTGGTCGAAGAACTTCCGTCCCCAGGCGTTGAACGTCAGGTCGTTGATCTGAAGCATTTTTGTGAAGGTTACGCGGTGGGGTTGGCGAGGACGGGGCGCACGGCTATAAGCCCGCAACCTCCCAATTCACAACTTTTCTGTGAGATCACTGTCGTGACCGAACGCACCTTCTCGATCATCAAGCCGGACGCCACGCGTCGTAACCTGACCGGCGCCATCAACGCGGTGATCGAGGCCGCCGGCCTGCGCATCGTCGCTCAGCGTCGCGTGAAGCTGACCGAAGCCCAAGCCAAGAAGTTCTACGAAGTCCACGCCGAGCGTCCGTTCTACGGCGAACTCGTCGCCCAGATGACCGCCGAGCCGGTCGTCGTCCAGGTCCTGCAAGGCGACAACGCCGTTGCCAAGTATCGCGAAGTCATGGGCGCCACGAACCCCGCCAACGCCGACGAAGGCACGATCCGCAAGCAGTTCGCCCTGTCGATCGGCGAAAACTCGGTCCACGGCTCGGACAGCCTGGACAACGCCAAGATCGAAATCGAGCAGTTCTTCACCGAAGACGAAATCGTCGGCTGATCTCGGTCCGACTTTTCGGATGACCAAGAGCGGCCGGATCGGTGACGATCCGGCCGTTTTCTTTTGCCGCGAGGTCTGGCGATGAAGTCCTACGGGCGAGGCGAGGTGATGCTGGCGGTGACGCTTTCGGGCGTGGCCGGCTATGTCGACGCGATCGGCTTCCTGAAGCTGGGCGGCTTCTTCGTCTCATTCATGAGCGGCAACTCCACGCGCCTGGGCGTGGGCCTCGCCACGGCCCATTGGGCGGCGGTGGCGACCGTGCTGACCCTTGTGGCCTCATTTGTCGCCGGCGTGGTGCTGGGGGCGCTGACCGCTCGGGCCTTCGGCGAGAACCGGCGCTCGCCGGTGCTGGTCCTGGAGGGGATCCTGCTGGCCAGCGGCGCGACCCTGCTCGGGTTTGGCTACGACACGGCGGGCGTCACCGCCGTCGCCATGGCCATGGGGGCCGAGAACGCGGTGTTCCAGAAGAACGGCGACGTGGCGGTGGGGCTCACCTACATGACCGGAGCGCTGGTCAAGGCGGGTCAGAGGATCGCCGGCGCGCTGGTGGGCGGCGAGCCGTCGGACTGGCTGCGCTACGTGCTGCTATGGACCGGCTTGGCGGCCGGCGGGGCCTTGGGCGCCCTGACCTATGTCACGGTCGGCGCGGCGGCGCTGTGGGTGGCGGTGAGCGTGGTGACCGGCGCGGCCCTTTGGGCCGAGCGGCGTTGGCGGTCGGTTTAGCCTAAGCGGCCTGGACGCGGTTCATCCGGCGCGCCGTCAGCCAGCCGCCGGCGATCACGGCCGCGGCGGCGAGCGCCCAGGCCACCGCGACCGCGGGGTCGGTGCGCAGCAGCTCCAGATTGCGGGCGGCCAGATAGCCAGGCGCCAGCAGCGACACCACCCAGATGGGCGCGGACAGAACATTGGCGATCTGGAAGCTCCAGCCGCGGGTGCGCGACATCCCCGCCAGGATCGGGATGAAGGGACGCGCCGGACCCAGATAGCGCGCGGCGGCGATGGCCAGGACGCCGTGACGGCGGGTCAGCAGCTTGGCGCGCGCCAGCAGGCGGCGCTTGCCGGCGAACAGGAACCGCGAGGCGCGGCGGCCGCCCAGGCCCCGGCCCATCAGGTAGGAGATGGCGTCGCCCACGGCCGCGCCGGCGCTGCACCACAGGATGGCCTCGACCGGATGCAGCACGCCTTGGGCCACCAGCGCCCCGGCGGCCAGCATGACGCCCAGGATGGGGATCAGCAGGCCCACGACCAGCAGGGCCTCCAGCAAAGTGAAGGCGAACAGGATCGCGCCGGCGAAACCGGCGTTGTCGGCGGCGACTCGAAAGAGATCGGCGATCCAGGCGTCCATGGGGCTGGTATGCCCAAACAAGATGACGAAGTTCTGACCCAACAGCCTTTACGGCGTGCGACACGCGGTCCCAGCGCGCCGGCGAGGAAACTTGTGGCCGGTCGAGGCGCTATCTCCTGGTGAAAGGGCTCGTCACGAGCCGCAACCGCGAGGGCGCCATGCCGCTGACCAAAAGCAAAGACATCCTGGACCAGGAATTGATCGGGCAGGGCGGCGCGAAGCTCGGGCACATTCGCGAGACCTTCGTCGATCTCGACACGGGACGGATCGCGTTCGTCGTGGTGGAGGCGCCGGGCTTGCTCGGCGGGTCCGGAAGATACCATCCGGTGCCGTGGTCGATCGTCCGCTACGACCCCATGGCCAAGACGTTTCACGCCGATGTGGAGAAGGATCGCTTCAAGGGCTCGCCCAGCTACGACCGCGCGCAGATCGGCAGCGCCGACTACGCTTGGGACGAGCAGTCCAACCGGTACTTCGACGCCCCCTCGGACGTCTTCGTCGCCCCTTAGAGCGTCCTGACGAAATCGGCCAGGGTCTTGGCGTAGAGTCTGTGTTCCTGCTCGAGAACACGGGCGGCGAGCGTGTGATCATCGTCGTCCGGAAGGATCGGCACGCGGGCTTGGCCCAGGATCGGACCCTCGTCGACGCCAGCCGTGACCAGGTGCACCGTGCAGCCGGCCTCGACCTCGCCCGCCGCGATCGCGCGGGCGTGGGTGTCGAGCCCCGGATAGTTGGGCAGCAGGGACGGGTGAATGTTCAGCATCCGACCTTCCCAGGCGTCCACCAGGAAGGGCGTGAGGATCCGCATATAGCCGGCCAGCGCGATGATCTCGATCCCCCGCTCACGCAGGGCCGCGTCAATGGCGCGTTCGTGCGCTTCGCGGTCCTTGCCGAACGGCTTCTGGTCGACGCACAGCGCCTCGACGCCGGCCTCCGAGGCGATCTCCAGGCCCTTGGCGTCGGGCTTGTTGGCGAGCACCAGCGCGATCTCGAAGGGGCAGCCCGGTGCCTGGGCTGCGCGGACCAGGGCCTCCATGTTGGAGCCCCGGCCCGAGATCAGCACCGCGACCTTGGTCTTCGAGGCCATCAGGCCTTGACCAGCTGACCGCAGATGAACGCGTCCTCGCCGGCGTTCAGCAGGGCCGCCAGCACCGGCTCGGCGTCGGCTTGCGCGACGATGATGATGAAGCCGACGCCGCAGTTGAACGTGCGGCGCATCTCGTGCTCGGAAATCCCGCCGGTCTGGGCCAGCCAGTCGAACACGGGCGGCATCGCCCAGGCGTTCCAGTCGAACTCGGCGGCCAGGCCCTCGGCGATGGCGCGCGGCGGGTTCTCGATCAGGCCGCCGCCGGTGATGTGCGCCCCACCTTTCACGCGCCCTGACTGAAGGAGCGGCAGCAGCGACTTCACATAGATGCGGGTCGGGGCCATCAGGGCCTCGGCCAGGGTCTTGCCGTCTTCAAACGGGCAGGGAGCGTCCCAGGAGAGGCCCGAGCGCTCGACCACGCGGCGCACCAGCGAATAGCCGTTGGAGTGCGGGCCCGACGAGCCCAGGCCGATGATGATGTCGCCGGCGCGCTGCTTGTCCAGCTTGGGCAGGACGCCGTCGCGCTCGACCGCGCCGACCGAGAAGCCCGCCAGGTCATACTCGCCGTCGCCGTACATGCCCGGCATTTCGGCCGTCTCGCCGCCGACCAGGGCCGAGCCCGACAGCTTGCAGCCCTCGGCGATGCCGGCGACGACGCTCTTGGCGATCTCGACGTCCAGCTTGCCGGTGGCGAAGTAGTCCAGGAACATCAGCGGCTCGGCGCCCTGCGCCAGCAGGTCGTTGACGCACATGGCGACGAGGTCGATGCCGACCGTGGCGTGCATCCCTGAATCGATGGCGATGCGAAGCTTGGTGCCGACGCCGTCGGTCGTGGTGACCAGCAGCGGATCGTCGTAACCGGCCGCCTTGAGGTCGAAGAGCGCGCCGAAACCGCCGAGGCTGGCTTCCGCGCCGGGGCGGCGGGTGGCCTTGGCCAGGGGCTTGATCGCGTCGACGAGCGCGTTGCCCGCGTCGATGTCGACGCCCGCCTGGGCATAGGTAAGGCCGTTGGGCTGATCGCTCATGGTCGCTCTGGCGCTCGCTCTTTGGTCTCTCGGAGGACGGGAACATCCTCCGAACTCGCGGAAATTTTGCGTCCCGGCCCAGCTTCCTGCGTCTTGACGCTTGCAGACTCGGGGGTGCGCGAGGCTATTAGCAGCGGATGAAGCCGATCACCACCACCGCCGAGCTGGCGGCGTTTTGTAATGAGCTTGCGGGCGAGCCTTTCGTCGCGGTGGACACCGAGTTCATGCGCGAGACGACTTACTGGCCCAAGCTGTGCCTGATCCAGGTCGCCTCGCCCACGCACGAAGCCGTCATCGACCCTCTGGCCGACGATATCGACCTCGAGCCCCTGCTGGCGGTGATGCGTGACGAGCGCATCCTCAAGGTCTTCCACGCCGCCCGTCAGGACGTCGAGATCTTCAATAACCTGAAGGCGATGCCCAAGCCGCTGTTCGACACCCAGGTGGCGGGCATGGCGGCGGGCTTTGGCGAACAGATCGCCTATGACGCCCTGGTTCGCCAGATGCTGCGGATCGAACTGGACAAGTCCAGCCGCTTCACCGACTGGGCGCGCCGGCCGCTGACCGAGGCTCAGCTGACCTACGCCCTGGCCGACGTGACACACTTGGCCGCGCTGTTCCCCATCCTGCGCGAGCGTCTTGAGACCTCGGGCCGTCTGGCCTGGGTCGAGGAAGAGATGACCGCCATCTCCGACCCGGCCGCCTATGACGTGGATCCGGAAAAAGCCTGGCGCCGCCTGCGCCCGCGCAAGACGCAGGCCAAGTACCTGGCCGTGTTCAAGGCCGTCGCCGCCTGGCGCGAGCGCACCGCCCAGAACCGCGACCAGCCGCGCGGCCGCATCCTCAAGGACGAGGCCATCGACGAGCTGGCCACCCAGGCCCCGACCAGCCTGGAGGCCCTGAACAACCTGCGCGGCGTGCCCAAGGGCTTCGGCGGCAGCAAGTTCGGTCCCGACCTGTTGGCCGCGATCAAGGCCGCCCTGGCCGATCCGGAGGGCTACGCGCCCATCGTCGACAAGCCCGGCCCGCCGCCGCCGCAAAACGCCGGCGCGGTCGTCGAGCTGCTCAAGGTCCTGCTGAAGGCGCGGGCGGAAGAGGCGGGCGTCGCCTCCAAGCTGATCGCCACGGTCTCGGACCTCGAGAAGATCGCCGCCGACGACAACGCCGCCACGCCGGCCCTCGCCGGCTGGCGTCGTGACGCCTTCGGGGCTGACGCCCTGAAGATCAAGCGGGGCGAACTGGCCTTGGTGCTGGACGGCGCCAAGGTGCGTGTGGTCGAGGTTCGGCGCGCGCCCAAGGCGAGTTAAGCCCTTCAAAGCGTCAAGAGGTGCATTTTCGCTGGTCTTGAGCCGGCGGAAACGGTGATTTGTACCCGAATCGGGCCGCGTCTCGAATCGCCACCGAACTTGTGACCAAATTTGACGGTATGACGGCGGCCGTGAGAGGCGAGGCGCGCCTGTGGGGGTTGAGTTGCGTGAGTTCTGGGGGCGTCTAGCGGGCGATTATCGCGCCGCCGCGATTTCGCGCCGCCGGCAGATTCCGCTCCGCATCTTCGTTGCTGTCTGCCTCTGCCTGATCGGCCTGGCGTTGCACGGCATGCCCTTCCTGGCGCCGTGGATCCTGGTCTACGGCCCGGTGCAGCTGATCGAACTCTACGCCATCCGCAGCTTTTTGAGCGCTCCCCGGCCCGAACGGCGGATCTGGTTCAACCTGCTCGTCGATTTCGGGATGGCGGCCGCCTTTGGCGCGCTGGCCATTCCCTTCTGGCAGGCGGGGACCCCCGTGACCTCGGCGGGCGCGATCCTTCTGCTGTCCGGGTCGGTGTTCACGGCCCTGATGGGCGCGGAGGGCTGCCTCGTCGCCTTTCTTTGCGCGGTCACGCCGCACCTAGCCTACCTCATCGTCACCCCGTTCGTGGTCGGGGCGCATCGTGACCCCTACCTGCCGCACTTCATCCTGGGCGTGGGGCTTTTCTGCCTGACGGTCTCCCTGACCTTCCTGTGGTCGCGGCGAACGCTGCTGGCCGAGCGCGCGGCCCGCCAGGCGGCCGAGGCCCAGACCGCCGCCAAGTCGGCCTTCATCGCCATGGTCAGCCACGAGCTGCGCACGCCGATCAACGCCATCGTCAATGGCGCCGCGTCGCTGGAAGGCGGCGGTGAGGCCCATCGCGCCGCGTCCGCGCTCATCGCCGACGCCGGGCTGATGATGCGGGCCCAGCTGAACGACCTGCTGGACCTGTCGAAGATCGAGGCGGGCCGCATGGGCGTCGAGGTCGTCGATCATGACCTGCGAGCCTTGATCTCGAACACGGTCAGGTTCTGGCGCAACACCGCGCGCGCCAAGGGCTTGCGGCTGACCCTGCGAGGGGCGCAGGCCGGGCCGCAATGGGTCCGGGGCGACCCGATGCGCGTGCGTCAGGTGCTCAACAACCTGATCAGCAACGCCATCAAGTTCACGGCTGATGGCGAAGTCACCGTCACGGTGACCACCCTGACGCGGGACAATCGTCGCTTCGTTTCGATCGAGGTGTGCGACACCGGACCGGGCCTCACCGAGGACCAGATCGCGCGCCTGTTCAGCCCCTATGAGCAACTCGGATTGAAAACCGCGCGGGCGTTCGGCGGCACGGGGCTCGGACTGGCGATCAGCCGCGATCTGGCGCGACTGATGGGCGGCGATCTCAGGGCGTTGGATGGCGGCAGCTGCGGCGCCTGCTTCACGCTCACGTTGCCGGCGCCCGAGGGCGCGCCGCCGCCGGCCGTCGACACCGCCGCCGCCGCGGCCCTAGCCTCGCCCCGTGCGCTTTCGGTGCTGGTGGTGGACGACCACGACATCAACCGCCGCACCCTGGCGCGGATGCTGGAGGCGTTCGGCGCCGAGGTCGAGACCGCCGAGGACGCGCTCTGCGCGCTCGCGGCCGCCGAAGAGCTGAGATTCGACGCGATCCTGATGGATGTGCGCATGCCCGGCATGGACGGGCTGGAGGCGTCACGCCGCCTGCGCGAGGGCGGCGCAAATCGCGAGACGCCGATCATCGCCGTCACCGGCGCGGCCTCGCCCGAGGAGATCGCCGCCTGTCTCGAGGCGGGCATGACCGGTTGGGTGGAGAAGCCCGTCAAGCCGCGCGATCTCTATATGGCCCTGTTCGGCGGCGGCGAGACCCGGTAGCGGGGCTTTTCTATCCGCGCGCCAGCTGGGCGAGGGCGGCGCCGGCCGCCAGCCCCAGGGCGCAGAAGACCCCCAGATGAAAGATCACGCCGGCGGCGACGGTCTGTCCTACCGACCAGCCGTTCTTGGCCGCGAACGCGCGCGCGATATCGGCCTGCAGGCTGCGGGCGGCGCTGGCGACCGGCGTGTCCTGGTCGTTGGCCGGACGCGGCGCGACGCGAGGCTCAAAGCCCGGCGACACGCTGGGGTTCGGGGCGATGGCGTCGAGGTAGTGCGAGCGATGCTTCAACATCCGGAGCCTCCCTGTGTTGTTAGGGGAGGCTAGGGTGGGCATGCCTAACAAAGCATGCTGAGAACGCCGGCAAGAGGTGCGGCAAGTTGTCCGCTTCCTCGTATTGGGGAAATAAAGAGCCGATTAAACACGATGTTTTGGTGATCTCTACCTGAGATCAACCTGAAACGATCTTTGTCTTCAGGCCCAGGTGCTGGGCGGCCGTGTTGGCGCGCTTGTTGGTCTGTTCACCCAGCAGAAGGTCGGCGAAGCCTTGGTCGGCGGCGAGGATCAGATTGCTCTTGTCCAGGTCCAGGCGGGCGTGGGCCAAGAGGCTGGGGCTGCGGCCCGACAGGTCGCAGGCCAGGCGGATCGTGGCGCCGAGCGCGCGGGCGCGCTTCAGCTGAGCGGGGCTGAGCAGGCGCTCCAGCGTGGCCAGTTCCGGCGGGTGGAAGTTGGTCGCGTGACGCGCAAGGGCGGCGGCGGCCAGGAAGCAGCGCTCGGCGTGGGTCTGGCCGGCGATCGGCGCGCGCAGCACCTGCTCGAAGACGAGGTCGGCGCGATGGTCCGGGTGCAGGCGCACGCCGACATCGGCCAGGCGGCAAGCGGCCGAGACCAGCACGCCGTCGCGCTCGCCGAACAGCGGCGGCAGTTCGCGGAAGGCCGGGGCGATCCAGGCGTCCAGGGCCGCGCCCAGGTCGTCGGCCACGCCTTGGCGCGCGCCGAGGGCCGAACAACCCTCGATCAGCGGATCCAGGCTGCGGACGCGCGGCGGCATGGCCTCGAACAGCAGGCCCTCGCGCACGCCGTAGGCCGAGATCTCGATGCGCTTGAGGCCCAGTTCCTGGATCAGCGTCTCCAGCACCACGGCCGCGTAGGGCAGGGTCTCCGAGCGCTTCTTGCTCATGCCCTCGATGCGTTCCAGCGAGCTCTTCGACTGGTGCGCGACCAGGCGAGCCGCGTCCAGCGCCTCGCCAGCCCCGATCTCGTACTGATGGACGACGTGCAGCGGGTAGCCGGAGAGCCGCATGTGCAGCAAGGCCAGGTTCCGCCATGCGCCGCCCACGGCGTGGAAGGTGTCGGTGCGGAAATCGTCGGCGACGGCCGCGATGCGCTCGCGGGCCAGGCGTCGGACACGCTCGGCGTCGAAGCCGGCGCCGTTGGGCCCGGCCAGACTGAACGGGCCCAACGGCAGGGTGACGCCCTTGCCCGCGCCGGTGGCCGACAGGCGCACGAGCTCCAGGCTGGCGCCGCCCAGGTCGCCCACGACGCCCGTCGCGTCCGGCGCGCCGGCGAGCACGCCCACGGCGGCGTAGTGCGCCTCTTCCTCGCCCGAGAGCACCCGGACGGTGAAGCCCGTCTCCGCATGGATGCGGCGAATGAAGTCGGGGCCGTCGGCGGCGTCGCGGGCGGCGGCGGTGGCGACGGCGAAGACCTCGGCCGGGCCGACGGCCTCCAGCACGGCGCGGAAGCGCTTCAGGGCTTGCAGGGTCTGGGCCACGCCGTCTGGCGACAGCCGGCCGGTCTTGGCCAGGTCGCGGCCCAGGCCCGCCAGGACCTTCTCGTTGAAGACCGTCCAGATGGCGCGCCCCTCCAGCCGGTACACCACCAGGCGGACCGAGTTGGAGCCGATATCGATCACGGCCGCGTCGCGCGGCGCCGGGAAGGGCATGGGCGTGGTTTAGCGCATTCCCACGGCGGGGGAAGCGCCGTGCGCGATTTTCCGACGAGGAACGCCTTGTCGCGCAACGTTCGTAATTTTTACCCGGATTATATTGACTCATATTTTTATCCGGGTAAATGAAGCGCGCATCGTCCCGAAAGGTTCGCCGATGAGCGCTTCACCCCTTCAAATCCCTGGTGTTCGAAAGGCGCTGCGCGGCGCGTTCGCGACCGAAGCGCTGGACGGCTGGACGCCGTTGTCCGGCGGCCTCTCGGGCGCGCGGCTGTGGCGGATAAGGGTGGGCGGGATCGCCTATCTGCTGCGGGTCGAGACCGGTCGGGACGCGCTGCGCGATCCCCGCCGCGCCTACCGGTGTCAGGCCCTGGCCGCTCAAGCCTGCCTGGCCCCGCGCGTGCGTTACGCCGATCCCGACGACGGCGTGATGATCACCGACTTCGTCGAGAATCGCTCGCTGGCTCTGGACTACAACGGCACGCGCGCCGATCTGGTGGTCGAGCTGGCCCAGGCCGTGCGGGCGCTGCATGCGCTCGAGGCCTTCCCGTCGCTGACCGATTATCTGGACGCCCTGGATGGTCTGGTCGGCCGCGCCGTCCGCGGCGGAGCGGTGGCGTTCGAGGCTCTGGCGGGGCCGCTGGAGGCGTGGGATCGGCTGCGGGCCGTCTGCGCCAATCTCGCGCCCCAGCCGGTCGCCAGCCACAACGACCTAAACCCGCGCAACCTGCTCTATGACGGTCGCCGGGTCTGGTTGATCGACTGGGAGGCCGCGTTCCGCGCCGACCGCTACGTCGATCTGGCGGCCCTGGCCAATGTTTTCGCGCCGGACCCCGAGCGCGAAGCCCTGCTGCTGGCGACCTATTTCCGGCGGGAGGCGCGCGCGGACGAGCTGGCGCGGCTCTACCTGTTTCGGCAGGTCAGCCACGTCTTTCACGCCGCGGCGTTCCTCGCCGGCGTCAGCGGGGCGGCGAGGGCCGAGCGCCTGGACGGGCCCGAGCTGGATGAGCTCCACCAAGGCTTGGCCCTGGGCGAGCCGCTGCTGGAGACGCCTCGCGGGCGGCTCGACTACGCCCTGGCGCGGCTGAGGACGGCCACCGCCCATATCGAGAGCAGGGCCTTCGACCAGGCGGCGCGGACGGCCCGTTGAAGGCTATCGCCGCCGCTTGGGTCCCACGTGGTCGAAGGCGCGCGGCAGGTCGCGGGCCCCGTGGCCGCGGCCCGACAGGCTGGGATTGGTCATGAAGTAGTCGTGGGCCGAGAAGGCGGCCTTGCTGTTCCAGGCCGGATCGCGGGCGTAGTCGCCCTCGCTGTCCAGCCGCCAGCTCTGGGCCTCGTCGTTGAGGTTGGCGACCATGATCTGGTCCAGCACCTGCTGGTGGACGGTCGGGTTCTCGACCGGCACCAGGCTCTCGACCCGGCGATCCAGGTTGCGCGGCATCCAGTCGGCCGAGCTGATGAAGAGCCGCGTCTGCGCCGAGGGCATGGCCGCGCCGTTGGCGAAGGCCAGGATGCGGGCGTGCTCCAGGAAGCGGCCGACGATCGACTTGACCCGGATGTTCTCCGACAGGCCCTTGATGCCCGGCCGCAGGCAGCAGATGCCGCGCACGACGAGGTCGATCTGCACGCCCGCCTGGCTGGCGGCGTAGAGGGCGTCGATGATCTGCGGGTCGACCACCGAGTTCATCTTGGCCCAGATGCCGGCCGGCTTGCCCGCCCGCGCCGCGTCCGCCTCGGCCTCGATCATGCGCAGCAGATCGGGCTTCAGCGTCATCGGCGAGAACGACAGCTTCTCCAGCCGCCCAGGCTGGGCGTAGCCGGTGATGAAGTTGAACAGCTTGCCCCCGTCGCGCCCCAGGGCCGGGTCGCAGGTGAAGAGGGAAAGGTCGGTGTAAACCCGCGCCGTCTGCGGGTGGTAGTTGCCGGTGCCGAAGTGGCAGTAGGTCCGCAGGGTCTGGTCGGCCTCGCGGCGCACCACGACCGACAGCTTGGCGTGGGTCTTCCAGTCGACGAAGCCGAACACCACGTGCACGCCGGCCCGCTCCAGGTCGCGCGCCCACTTGAGGTTATTTTCCTCGTCGAAGCGCGCCTTGATCTCGACCAGGGCCGTGACGTTCTTGCCGTTGTCGGCCGCCTCGATCAGGGCCGCCACGATCGGGCTGTCCTTGGAGGTGCGATAGAGCGTCTGCTTGATCGCCAGCACGTTCGGGTCGCGCGCGGCCTGGCGCAGGAACTGCACCACCACGTCGAAGCTCTCGAACGGGTGGTGAACCAGGATGTCCTTCTCGCGGATCGCCGCGAAGCAGTCGCCGCCGTGGTCGCGGATGCGCTCGGGGAAGCGGGCGTTGAAGGGCGGGAATTTCAGGTCCGGCCGGTCCGGCGGGATCAGCTCGCTCATCTGGGCCAGGCCCAGCTTGCCGTCGACCAGGATCACGTCCTCGGGCTCGGCGCGCAGGCCCTCGATGATGAAGTCGCGCAGGTCCGGCGGCATGGTGGTCTGCATCTTCACGCGCACCACGCGGCCCAGGCGACGCTTCTTCAGCCGCGCCTCGAACTCGCGCACCAGGTCTTCGGCCTCTTCCTCGATCTCCAGGTCGCTGTCGCGGATCAGGCGGAACAGACCGCGGCCCTCGACCTCGTAGCCGGGGAACAGGTGGTCCAAAAAGAGGATGATGAAGCTTTCCAGCGCCATGATCTTGCGCTGGCGCTTCTTGCCGCGCGAGACGACGGAGGAGAGCTCCCAGAACCGCCGCACCTGCTGGG